>NZ_JBSGTR010000001.1:0-331781 GCF_053607505.1 Rhodococcus sp. NPDC055112
GTGACCGAAACGGTCACAGCGCCCGAGAGGAGGAATGCCTGGGTCAGGCGGTGGCGCCCTCGCGCTCCGCGACCAGGTTCAGGGCGATGTCGACGAGCATGTCCTCCTGGCCGCCGACCAGCTTGCGCTTGCCTGCCTCGAGCAGCAGGGTGCGGACGTCGATGCCGTAGCGGGCAGACGCAGTCTCCGCGTGCCGCAGGAAGCTCGAGTACACACCGGCGTAGCCGAGGGTCAGGGTCTCGCGGTCGACGCGCACCGGCCGGTCCTGCAGCGGACGGACGATGTCGTCCGCGGCGTCCTGCAGGGCGAACACGTCGCAGCCGTGCTTCCACTCGTACAGGTCGGCGACCGCGATGAACGGCTCGATCGGGCAGTTACCCGCGCCGGCACCGTGTCCGGCGAGGGACGCGTCGACACGGTAGACGCCCTCCTCGACCGCGACGACGCTGTTGGCCACCGACAGCGAGAGGTTCTCGTGGGCGTGGATGCCGATCTCGGTGCCCTCGTTGAGGACCTCCTTGTAGGCGCGGACCCGGTCGCGGACCCCGCCCATGGTCAGGCGTCCGCCCGAGTCGGTGACGTAGACACAGTGCGCGCCATACGATTCCATCAGCTTTGCCTGCTTCGCGAGCTCCTCCGCGGGCGCCATGTGGCTCATCATCAGGAAGCCCGAGACGTCCATGCCGATCTCGCGGGCGGTCTCGATGTGCTGCGCGGAGACGTCGGCCTCGGTGCAGTGCGTCGCGATGCGCACCGACCGCACGCCCAGCTTGTAGGCGTGCTTGAGCTCCTCGATGGTGCCGACACCCGGCAGCAGCAGCGTGGTCAGCCGAGCGTTCTTGATCGAATCCGCCGCGGCCTCGATCCACTCCCAGTCGGTGTTCGAGCCGGGACCGTAGTTCACCGATCCGCCGGCGAGACCGTCGCCGTGCGCGACCTCGATCGCGTCGACGCCCGCGGCGTCGAGGGCGGTGACGATGCGCTTGACGTCCTCCGGCGAGATCCGGTGGCGCACCGCGTGCATGCCGTCCCGGAGGGTGACGTCCTGGACGAAGATGGTGGGGTTGCTCATCGGGTGGCTTCCTTCTTCTGTGCGATCCGCTCCGCGATCTGCTGTCCGGCGGAGGTCATGATGTCGAGGTTGCCTGCGTAAGCGGGCAGGTAGTGTCCTGCGCCCTCGACCTCGAGGAAGATCGACACCTGGTGGGTCGGGCGGTTGCCGTCGACGACCAGCGTCTCGACCGGCTGGTCGGCGGGGATCTCGGTGATCTGGACCTGCTGCTTGAGGCGGTATCCGGGGACGTAGGCCGAGACGTCGCCGACCATCTTCTCGATGGACTGGCGGATCTCGTCGTGCGTAGCCGGGTCCGGCGCGTCGACCAGGCAGAACACCGTGTCGCGCATGATCAGCGGCGGCTCGGCGGGGTTGAGGATGATGATCGCCTTGCCGCGCTTGGCGCCACCGACGGACACGATCGCGCTGGACGTGGTCTCGGTGAACTCGTCGATGTTGGCGCGGGTACCCGGGCCGGCCGACTTGGACGCGATCGACGCCACGATCTCGGCGTACGCAACAGGGACCACCCGGGAGACGGCCGCAACCATCGGGATGGTGGCCTGGCCACCGCAGGTGACCATGTTGACGTTCGGGGCGTCGAGGTGGTCGTCGCCGTTGACCGCGGGGATCACGAACGGGCCGACGGCGGCGGGGGTCAGGTCGATCATCCGCTTGCCGAGCGGGACGAGACGGTCGTTGTTCACGACGTGTGCCTTCGCCGACGTCGCGTCGAAGACGATCTCGATCTCGTCGAAGTTCGGCAGGGCGACCAGGCCCTCGACGCCCTCCGCGGTGATCGGCACGCCGAGCTTCGCGGCCCGTGCCAGACCGTCGGAGGCGGGGTCGATACCGACCATCGCGCCCATCTCCAGGTACTCCGAATGGTTGAGCACCTTGATCATCAGATCGGTGCCGATGTTGCCCGATCCGATGATCGCGACCTTGACTTTGCTCATGCTTCCTTCTCTCCCACGAAACGGGCGGTCACGGTGCCGAGACCGGACACGGTGACGGTGACGGTGTTGCCGGCGGCGACGGTCGCCATCGGGCCGAGGGCGCCGGACAGGATGACCTGACCGGCGAGCAGCGGCTGGCCGAGGTCGCGCGCCGCGCGGGCGAGCCAGACCACGGCCTCGATCGGGTCGCCGAGGCAGGCGGCGCCGTTGCCGGAGGAGACCTCCTGGCCGTCGACGGCCATCGACATGACGACGTCGACCGGTGCGACCTCGTCGAGGGTGCGGCGCTCGGTCCCGAGGACGTACACGCCGGACGACGCGTTGTCGGCGACGGTGTCGCCGAAACGGATGTCCCAGTTCTCGATGCGGCTGTCGCATACCTCGAGTGCGGCGACGGCGTACTCGATCGCGCCCCGGACCTGGTCCGCGTCCAGCGGGCCGTCGGCCAGGTCGGCGCCGAGCACGAAGCCGACCTCGCCCTCGATCTTCGGCTGGATCAGCAGGCTCATCGGGATGTCGGCGCCGTCGGGGTACGCCATGTTGTCGAACAGGACGCCGAGGTCGGGCTGGTCGACGCCGAGCTGCTGCTGGACCGCGACCGAGGTCAGGCCGATCTTGCGGCCCACGACCTTGGCGCCGGCCTGCTGCCGGAGATCGTTGACGCGCTGCTGGACGGCGTAGGCGGCGGCGAGGTCGTCGGCGCCGATCAGCTCCCGCACCGGCGCGCATGGCGCACCGGCCGCGGCGGCGGCCGCGAGGCGGTCCGCGGCGGCGGCGATGTCGGTCTCGCTCGCCGCGATGGAGTTCGTGGGCTGGCTCATGGCCCCCACTGTTACGGGATCCGTGCTGCCGAACCAGCCCTTCGTCTCACTCAGCGATACGCTCGAACGATGACGGCCGCCGCGAACCTCGACACCGTGCTCGGCAAGGCGGTGACGATCCTGCGCGCCTTCCGGCCCGACGACCACGCCCTCGCCCTCGCCGAGCTGGTGCGCCGGACCGGACTGCACAAGGCGACCGTGCACCGTCTGTCCGGCGAACTGGTCGCGAACCGGCTCCTCGACCGCGTCGACGGCGGCTACCGGCTCAGCGGCGGGCTCTTCGAACTGGGGATGCGGGCGTCCCTCGAACGCAGCCTGCTCGAAGTCGCGATGCCGTTTCTGCAGGACCTGTACGAGCGGACCCACGAGACCGTGCACCTCGGCGTTCGGGAGGGTCACGACGTCGTGTACATCGCGAAGATCGGCGGCCACCGCCAGGCGAAATCCCCCTCCCGGGCCGGCGGTCGGAATCCGTTGCACTGCACTGCTATCGGTAAGGCCATGCTGGCGTATGCAGCACCGGGGATCCAGCGGGAGGTGCTCTCGTCGCCGATGGCCCGGCGCACGGCGCACACCGTGGTGGCACCAGGACTGCTGCGCCGCCAGCTGACGCGGATCGTGGAGACCGGCGTGGCGTTCGAACACGAGGAATCCGCGCTCGGCCTCAACTGTGTGGCCGCGCCGGTGCTCGGACAGGGTGAGGAGCCGCTCGCAGCCATCAGCGTCACCGGGCCGACCGGACGGTTCCGGCCGGAGAGTCAGGTCGAAGCCGTACGCGCGGCGGCCGCGGGGCTGGGGAGCACCTTGGCGCGGCGCGAGCGGCTCCGGTAGCGCGCGGAACGTCGTCCGCACCGTATGTAGAGTGCACATCGCACCGCATGACGCTCCGTGCACCAGGACCGTTGCCCTCGTGCCCGGTGTCGACTTACCGCATTAGTGAGGCACTGTGACTGACTCGATCGCTCACCAACAGCAGTTCTACGTCGCGGACGGAATGTCCGACGACGAGATCGCGCGGCAGGCGGACCTGTACGGGCCGCTGACCGCCAGCGTCAGGGAGCTGATCGAGATCGCCCTGCTGACCGAGGTCGACGACCAGGAGGTGCGTGCCGCGCAGGAGCACATCGAGTCCGCCAAGCGGTTGCTGCGGCAGCGGGCGATACCCGGACCGTACGGCGTGCGCTGGGGCGCCTCGGGCCAGAAGCGGGCCTGGGGCAACGCCGCGGCCGGGCTCCGCAACGCGGTCGCGCCGCCATTGGTCGTCGAGTGTGAACCGGACGGTCGCGCGTGGGCCGACTTCCATCTCGGTGCCGCCTACGAGGGACCGGCAGGACTGACCCACGGGGGTGTGTCCGCCCTGGTGCTCGATCAGGTTCTCGGTGCGGCGGCCGAGGCCGGTGGTGCTCCCGGCATGACCGGGACGCTGACCCTGCGCTACCGCCGCCCCACCCCGCTCGGCGCCCTGCACGCCGAGGCGCGTATCGATCGCCTCGAGGGCGTCAAGACCATCGTCACCGGGCATCTCGCCGGGCCGGACGGTGTCTGCGTCGAGGCAGAGGGGGTCTTCATCCTGCCGCGCTGGGCTCGGGGCAAGGACAGCGCCACGGTCTCCGATCCGGTCTGAGGGTTCATCCGCAACCCGATGATCACGAGTGCGCAGCACGGTTGCCGCCTTGGATACCGTCCTGACCTCCTCGGGGTAGCGTAAAACACATCAAATCCGGTGAACCAGAGGACGTGCGATGACGACCTCCGTGAAGGACAGGCCAGGAAACCTGCCGCTGGAGCTGACCAGTTTCGTCGGTCGGCGGCACGAGGTGGCCGAGGCGAGGCGGTTGCTGGGGAACTCGCGGTTGGTGACGTTGGCCGGGATCGGCGGGGTCGGCAAGACCCGGTTGGCGTTGCGGGTCGCCGGGGATTCGCGTCGGGTCTTCGCCGACGGGGTGTGGTTTGTCGCCCTCGGCGACCTGCACGATTCGGAGTTGTTGGCGGAGACCGTTGCCGCCACACTCGGGTTGCCGGATCGCCCGGGACGGTCGGTGTCCGGCGCGCTGGTCGATCATCTCTGTTCCAGGCAGATCTTGTTGGTCCTGGACAACTGCGAGCACGTGCTGGGCGCGGTCGCGGAGTTGGTGCAGACGCTGCTGCGAGCGTGTCCGGAACTGCGCATCCTGGCGACGAGCCGCGAGCTTCTAGGGGTGGACGGGGAGCGGGTGTTGCGGGTGCCGCCGTTGACGGTGCCGGATTCAGAGCAGAGCACGCCGCTCGAGGCGTTGCCTCGGTACGAGTCGGTGGCGCTGTTCGTGGCGCGGGCGGGCGCCCGGCTGCCCGACTTCGTGCTCACCGACGGCAATTGTGCTGCGGTGGTGGGGATCTGTGGTCGGCTGGACGGGTTGCCGTTGGCGATCGAGTTGGCGGCGGTGCGGATCAGGGCGATGTCCGCCGAGCAGATCCTGCAGCGGCTGACGGACCGCTACCGCCTGTTGACGGTCGGTTCCCGGGTCGCGCCGTCCCGGCAGCAGACGTTGCGGTCATGTGTCGACTGGAGCTACGAACTGTGCGACCCGCGCGAGCAGAAGCTGTGGGCGTGGTTGTCGGTGTTCGTGGGTGGTTTCGAGCTGGATGCGGCCGAGAGCATCTGTCCCGAGGAGCTGGTCGCCGACGATTTCCTGGACGCGGTGGCTTCGCTGGTGGACAAGTCGATCCTGGTCCGCGAGCAGGTTTGCGACGTCGTGCGCCTGAGCATGGTCGAGACGATCCGCGAGTACGGCGGGGAGAAGCTGCGAGAGTCCGGCGAGCACCACACCGCTCGGTTGCGGCACCTCCAGTGGTATCTGCGCTTGGTGTTGCGGACCGAGTACGAATCGATCGGCCCCCGTCAGACCGACTGGATTGCCCGACTCGATCGGGAACAGCCGAACCTGCGCGAGGCGCTGGCCTTCAGCCTGACCACACCGGTCATCGATACCGATCCTGACACCAATGCGGTCCTCACCAACACCATGTTCGTTGCGTTCTGGCTGTCCCGCGGCCACCTGGCAGAGGCCAGGCACTGGATGGACCGCTCCCTGGCGAGCGCCGTCACCGCGCAGCCCAAGGAACGCCTGAACTCGCTGTACAACGACACCGTATTGGCGGGCATGCAGGCCAAACCCGATGACGCGGCAGCACGAGTGGCGCAATGCGGCGAGCTCGCAGCGCAATTGGGAGATCCGGAGTCACTCGAGACCGTGAACTACGCGCGCGGCTATCTCGGGTTGTTCAGTGGCGACCTCGCCGGCGCGGTCGAACCGTTCCGGGCCGCCCTCGCCAGCGCCCGGGAGCGGGATGAGGTCGGCCCTGCCCCGAAGAGGCCCGGATACGAGATCACTCGCCAGTTGGCCGGACTCCTCGGCCTGGCGGCAGCGAGCGGACTGTCGGGGGACGAGAAGACGGCCGCCGACTGCCACGAGCGGATTCTTGCGCTCACCACCCCACGGGGAGAGTCCTTCTTCCGCGCGCATTCTTCGTGGGCTCTCGGCCAGACAACGTTGCAGGCGGGAGACCTCGATAGGGCAACCACGCTGATCGAACAGGCGCTGCGGCTGAGCCGGCCGATCAACGACCCGGCGATGACGGGCTGGTGCCTCGAGTCCCTGGCCTGGATCGGGATTCGAGCAGACGACCCGACGCGTGCCGCCGTCCTGATGGGTGCGGCCGACACGCTCGCGCGGACGGTGGGAAGCGCGTCGGTGACCCTCACCTTCCTGCAGGGGAATCACGACGAATGCGAGCAACTCACCCGCGCCGCACTCGGGGACCGCGCCTACGGTGAGGCATTTCGCGCTGGTGGCGCCATGAGTGTGGACGAGTCCGTGGCGTACGCGCTCGGGGACAGCCACAGCGACAAGCCCCGGGCGACACCGGTCGCCTCCGTGTTGACCCCACGCGAAACCGAGGTCGCACACCTGATCGCCGCGGGCCATTCGAACAAGGTGATCGCCTCGACGCTTGTGATCTCGCCCCGCACCGCCCAGGGCCACGTCGAGCACATTCTGTCCAAACTCGGGTTCACCTCGCGGACACAGGTCGCGGCCTGGGTCGCCGAGAACCAATCGAGTCCGTGAAGCGGTTGCTACGGCAGCGGATGATCCCCGGGACCGTGACGAGGGGATGGCTGATTTCACCACTGGTGGTGATGGGCATTCGTACATCGACGAACGAGACTTGTAGGCGGCGGCGCGGACACGATCCCTCCGAAAATTTCTCTGGCGCAGCCGCTTCCGCTCCGAGACCCCGGGGTGGTTCGCCGACCCCGAAAGAGCGTGATCGCCGTGGACAATGCAGCAGCACATACCATCGAACCGCGGGATTCCCGTCGTGGCGTCATCGGTGGCATCGCCCAGTTCCTGATCCTGCTCGCCCTGCTCGGTGCGGTCACGTTGTGGGCGGGTCGAGTGGCCTCCCATGAGGTGTCGGCGCCCGTGGGCGGCGCCGAGATCGACACCGTTGCGCCCGGCGGCCTTGGGCCGCGGCACCTCGATCCGGGGACGGGAGTCATCCAGTTCGACCTGACCCCGGACACCGCGGAGGTGTCCACGGCCGGGGCTACCCGATAATGGTTGTGTGCGGTCCCGGAAGAAGGTCTTGGATGCCACGCTCGGGCTGATCGAGAGCGATGGCTTCGGAGGCGTCACCATCGCAGCTGTCGCCCTCGCCGCCGGCGTCACGCGGCAGACCGTGTACTCCATCTTCGGGTCCCGTGAGGAACTCGTATCCCAGGCCGTCGGCGGCCTCGCCATCCAGGTTCTCGGCGACATCCGCGCCCGGCTGGAATCGGTCGACTCACCGTTCGAGTACGTGCTCGAACTCATAGTCGCCGGCCGGGCGGCGGTCCGCGACCATCCGGTCCTGACCACCCTGCTCGAGGCGGACGGCGACAACCCGCTGTTCGACTCCGGCATGATTGCGCGCGCCAGACCCATTGCCCGCGAACTACTCTCCCCACTCGCCGATCGGGAGCCGGATCTGCGGCCGGGCCTGGACGAGATCGTCGAGATCGCGCTTCGGCTGGGGATCTCGGTGATCCTCTTCGACGACGACACCGTCCACAGCGACGACGACCTGCGTGCGTTCCTCACCCGCTGGCTGCGGCCCGCGATGACCTCCGGCGCCTAGGGATAGTCTCCCAACCTGAGCTTCCCGGTCCCGCTGCTATGAGTTGGGTGAGCCCTTCACGAGTTGGGCGAGGCGGTCCCACGCCGGGGACGAGGCTCCCGGCTGGGACAGTGCCGCCAGTCTGGCGATGGTCGGGTTGTGAACGGGGCGGGTCTCGGACCGGCTGTCGTGGTTGGCGAACCAGTTCCGGGTGCGGTCCGCGAGGGCGGGGAGACGGGGATCGCTGGGCGACCAGTCGTAGGCGGCGTCATGTTCGAGGTAGACGAGGCGGAACTCGGGATCGGTGATGAGTTCGCGTTTCTCGTCGATCCACACGGCGGCATCCTCGGGTGAGGCTGTCTGCATGAGGATCCAGCCATCGCGTTCCAGTCGCAACTGGCGTTCGCTGACGCCGAGTTCGCGCAGATCGTCGAGATAGTCGGCGACGTCCTGGGTGACGAAAAGCCTGTCGCCGCCGCGTAACTGGGTGAGTTGACCGCGGGTTCGCCGCAGCTGCGCGATGCGGTCTCGGAGGTTGCGATCGATCTCGGCGATGGCTGCGGTGAGCGCGTCCGGGCCGGCGTCGAGGAGGTCCTTGATACGGGCCAGTGGCACGCCCGCATCGGCCAGTGTCCTGATCTTGACGAGGTCGATGGCGTCTTGGGCGGTGTAGCGCCGGTAACCGGACGAGTCGCGATCGGGCTCGGCGATCAGACCGCGCTCGTGATAGTGGCGGACGGCTTTGGTGGTCACCCCGGCGTAGTCCGCGAGCTGGCCGATCGTGATCATGCTGGACATCCTTCCACTGGGCGCTCGGCGCCGCGCCGCTCGCGGGCCGGCCGATGGCGGGGCTTCACCCCGGGAGGGTGCAGCCCCGCCATCGGCGATGAGAGCCCTCGTGGCGGAGCGATCAGGTCAGTCCCACTGCTCGTCCGCCAGCGAGGCGACCGGCTGGGGCTTGCCGATCAGGGCCAGGGCGATGAAGAAGTTGATCTGGCCGATCGCGATGGTGAGGGTGGCCAGCGCCTTCTCGTCGTAGTGCCTGGCGGCCTCCGCGTACAGCTCGTCACTGACGCGCTCCTTGCCGCGCGGGGCGGGCTGGAGGACCGCCTCTACAAGGGCAAGCGCTGCTCGTTCGGCCTCGGTGAAGTACGGGGCGTCCTGCCAGGACGACACGGCCGTGATGCGCTCCTCGGACTCCCCGGCCTTGCGGAGGAAACCGGTGTTCAGGATGGTCAGGTAGGTGTTGCCGACGATCTGCCCGGCGCGCAGGTGAACCAGGCTCATCGTGGCGCGGGGAACCGAGTGGTTCCCGGTCGCACGGAACAGGGCAGCGCTGATGTCCTTCAGCTCCGGCACGAAATCGCCGGGGTTGGGCATCCGTGAGATGGAGGCGGTGTTCGTCATGGCGTCTGTTCTCCTTCGGTTGGGGTCTACACATCACTGACGGACGGGGCGGCGGGAATGTGACAGGTTCCGGGAAATCTCTTTGCTGCGACGCGAATTCCTGGCGGTCAGGCCCGTCGGGTCAGGCGGCCGCCGCCGTTGCGGAAGCGCGCCTGGCCGTCGCGGACGTCGTGGTAGGAGACGAGCAGCAGTCGCAGGTATCCGTCGAACGCCTCGAGTGGGTATCCGGCGGGTGCGAAGAGGCCGGGCCGGATCGGCACGTAGCGCTGCGGCGGGGCGGAGGTCGTGCCGCCGGCGAACTCGGTGAAGATCCGGTCTTGCGATTCGTCCACCGGTTCGTAGGTCACCCGCTCCTCCAGCTGTCCTTCGACGATGCTGACGTCGATGCGGAGCTGATTGGAGCGGTAGGTGCCCACGTACGGGGTGAGATCGACGTCCTGTTCCAATTCGTTTATCACCGTGGGGATCTGGACGCCGAGATGCTCGCTCAGGAGCCACTGCAGGATCTGGTCCTGCAGCATGATCGCCCCAGGCGTATTACCGAAAGCGGTGAAGACCAGGTCGTGTTCGGGCACGACGCACAGGATGGACACTCCGCCCGGCGACGCGCCCGACATGGCGAGGACGGTTGTGTCACCGAACGGGTACAGCACCCAACCCAGGCCGATCGGCGGGACGTTCGGGCTGGCCATGTCGTAGGCGACCTGCTGCATCAGCGCGGTCGACTCGGTCGAGAGAACCCTTGTGCCGGAAGGGGACACGCCCCCCGCGAGGTGAGTGCGTCCGAATGCGAGCAGGTCTGCGACGGTGCCGATCGGCGTGCCGCCTGCCGGCCCCCAGGTGTCGGGCAGCGTGAACATGCCGGTGGGGCTGGCTGCCATGGTCTCGGGGTCATTGAAGTGGCCGACCGCGGTGCTGCGGAGGATGGCCTGCTCGGCGGAGGTGCTGGAGTCCCGCATGCCGACCGGTGCGTAGACATCGCGCTCGAGCAGGTCGGGGAAGGGCAAGCCGGTCACCACTTCCAGCAGACGTCCCGCGACGATCATGCCGCCGTTGGAGTAGCTCAGCTGCTCGCCGGGTTCGAACAGGGTGCCGCAGTTGCTCGCGAGGCCGTCGGCATAGACCTTCAGGGCGTCGCGGCCCTTGGCATCGGGGAAGAACAGGTCAGCGTCGATGCCGTTGGTGTGCGAAATCAGGTGCCGGACCGTGATGTTGTCCGCCGCACCCGGTGCGGTCAGGGCGAAGTCGGGTAGGTACTTCACCACCGGCACGTCGAGGTCGAGGAGTCCGAGCTCGACCTGTCGGAGGACCAGGGTGGTGGTCAGGACCTTGGTGACGGATCCAAAGAGGAATCCGGTGTCTTCGAGCATCGGTGCGCCGGTGGCTATGTTCGCGCTGCCGTGCGCGACGACGATCTGCTCGCCTGCGTGGTGGATGCCTGCGACGAAACCGGGAACGTTGTTCGACTCGCAGTAGGCGGCGGTCTGCTCGCGGATCTGGGCTTCGACGGTGTGCAAGGCGTTGTTGTTCATGCGATCCATCGTCGAACCTTGCCCTAGGGGCAATGTCAAGCCCCGAGCAAAGAAGCCCGTGCAATCCAACTTCTTGACACTTCTCAGTCCAAGTGTCTAGTTTTAGCTCGCTCTTGGGGGTGAGTCCGATCACTCCGCCTGCCTTGCCGACCGGCTGCACGTGACGAGCCGGGCGGGCCGAGGCCGATCGTTCGTCGAGTAGTCGTATCCGTGACTGGGGGGAACTGCTGTGCCCGAGATCAAACGCCGGTCCTTCCTGGCCGGTGCCGCCGCGGCGGGAATCGCATGGGCGACACCGCGCACTGCCCAGGCCTCCCCCGGGATCGCGGCCAGGGTCGGCAACGTTCCGGTGACCCGCGAGGAGCACCGCGTCGTCGTGATCGGCTCGGGATTCGGCGGCGGGGTGACGGCGCTGCGCCTGGCCGAGGCCGGCGTTCCGGTTCTTGTGCTCGAACGCGGGATCCGTTGGCCCACAGGGCCGAACGCCGAGACCTTTCCCCATCCGACGGCGCCCGACAAACGCATTCTCTGGCACCGGTCCGCGCCGGAGCTGTTCGGCAGGCCGGTCGCCCTCGAGCCCTACACCGGGCTGATCGAGGCAGTCCCGGGTGAGAACATGACGGCGCTGTGCGCCGCGGGTGTTGGCGGCGGTTCGCTGATCTACCAGGGGATGAGCCTGCAACCCGCGGAGGCGGTGTTCAACACGCACTTCCCGGAGGAGCTCGACTGGGCAACGATGGGCAGGGTCCACTACCCCCGGGTCGCGCGGATGCTCCGACTCGCCGTTGCCCCCGACGAGCTCGTCGACAGCCCGAGCTACCTGGCGCCGCGCATGTTCGCGGAGAACGTCCGGCGGGCGGGACTGCCGCTGTCGAAGATCCCGATGCCGATCGACTGGAACTACGCACTCGACGAGATCCGCGGCCTGATGAAGCCGTCGTACACCAACGGTGACGGCGCGCTCGGGGTCAACAACGGCGGCAAGCACTCGGTCGACGTCACCTACATCGCGGCTGCCGAGGCGACCGGCCGGGTGACGGTGCAGACCCTGCACGAGGTCACCGATGTCGAGCGGGCGCCGGACGGCCGCTGGACGGTCTACGTCGACCGGATCGACACGACGGGCAGGGTGCTCGAGAACAAGATCCTCACCACCAGCGCACTGGTGATGGCGGCGGGCAGCCTCAACACCACCACCCTGCTGGTGCGTGCGGCGGCTCAGGGTCGCATCCCCGACATGCCCGACGGGCTCGGCGGCGGCTGGGGCACCAACGCCGACCGCATCTACGTATGGACAAGCCTGGAGCGCGAATTCGGCGCCACCCAGGGCGGACCGGTCGTCTACGGCAGCTTGAACTGGGCCGACCCGTCCAGTGCCCACACGGTCATCCAGGCCTCGATCCCGTCGCTCTCCGTCGACGTGCGCAGCACCATGCTGGTCGGCTACGGCGTCAGCGAGGGGCGCGGCAGTGTCGTCTACGACTCGGTCACCGACTCCGCGGTGCTGCGTTGGCCGAGGGATGGTGACTCGGCGATCCAGAACGGCCACATCGGGCCGACGGTCCAGGCGATCGCCGGATCGGCGAGCGTGCTCACCGACACCAATGCGGTGTTCCCCTCGACCTGGCACCCGCTCGGTGGCGCGTCGATGGGTCCGGTGTGCGACCTCGAGGGCCGGGTGCACGGTCAGCCGGGCCTGTACGTGCTCGACGGTGCCCTGATGCCGGGCAACACCGCCGCGTGCAATCCCTCGATGACGATCGCCGCGGTAGCCGAGCGTGCGCTGGACCGCATCGTCGCGCGAGATGTCGGTGCGGTGATCTGACCCGCGCCTGAAGCATCCGAGCGATCTCGCCCCGACCACACGAGCGGAAAGCCACGCCATGACCATCTCGCCCCGACACCGCCCCTTCCAGGCCCCGCAGCTCACCAAGATCGCGGCTGTCGCGCTGATCGGCTGCGTGACAAGTGCCTTCGCCCTCATCGGGTCAGGCCCGGCACTCGCCGATCCGGGTACCGACTTCTACTCGCCGCCGGCTCAGCTGCCGCAGGCCGAGGGCGCGATCCTCCGCACGGAGGCGATGCCGTTGTTCGCGTCGATTCCCGGCGCCGACGGGAGCTGGCCGGCAGCGGCGCAGCGCGTCATGTACACCTCACGCCTGCAGGACGGTTCGCCGACCGCGGTGACCGGCACCTTCATCGAGGGGAACCATCCGTGGCGCGGATCCGGACCGCGCCCGACCGTGGTGATCGCCCCCGGCACCGCCGGTCAGGGCGACCAGTGCGCGATGTCACGCGCCTTCGCCGCCGGGATGTACGCGACCACCGATCCGCTGTCGCTCTCGGCCAACCAGGAAGCGCTGTCGGCGGGTGTGTGGACCGCGCTGGGAGCGCGGGTCTTCGTCACCGACTACATCGGGCTCGGCACACCGGGCGTCCACACCTACGCCAACCGGGTCGAGCAGGCCCACGCCGTGCTCGATGCCGCCCGCGCCGCCAACACCCTCGGCGGCAGTGGCGTATCGACACCGCTTGCGCTGTGGGGGTATTCGCAGGGCGGCGGGGCCGCGGCGGCCGCGGCGGAGCTCGCGGATACCTACGCCCCCGAGCTGAACGTCAAGGGCACCTGGGCAGGCGGGCCGACCGCGGACCTGGAACGGGTGCTCGAGCAGATCGACGGGAACCTCATCGGGGGCGCCATCGGGTTCGCGATCAACGGCTTCGTCGCACGCAATCCGGAACTGGCCTCGATCCTCGACGAGCGCCTCACCCCCGCCGGGCGGGCGGTGCTCGGCGACCTCGGCACCGAGTGCATCGCGGACGTGATGGCCCGCCAGCCCTTCCTGCGGACCGATGCGTACACCAAGGACGGCAAGTCGCTGCTCGAGAACATGCGCAGCGCACCCGAGGCCACGCGCGTTCTCCGTGAGCAGCGTCTTGGCACCCGTGCACCGCAGGGTCCGGTGCTGATCACCAGTGGCCGCAACGACGACACCGTCCCCTACGGGCAGGCAAGGCAGCTGGCCCTCGACTGGTGCGACCGCGGCGCCGACGTGACGTTCCGTACCAACGACCTGCCGCCGATCGCGCCCGGCACCACCTTCGCCAATCACTTCGGCCCGGAGCTCATCGACGGCTACCGAACCAACGGCGCCGTCTCGTACATCCTCGACCGGTTCAACGGGATCCCGCTGAACCCGGGCTGCGACCTGACATGAGGGTCCGCGGCGGAACGTCCTACCGTGCGATCGGGCGCAGGATGATCTCGGTCGGATGTGCGTCGCGCGGCGTCTCGATCGCGCCCCGCACCGCGCCCGCGACGGTGCCGGCCTTGAGGAACTCGCCCGGGTCGTACGCGCCGCCCTCGGTCCCGATGATGTCGCGCTGCATGTCCGTGTCGATCCGTCCCGGGTGGATCGAGGTCACCCGCAGGGCGGGCTCCTCCAGCCGCAGCGCATCGCCGAACGCGCGCAGGGCGAACTTGCTGGCCGCGTAGGCGCCCCAGCCGGCGTTGGCGCGGATCCCGGCGCCCGAATTGATCAGCACCACATGCCCGTTCGCGGCACGTAGTGCGGGCAACAGCAGGCGGGTCAGTTCCGCGACGGCCACCACGTTCGACTCGAACGAGCGGCGCCACGCCTCGGCTGGGGTCTCGGCGATCGGGCCGAGCTCGGCCACACCCGCGTTGTGCACCAGGACGTCGAGGCTCTCGATTCCCGCCGCCGCGGCGGCGACCGCGTCGTGCTCGGTGAGGTCAGCAGGCAGGCCGACGGCACCGGGCAACTCCGCGAGTATCGGCTCCAGCGATTCGGGGCTGCGAGCGCCGAGCAACAGGTGGTGGGTGGGCGCGAGCTCGCGGGCGATGGCGGCGCCGAGCCCGCGGCTCGCCCCGGTGATCAGTGCAGTCGGACGCATGGAGTCGAGGCTAGCCGAACTGCCACGGGCGCCCTATGCGTTCTCCTTGGCAAAGGTGCGGGCCCCGATCAGGCCCAGCACCAGAGCGAGGCTGACGGTGACGAGGGTGCCGATGTAGACGTCGGAGGACCCGAAGTCGCCGCGGAACAGGGCGCGGGCGGCGTCGACGGTGTGCGAGAGCGGGTTGAGCCGCGCCAGGGTCTGCAGCCACCCGGGGCCGAGGGTCATCGGCAGCAGGATTCCCGAAAGCAGCAGCAGCGGAACCGAAACCATGTTCAGCACGGAGGCCAGCGAATCCTCGGAGCGCGTCGCCAGGGCGAGCGCGTACGAGGCGGAGGACATCCCGGCCGCGATGATGGCGACCAGGATCAGCGTCAGCACGAAGCCGAGCGGGTTGGGCCGCAGGTCGAAGAGGACCACCGCCACCAGGGTCAGGATGGAGGCCTGGACCATGAGCACCACCATGTCCTTGAGCACCCGGCCGAGCAGCAGTGCCCCGCGGCTGGCCGGGGTGACCCGCTGCCGCTCGATGATCCCGGCGCGCAGCTCATAGACCATGGCGAAGCCCGCGAACATCGAGCCGAACAGTCCGATCTGCATGATCAGTCCGGGCGTGAACACCAGCCAGGGGTCGGTGCCCGCGCCCATCGAACCGGCGACGCCCTCGAGCAGCGGACCGAACAGCACCAGGTAGAGGATCGGCTGGGTCAGCCCGATCAGGACCCACAGCGGGTTGCGCAGGTTCGCGCGCAGATGCGCCCAGAAGATCAGCCCGGTCTCGTTGAAGAAGGTCATGCTTGGTCTCCATCCCGAAGGGATCGCCCGGTCACGGTCAGGAACACGTCGTCGAGGCTGGGTCGTTTGACGGTGAGCGAACCGGGCACGATGCCTGCCCCCTGCAGCGCGTGCAACAGGGGGATGACCGCCGCGTCACCGTGCTCGACGGTCAGGTGCACGTGATGGCCCTCGGTCAGCTGCGAGCGCAGGTCGAGGGCGTCGTCGGCGACCGCGATCGCGCGGGCCGCCAACTCGGGGGCGATCTCGAGGCTGATCACGTCGCCCGAGATGCGCCGCTTGAGCTCGTCCGGGGTGCCCTCCGCGACGATCTCCCCGTGGTCCATCACCAGGATGCGGTCGCAGAGGGCGTCGGCCTCGTCGAGATAGTGCGTGGTGAGCACGATCGTGGTGCCGCGGTCGCGCAGGGAGCGGATGTGGTCCCACAGGTTGGCGCGGCTCTGCGGGTCCAGGCCGGTGGTCGGCTCGTCGAGATAGATGAGATTCGGCTTGTGCACGAGTCCGAGCGCGATGTCCACCCGTCGGCGTTGACCGCCCGAGAGCTGCTTGCACTTTCGGCCGCCGAGCCCGTCCAGGTCGAGGGCGGCGAGCAGCGCCTCGGCGTTCGCGACGGCAGCGGCCTTGCTCAGCCCGAACAGCCTGGCCTGC
This sequence comes from Rhodococcus sp. NPDC055112, assembly GCF_053607505.1. Lineage (NCBI taxonomy): Bacteria > Bacillati > Actinomycetota > Actinomycetes > Mycobacteriales > Nocardiaceae > Rhodococcus > Rhodococcus sp. NPDC055112. The sequence continues at coordinate 16,268 of NZ_JBSGTR010000001.1, forward strand.
AGGATCAGTTCGTCGAGGACCAGCTCCTCCTCGTTGGTCGACCCGCCCTGCGCGACGTATCCGATCCGGGAACGGACCCCGCGTGGATCCCGGCGCAGGTCCGCGCCGGAGACCGTGGCCTCGCCCGCGGTCGGGTTGATGAGGGTGCTGATCATGCGCAGCGTGGTCGTCTTGCCCGCACCGTTGGGACCGAGCAGTCCGAGGATCTCGCCCTCGTACACCTGGAAGTCGATGCCCTTGACGGCCTCGACGGGTCCGGTCTTGGTCGAGAACGTGCGCGCGAGTCCCGAGACGCTGATCATGGCTGGGATGCTCATGGGCCCACGATAAGCAGACCCACCGACATCCGGCGACCGATATCAGCGCGCCAGGGCGGGATGCAGCTCCATTTCCTGGGTCTTGACCACGAAGTAGACGTGCTGCCCCGGGGCGAGGTCGAGGTCGGCGACCGCGGCCGCCGTGACGTCGGCGGCTGGGCCGGTGCTGCCGTCCGGATGGTCCGCTCCCCTGACCCGGACGGTGGCCCCGTGCACGTCCAGCTCCGCGATGGTCACCGCGATCACGTTGCGGGGGCTGGCGTGCGGCGGCGGCTCGAGGTGCACGGCGACCGCGCCCGGCCGGAACAGGGCGACGGCGTCGGACCCCACCGTGGTCTCGCCGATACCGGACAGTGTTGTGCCCCAAGAGGTCCGGAGAAGTCCCGGCTCCTCGATCGTCCCGGACACCAGGTTGACCCCCGCCATCCGGGCGGCGAAGGCGCTGCGCGGCGAGGTCAGCACGTCGCGCACGCTCCCCCGTTCGACGATCCGCCCGGCCTCGAGGACGACCACGTGGTCGGCGAGCGCGAGGGCGTCGAGCAGGTCGTGCGTGACGAGCACGGCGGTGCGCTGTTCCTCCCGCAGGATCCGGCGCAGCAGTCGACGCACCGCGGGCGCCGAGCCGACGTCGAGGGCAGCCATGGGTTCGTCCAGCAGCAGCAGTCGCGGGTCGGCGGCGAGGGCGCGGGCTATCGCCACTCGCTGGGCCTGCCCGCCGGACAGCTGCGACGGCCGCCTGCCCGCGAGTGGTTCGGCCTCCACCTCGCGGAGCCATCGCTCGGCGATCCCGCGTGCCGCGGAACGGGTTTCGCCCCGGCTGCGCGGGGCGAACGCGACGTTCTCGGCGACGCTCAGGTGCGGGAACAGCAACGCCTGCTGCGAGAGCATTGCCACGCCGCGCGCGTGGGCGGGTACGAATGCCCCCGATGCCGTGTCGGTGAGCACCCGTCCCCCGAGCTCGACGCGGCCCCGGTCGGGCCGGACCAGCCCGACGATCAGCGAGAGCAGCGTCGACTTGCCCGCCCCGTTCGGGCCGAGGACGGCGAGCACCTGCCCGGGTTCGAGGTCCAGGTCGAGGTCGACGCCTCGATGGTCGAGGCGGGCATGGACCAGGAGCCCGTCGTGGCAGGACGCAGGCGCCGTGGTCCCGGCGGCCCGGTTCACAGCACACCGCCGGACCGGCGCCTGCTGGTGCCGATCACGATCAGCGCGGCGACCAGGACGAGCAGCAGGGACAGCGCCACCGCGGCCTCCGGATCGGTCTCGCGCTGCAGGTAGATCTCCAGGGGCAGGGTCCGGGTGACGCCCTGCAGCGAGCCCGCGAAGGTGAGGGTGGCGCCGAACTCACCGAGCGAGCGCGCGAAGGCCAGCACGGCGCCGGAGATCAACCCGGGCAGCACGAGCGGGAGGGTGACCCGGCGCAGCACGGTGGTCGGCCGGGCGCCGAGGGTGGCGGCCACCGTCTCGTAGCGCCTGCCTGCCGTGCGCAGCGCACCCTCGAGGCTGACGACGAGGAACGGCAGCGCGACGAAGGTCTGCGCGAGGACCACCGCGGTGGTGGTGAACGCGATCCGGATCCCGAAGGCCTCGAGCTGATGCCCGAGCAGGCCCTGCCTGCCGAAGGTGTAGAGCAGCGCGATACCGCCGACGACAGGCGGCAGCACGAGCGGGAGCAACACCAGCGAGCGAAGCACCGACTGGCCGGGAAAGCTGCTGCGGGACAGGACGAGCGCCATCGGGACCCCGATGAGCACGCACAGAACCGTGCTCGCAGTGGCGGTTCGCAGGCTCAGCAGCAGTGCGGCCCTGGATGATTCGGAGGTGACGAGAGGCACGAAGTTGGCCCAGTCGATCTCCAGCAGCATCGCCACCAGCGGCAGGATGACGAAGCAGGCGCCCAGTAGAGCGGGCAGGTACAACCATCGGGGCAGTCCCACCGCGACCTCGCCCCCTGGTCCCCGGGAGCGGGTCACGGTGCGGAGCACCACCCCGATGGGGGTCATGGTGCGGCGAATCCCGCCCCGGCGAGCACCTGACGGCCGGTGGGCCCGGTCACGAGTTCGACGAACTCCGCTGCGGTGGGGCTGTTCTCGGAGCTCTTGAGCTCGGCGATCGGGTATGTGTTCACGGCACCCGAGGACTCGGGGAACGGGATCGTGGTGACGGCGGCACCGGCGCCCGCGGCGTCGGTGACGTAGACCAGCCCGGCGTCCGCCTGGCCGGAGGTGACCTTCCCGAGCACGTCGGTGACCGAGGACTCCTCGCTGACCGGCGTGATGTCGGTGCCGGTGGCCTCCTCGATCTTCTGGGTCGCCGCCCCGCACGGCACCTGCGGCGCGCACACGACCACCTGGTTGCCCGGGTTCGCGAGATCGGCGAAGGTGGCGATGTGCTTCGGGTTGCCGGGCGGGGTCACGATGGTGAGCGTATTGGTCGCGAAGTTCACCGGGGCGGTGGCGGTGAGCCCGGCTTCGACGGCCTTGGTCATGTTCTTGGTGTCGGCGGAGGCGAACACGTCGGCGGGCGCACCCTGGGTGAGCTGGGCGACCAGGTCGGACGAGCCGGCGAAGCTGAACTCGACGTTGGTGCCGGGGTGCTCGGCCTCGAACTTCTCGCCGAGCTCGGTGAACGTCTTCTTCAACGAGGCCGCGGCGAAGACGGTGATGTCGCCGCCGACCGGGGAGGCGGCCGCGGAGGTGGTGGCCTCCCCGGCCGGCTCGGAGTCCGAGCTGGAGCAGCCTGCGACGAGGGTGGCGGCGGTCAGCGCGGCGAGCGCGGCGGCCGTCGGGCCGACGCGCATCGCGCGGGAAGTGCGGGTCAAGACATTCCTCCTGGGGTTTCGACGATCACGGTGGTCGCCTTGACCACCGCCACGGCGACCTTCCCGGGCTCGAGCCCGAGTTCGGCCGCGGATTCACTGCTCATCAGCGAGACGACGGTGAAGGGGCCGCACTGCATCTGGACCTCGGCCATCACCTTGTCGGCGGTCACCTTGGTGACCAGGCCGACGAGGCGGTTGCGGGCGGAGCTGCCGACCCCGAGCGGGTCCGGCGGGGGCGTCGCGTGCTCGCGGGCGAAGTCGGCGAGAGCCTTGCCGTCGATGACCTTGCGCCCCGACTCGTCCTTGGTGGCGGCGAGGCTGCCGCCGTCGATCCAGCGACGGACGGTGTCATCGCTGACCCCCAGCAGCGCGGCCGCGTCCTTGATCCGTATGGACGACACGTGAATCCTTCCGTTGGAACGGCTTTCGATGCCGTTGGTATCCGTGAGCGTTGTGGTGATCAGTTCACGCCGAGGTCGAACACCCGTAGCTCGGTCAGTCCGCTCACGTAGCGACCACCCTTGCCGTCGCCGGGGACCACCAGCCGTGGCTGCTCCAGCGGCCTGCCGTCCTCCGCATAGGCCACGAGCACCGGCGTCGCGGCGAAATCCGGGGCGAACTCGCCCCAGGACACGGCCGCGCGGTATCCGTCCGATCCCGTCGCCAGCACGGCCAGCCGCAGGGCGGGATTCTTCGCACTGGGGTCGGTGACGACGCCGAGGCTGTTCACGACGTCGGCGAGGGCGGCACCGTCGTAGACGTGCGACTGCCTGCCCTTGCTGCTGTCGAACTCGACCGCCTGGGTCTGGGCGGGAAAGGACCGCAACCGCTCCGTGGTCAACGTGACCGGTTCGCGGACGGCGCCGACGATCCTGACGCCGCTGGTCTGCTCCACGGCCGCTTCCCGGGCGACGGAGGCGGAGGAAACCGGCCCCGCCGCGGACACGACGACCACCCCCTCGTCGGACGAGCAGGCGGAACCGACGGCCGCGACGCCCATCAGGAGAAGGGCAGAGAAGATCCTGTTCCGCGTTCGCGTCATGCTATGAACTCTAGAACAGGGTTTGCGTTGATTCGATACATGATTCTCCGCAACTGCGGTTTGGATTGGTTCAGAATCGCCGTTGGGTCAGTAGACATCACGCACGTACCTCTTGTCGGCGGACAGGGACCGCACGTAGGCCTTCGCCTCTTCCGGGTCGAGGCGCCCGTGCTCCCCGGCTATCTCGACAAGGGCCCGGTCCACATCCTTGGCCATTCGGCTCGCGTCCCCGCAGACGTAGAAGTGGGCGCCGTTCTGGAGCCAGTCCCACAGTTGCGCGCCGCGCTCGAGCATCCGGTCCTGGACGTAGACCTTTTGTTCCTGATCGCGCGAGAACGCCAGCTCGAGCTCGGTGAGGAAGCCGTCGCGGTGCATCGACTCGATCTCGTCGCGGTAGTAGAAGTCGGTCGCCGCGTGCTGCTCGCCGAAGAACAGCCAGTTCGGCCCGGAGTGCCCGAGCGCGCGGCGCTCGTGCAGGAACCCGCGGAACGGGGCGATGCCGGTGCCGGGGCCAACCATGATCATCGGCGTATCGGAACCGCTCGGCGGTCGGAAGTGGCTCGACTTCTGCACGTAGATTCCGATCTGCCTGCCCTGCGCGTGATCGGCCAGGAACGTCGAGCACACCCCCGTGCGCGCGGCGCCCGCGACGTCGAAACGCACCGCGGAGACGGTCAGCTGGACCTCGTCGGGGTTGTGTTTGGAGCTCGAGGAGATCGAATAAAGCCGTGGCTGAAGGGGTTTGAGTGCGGTGAGCCATTCGTTCGGGTCGGCGCGGGTGGGTAGCTCTGCGAGCACGTCGACCGATTGGCGTCGCCAGATCCACCGCTCGAGGTCGGCCTTGTTCTCGGGCTGGAGCAGGGCGCCGAGATTCTCGTCTCGGGTGCGCTCGGACACGAAGCGGAGCAGATCCGGGGTGATCCGGGCGATCTCCAGACGTTCGGTCAGCGCGGTCCGCAACGACATCTCCCCGTATCGGGGGACGTCCACCACGGACTCGCCGTTCGAGCCGGTGACCGACAGCCACTCGTCGACCAACTGCTCGCTGTTGCGCGGCCACACCCCGAGCGCATCGCCGGCGTCGTAGGCGAAGTCCGGGTCGGAGGTGTCAAAGGCGAACTGCCGCACATCCTTCGATGATCCGGCCCCGCTGAGCGCGACGTTCGTGACCAGCGTCGTCAGCAGCGGGTTCTTCTTCCCGAACGGGGCGATCGCCGGCTGCACCCGAGGTGCGGGCGCCACCGCAGGCGCGGGCGCGGGTGCACCGACGGAGACCAGGCCCCGCTCGCGGACCTCCTCGACGGACAGGGCGGTCAGGACGGTGTCGAGCCAGGCCGCGGCCGAATCCTCGTAGTCGGGTTCGCAGTCCACCCGCGGAGCGATCCGGGTCGCGCCCAGCTCGACCATCCTGGCATCGAGCTTGCGGCCGTGCCCGCAGAAGTCGTCGTAGCTCGGGTCCCCGAAGGCGAGCACCGAGAAGCGGGTCTGCGCCAGCTGTGCGGCGCCCTCGGTGGTGAGCGCGGTCCACAGTCCGCTGCCGTTGTCCGGCGGATCCCCGTCGCCGGCCGTGCTGGTGATCAGCAGCAGCTCGCGCACCTCGGGGAGGGCGCTGTGGTCGTACTCGTCCATGCCGTGCAGCGAGGCCGGGTGGCCCGCCGCTGTCACCTGCGCGGCACAGGCCGTGGCGAACTCCTCCGCCGTTCCGGTCTGGGAGGCCCAGAGGATCACGACCGGCGGACGCTCGGGCGTGGGCGCGGCGGCACCCTGTGACGCCGGTGCGGGTCGGGGCGCGGCCACGGCGAGCTCGGTGGCCATGCCGCCGGGAACCGGACTGCGCGAGAACATCCCGGCCAGCAGCCCGTCGATCCACGCCCGGTTCTCCGGCTCGAACGGCGCACTGGCGGGCAGCGTCGGCACGCCTGTTGCGCGGCGGGCCCCGTCGGACCCGAGGGCCGTGAGCATGCCGCCGAGATACCGCCGTTCGAGGGCGCCGAATGCGGCCGCGGGCTCCGCGTCCAGCCCGAGGATGCGGGCGAGAGTGTCGACCTGGGGCAAGGTTGATTCCTCCGTGCGGGGCGCTGCGGGCTCGGGGCTCGGAACCCCGGCGACCTCCAGCGGCGATTCGTCGTCGACGCCGGAGGGCACTCGTGTGAGGGTCACGGCGCAGGCCTTGAACTCGGGCTGCTGGGAGATGGGGTCGATCGCGTCGTTGGTGACCGCATTGATGCTGAGGTACTCGCCGAACGCGTCGTTCCAATGGAAGGGGGCGAAGCAGTTCCCCGGCCGGACCCGGTCGGTCACCACGGCGGGCAGCACCGCGCGGCCGCGCCGGGAGGCGACCTCGACCCGGTCGCCCTCCGCGATCCCGAGCCGGTCCGCGTCCTCGGGGTGGACCTCGACGAACGGTCCGGGGTTGAGCTTGTTCAGCTTCGCGACCTTGCCGGTCTTGGTCATCGTGTGCCACTGGTGCGGGAGCCTGCCGGTGTTCAGCAGGATCGGGTAGTCGTCGTCGGGCATTTCCGACGGCTCGATGTGGGGGCGGGCGAAGAACACCGCCCGGCCGGTCGACGTCGGGAAGGCCACCCGCGGGGTCGTCCCGTCCTCGCGCACCAGCAGCGTCTGGCTGACTCCGTCGTTGAGGTAGCGGATGGGGTTGCGGTCCTCCTCGCGGCCCGGCGGAGCAGGCCACTGCACCGGGGTCTCGCGGAGCCGGTCGTAGCTGATACCCCGCAGGTCGTAGCCGGTCTTGGGGTTCCAGAAGCCCTTGATCTCCTCGAAGATCTCCTCGGCCGAGCCGTAGGTGAAGGCCTCCGCGTAACCCATCTCGCAGGCCACCCTTGCGATGATCTGCCAGTCCGGCAGGGACTGCCCGACGGGATCGAGGGCCTGCCGGAACAGCGTCAGGTTCCGCTCGGAATTGACCATCACCCCGTCCGACTCGGCCCACAGCGCGGCGGGCAGCATGATGTCGGCGTAGTCGTTGGTCTCGGTTTCGAGGAAGGCGTCCTGTGCGATCACCAGTTCGGCGGTCTCGAGGCCCTCGATGACGGTCTTTCGATTGGCCACCGTGGCAACGGGATTCGTGCAGATGATCCAGCACGCCTTGATCTCGCCCGCCGCCATCCGCCCGAACATCTCGATGGTGCCGCCGCCGACCTCCGTGCGCAGCGATCCCCGCGGGATGCGCCACCGGTCCTCGACGAACTCCCGGTCCGCGTCGGCGATCGCGGACCGTTGTCCGGGCAGGCCGGGCCCCATGTAGCCCATCTCGCGTCCGCCCATGGCGTTGGGCTGGCCGGTCAGTGAGAACGGGCCGCTGCCGGGCTCGCAGATCGCACCGGTGGCCAGGTGAAGGTTGCAGAGCGCGTTGGTGTTCCAGGTGCCGTGGGTGCTCTGGTTGAGCCCCATCGTCCAGCAGCTCATCCAGTTCCGCGCGGATCCGATCCACTCGGCGGCCTGGCGGATCCGGTCCTCGGGGATGCCGGTGATCTCGCTGACCCGCTGCGGCGAGTAGTCGTCGAGGAAGCTCGGCATGACCTCCCAGCCCTCGGTGAACTCGTCGATGAACTCCTGGTCGGTGTGTCCGTTCGCGACGAGCAGGTGCAGCAGGCCGTTGAGCAGCGCGAGGTCGGTACCCGGCTTGATCTGCATGAACAGATCGGACTTCTCGGCCGTCGTCGTGCGCCGCGGGTCGACGACGATGAGTTTTGCCCCGGCCTTCACCCGGTCCATCAGCCGAAGGAACAGGATCGGGTGGCAGTCGGCCATGTTGGCCCCGATCACGAAGAAGACGTCCGCGTGATCGAAATCCTGATAGGAGCCGGGCGGGCCGTCCGCGCCGAGGGACAGTTTGTAGCCGCTACCCGCGCTGGCCATGCACAGCCGGGAATTCGACTCGATCTGGTTGGTGCCGATGTAGCCCTTGGTGAGTTTGTTGGCCAAATACTGTGCCTCGAGCGACATCTGGCCGGAGACGTAGAGTGCCACCGCGTCGGGGCCGTGCTCGTCGACGATCGACCGCAGCCGCCCCGCCGCCTCGCTGATCGCGGCGTCGACGTCGCGGGGCTGGGGCGGCTCACCCCGCGACGGGCGGACCTGGGCGCTGTCCATGCGCCCCCCGGCGGCGAGCATGTCGGCCGTGGTGGCGCCCTTGGTGCACAGGCGTCCGGAGTTGGTGGGATGCGACTTGTCCCCGGCGGCCTTGGCGACAAGGCGCAGTCCGGTCGTGGCGTCTCGGCGGACGTCGAACGTCATGCCGCATCCGACTCCGCAGTATGCGCACACCGTCTTGACCACGGAGTCGGCCTGCTGCTCCGTCACCGCCCCTCCTTCCGGTCACAGTCGGTGCCAGGCACCCGGTCAGGCGACCGCCGCGGGTCGCACGCAAATCTTGATCCTCGGGTATTTCGGGGAGTGAACTCCGCTGTTGCCGATATATGAACTAGTTCTCTCCGCCAATGCGGTTTCATGTGTGCCGGTCCCCGTGCCACCTTCGGTAGCGTGGCGTGGTCATCCCATCGACCTGGAGGCCGTTCATGCGTCTGTCCACCCGCAACCAGCTGACCGGGGTCGTCACCGAGGTAACCGTCGGCGCCGTGATGGCGACCGTGAAGGTGCGCCTCGACGGCGGCGAGCAGATCGTGACCGCCTCCATCACCAAGGAGGCCGTCGAGGAGTTGGGTCTCGCGCCGGGGGTGCCGACGACCGTTCTCGTGAAGTCGACCGAGGTCATGCTCGCCGTCGAGTGAACGGCTGTGGCGGCCGCGAGGTGTTCCTAGACTGGGTGGTGCGATGAGACGCCCGTCACATTGCGGCGGCACGACCGAGGTCGAGGAGCATCCGTGGCTGGAGAAACCGCATCGGAGCAGGCTGGGTTGGAACAAGACGTGTTCAACTACGTCATCGTCGGGGCGGGTAGCGCCGGATGCGTGCTGGCGGCCCGTCTGACGGAGGACCCGAGCGTCTCCGTGCTGCTGCTCGAGGCCGGTGGCGAGGACGTCGCCGACGAGATCAAGATCCCGGCGGCCTTCCCGAATCTGTTCAAGACCAAGTGGGACTGGAACTACGAGACCACCCCGCAGAAGCACCTGGACGAGCGCCGCGCGTACTGGCCGCGGATGAAGGCGCTGGGTGGCTGCTCGTCGATGAACGCGATGATCTACATCCGGGGCAACCGCGCAGACTACGACGGCTGGCGAGACGAGCACGGTGCGCAGGGCTGGGGGTACCAGGATGTGCTGCCGTACTTTGTTCGCGCGGAACATAATTCGCGCCTATCGGGCCCGTATCACGGCACCGACGGCCCGCAGCGTGTTGAGGATCGCCGCTACACGCACGAGCTGACCGACGCCTGGGTCGCCGCCGCCGTGTCGGCGGGGATCAAGCCGACCGAGGACTTCAACGGCGCCGAACAGGAGGGGGCGGGCCGGTACCAGGTCACCTCCCACAAGGGCAGACGCTGGTCCACCGCTGACGGCTACCTCAGGCCGGCGCTCGGGCGGCCGAACCTCACCGTGCGTACCGGCGCTCACACCACGCGGGTGTTGCTGCGCGGAGACCGCGCCGTCGGTGTCCGTTACCTGCGTGGCGGTATCGAGGGCACCGCCCATGCGTCCGTCGAGGTGATCCTGAGCGGCGGGGCCATCAACAGCCCACAGCTGCTGATGCTCTCCGGTATCGGCCCCGCCGAGCACCTGCGTGAACTGGGCATCGACGTGGCGGTGAACCTGGCGGGGGTCGGGGAGAACCTGCAGGACCACCCGGTCACCCCGATGCTGTGGAACACGAGGAACACCACCGACCTGGCCGACTTCTCCACCCCACTGCGGCTCGCGCAGTGGCAGGCCACCGGGCGCGGACCGCTGGCGTCCAACGTGGGAGAGGGCGGTGCCTTCTTCGCCAGCCGTGACGGTCTCCCGGCGCCGGACCTGCAGATCCTGGTGGCCGCCTCCGGCTTCTACGACAACGGCCTCAGGGAACCGGTGGGCAAGAGGTTCACGGCCGGGGTCACCCTGGTCGACGTCGCCAGCCGCGGCCGGCTGCGGCTACGTTCGGCGGACCCGTTGTGGCGGCCCGAGATGGACCCCGCGTACTTCGAGGAGCAGGTCGACATGGATGCGATGCTGGCCGGCTGCAGGCGCGCCGTCGACATCGCCGGTGAGTCCGCCATCGCGGCGTTTCTCGACGGGCCGAGTCTGCCCAACCGGATGGACAGCGACAGCGATCTCGCCGATCACATCCGCGCCTGGTGCCAGACCCTGTACCACCCCGTCGGCACCTGCGCGATGGGCGACGGCGAGGACTCCGTGGTGGATCCGCAGCTGCGCGTCCACGGGGTCGAGGGGCTACGGGTGGTCGATGCCTCCGTGATGCCGACCGTGCCCCGCGGAAACACCAACGCCCCTACCATGATGATCGCCGAGAAGGCCGCGGACCTGATCCTCGGCAAGTCGGCGATCGACACACCGGTACCGCGATGACCATCTCTACCAACAGATTCGAGGACATCACATGACCACGCTCGAGACCGACCCCACCACCGATGCGGGTGCCACCTTCGACTCGTTGGATCCCGGGACGGGTGAGGTCGTCGGCACCTACCCCGTGCAGGATGCGGAGGCGGTCGCCGCGACGGTCGAGCGCGCGCGGGCCGCGGCGAAGTGGTGGTCCGGGCTGAGCTTCGCGGAGCGCCGGACCCGCCTGGACGCGTGGGCCGGAGTGCTCACCCGCCGGATCGCCCAGCTGGCCGAGGTGATGCACGCCGAGACCGGCAAGCCGCATTCCGATGCTCAGCTCGAGGCCGTGATGGCGATCGGCCATCTCGCCTGGGCGGCCAAGAACGCACCGAAGGTGCTGGGGCGCAAGCGTGTTCCTTCGGGCCTTGAGATGATCGACCACGCCGCGAGCGTGGAGTACCTCCCTCTCGGGGTTGTCGGCGTGATCGGGCCGTGGAACTATCCCGCGTTCACGCCGATGGGCTCGATCGCCTATGCGCTCGCGGCAGGTAACGCGGTGGTCTTCAAGCCCAGCGAGTTCACCCCGGGCGTGGGGGCCTGGCTCGTCGACACCTTCACGCAGGTGGTTCCGGATCATCCCGTGCTGCAACTGGTCACGGGTCTCGGACCGACCGGGGAGGCCCTGTGCCGCTCCGGCGTCGACAAGCTCGCGTTCACGGGGTCGACCGCCACCGGCAAGAAGGTGATGGCCGCCTGCGCGGACACCCTCACGCCGGTGGTCATCGAGGCGGGTGGCAAGGACGCGCTGCTGGTGGACGCCGATGCGGACCTCGACGCCGCCGCCGACGCGGCGCTGTGGAGCGGTATGTCGAATGCGGGGCAGACCTGCGTCGGCACCGAGCGGGTGTACGTGCACGAGCGGGTGTACGAGCCGTTCCTGGCCAAGCTCGTCGCGCTCGCCGATGGCGTGCGGGCGGGCACCGATCCCGAGGCGAAGATCGGCCCGATGACCATGCCGACCCAGTCCGGTGTGGTGCGCAGCCACGTGCTCGACGCCATCAACCGGGGCGGCCGCGCCGTGGTCGGTGGCCCGGACTCGGTGGGAGACAGGCTGGTCCAGCCGACCATCCTCGTCGATGTGCCCGAGGACTCGATCGCGGTCACCGAGGAGACCTTCGGCCCGACGCTGACGGTCGCGCGGGTTCGCGACATGGACGAGGCGATCGAGCGCACCAACGCCTCGCGTTACGGCCTGGGGTCGGCGGTGTTCAGCAAGCGTCGCGGCACCGAGCTCGCCCGCCGGATCCGGTCGGGGATGACGGCGGTGAACTCGGTGATCGCGTTCGCGGCGATCCCCTCGCTGCCGTTCGGCGGGGTCGGCCAGTCCGGCTTCGGTCGCATCCACGGCCCGGACGGGCTCAAGGAGTTCACCTACTCGAAGGCCGTCGCCCGCAGGCGGATGCCCGCGCTGATGGCGCTGACCAGCTTCACCCGCACCGCCAAGACCGACAAGATCCTCACCACCATCGTGTCTCTGCGGCACGGCCGGGGGTGAACTGAACCGCCGTTCGCGCCCCTGAAGGGTTACCCCTTCAGGGGCGCTGAGCAGCTACGCCACAGGTGCGGTGGCTGTGTGGTCTCCCGTGCCGTCTGCCGGTTCCACCGAGTCAGCCGGCTTGCGAACGAAGAGGCATGCCGCGATCAGCACGAACGACAACATCCCGGCGACGAGAAAGACCGACCGCACGCCCTCGACGATGGCCTCGGGTGAATCGGCAGGCTCGCCGGATCGCGAGGCGACCACCGTCATCACGGTGACGAACAATGCCGTACCCGCGGCACCGGCAACCTGCTGGAACGTGCCAACCACCGCCGAACCGTGCGCGTAGAGGTGAGGGGCAACCGATCCCAATCCCGACGTCATCAGCGGTGTGAACGTCGCCGACAGACCAAGGCACAGAGCCATGTTCGACAACAGCAGCCACCACAGCGAGGTCGAAGTGCTCAGCGCCGTCAGCATCCACACGCCGATGCTGACGAGGATCGATCCGGGGATGACCAGCACGAGTGGACCCCGCCGGTCGTAGACGCGGCCCACGATCGGTCCGGCCAGACCCATGAGAAGGCCGCCGGGGAGTGTGATGAGACCCGTCTCGAACGGGTTCAGGTGAATCACCGATTGCGCGAAGTACGGGACGATGATGAAGGTGCCCATCATCGTTCCCATGCCGACCAGCATCGCGACAACAGAGATGGTGAACTGCCGGTAACCGAACACGCGCAGGTCCAGCAGGGCGCGATCTTCGCGTTGCAGCCTGGTCTGTCGGGCGATGAAGCCGAACAACGCGGCCGCACCGATGAGGAACGGCACCCACACCGGGGTCGTCGAGGATCCCTGCGCCGATTCGCCGATACTCACCAGGCCGTACACGAGTCCACCGAATCCGAGTACCGCGAGTGGGACCGACAAGAGGTCGATGCGCGCCGTCGTGGTCTCGGACACCGAAACGAGGAATCGTGCGCCGACGACCAGTGTCACCAGTGCGAACGGGGCCACGAATCCGAAGATCCAACGCCATCCGAAGTGGTCGAGGATGAATCCCGACACGGTGGGGCCGAGGGCAGGCGCAACCGCGATCACGATGGAGATGTTGCCCATCATCGCCCCCCGGCGAGCGGGCGGTACCAGCGTCATGATCGTTGTCATCAACAGCGGCAGCATGATGGCCGTCCCCGATGCCTGCACGATGCGGGCGATCAGCAGCACACCGAAGCCGGGTGCGACGAACGCGATGAGAGTTCCCGCCGTGAACAGCGACATGGCGAGCGTGAACAGGGTGCGGGTGGGGATGCGCTGGATGAGATAGCCGGTGAGCGGGATGATCACCGCCATCGTGAGCATGAACGCGGTTGTGAGCCACTGCCCCACGCTCGGGGGTACGCCCAACTCGACCTGCAGGACCGGGATGGCGATGGTCATCACCGTCTCGTTGAGGATCACCACGAAGGTGGCCACCAACAGGACACCGATCACTCGGAGGTGGCGCCGATCTATTCGGTCGCCGGCGACCGCGACCTCATCGGTCTCGAGACGGGTGGACTCGGTCACGGTGGACCTTTCGGATGGTGGGAACAGGGGTCACGCCGGCGGCCGACGGGACAGTGTGGGGATGGATACCGAACTTACTGGTCTCTTAAGCGGCCTGCCACTCTATTTTCGGTGCCGGGTTCGTTACCGGAGGCGAGGCATTGAATCCCGCGACTGCGCCCGAGTTGTAGGCCGAGTGATCTCAGTTCGTCGTCAAGCGATCGCGGGCGGTGTCGTGATAGCGAGGCTCTGTGTTGGTTGGTCGGGTGTGGTGCCGGTGACGCGCTTGTACCAGCGCGATATTCGAGCGAGACGACCGAGCGCCGTGTTTGCCGCCTCCTGGCCCTCCTTCTGCCCCGGCAGGTTCACCAGCCGTCCATGGCGCTTCTTCAGTGCGGCGTGCAAATTGGGGCGTGCGGATGAGCCGGGCAGCCGGCTGGAGGTTTGCTCGCGCAGCCCCACTGCGATCAATGCCGGTGGTAAGAACGCGAACCATGCGATCCCGGCAGTGAGGCCGAGCTTCAGCGGAACTCCGGCCCCCGAGGTCCAGGCCATCCCAGCTATCCAGACCAACGACAGATACCAAAATGCTCCGACGAAGGCGCAGTTCAGAAAGCTGAAATGGTTCTTGGTGACAAAGTGAAGAACTCCTCCATAGGTGGAGAACACCGTCAGTGCCACCGAGAAAGTGCCACACACCATCGCAATGCCGAGTTTGACGAGACGTTCACCACCCGTACTTGACTCGGTGGTCGTGGTGACGAGGACTATCAGTGGTGCAGAGGTGAGCGCGACGACCTTCGCGAGATCCCACAGTGTGGTGGTGACGGTCGTGTTCCTGGTGGTGTTCCACCGTTTCGCGAGCAGCTCCGATGCCGCGGCGTCGCGTTTGCGGCTCGCATCACCTACCGCCTGGTTGATCGCCGGGTCGGAATTCAGAACGGATTGCATGTCGATCGCGAACACGGCGATGACGACGGCAGCGATCGCCACGGCGAGCTGACCGACGCCGATCTGTCGGGGGCGCCGTGCAGGAGCGTCGCGGCACCCGTTGTCATGGCAATGAAGCCGAGCGGGCCGGCGACCTGGCCGAGGAGCCGTCGTCGCGCATGTGCCAGATTGGCGAGTGGGCCGGATGGTTTGATCTGCCATGCCACCACGTGCAGGGCGATCATCAGGGTCGCCAGCAGGCTAAGCACGGTGGCGCCGTCGCCGAGATCGACGGTGAAGGCGAACCGGGGGGCCACCGGGTCATCGTCGCTGGGGTCGGTGATACGCAACCACCACGCGATGAGTGCGACGATGCCTGCGAGGCTCGCGTATCCGACCACGCCCATGACGGCGTAGACCGCGATATCGCGCACGGATCTCTCGTAGTTGTCTACGACTTGCTCGGCGTCGTAGCCGATGGCCTCCGAATCGTGAATGTCCGTCACTATTCCCCCTGGTCGAGTGGCGCCCCCCCTGGCAACCTGTCGAGAGATTGCCAGAGGGCTCTGACATGTTCCGGTGACTACTCAAGCGCGCGAGCGGTGCCCCCGACATTCGCTCCCGGTACGCACTTGGGCACCGCCTACGAGATCGCGGCCCATTTCACGGGGGTTGGATGGACCGTCGCCCGCCTGTACCTGAAGCCGCCGACCTTCAGGTGGCTCGTCACGCCCGCGCCGAACACCTCCGCCGCGACGAGGAACAGAAGTGCAGCGGTGAGGACGAGGCGCGGACGCGCGACGACGGCGGTGGCGAGGCGTCTGAGCATGATCCGATCACTCCTTGCGGGCGGCGGCGCGCGCGTACCCGCGGAGCAGCGGCCGCAACCGGCGGAAGAGTTCGTCGGGCGACCCGTCGAGGTAGAAGTGATCGCCCTCGAGGATCTGCGGGTCGGTCGGGTGGGTGGTGTGTCGGCTCCAGGCGCGGAGGTCGAGCTCGCCCACCAGTGGATCCGCATCGGCGCCGAACAGGTGCATCGGGCAGGCCAGCGGCGCCTCGCCGGGATCCCGGTGGTCCGCGCACATCCGGACGTCGTCCCGGATCACCGGCAGCGTCGCCTCCAGCCAGGCGGGCCAGCTGAGGATCTCGGCGGGCAACCCGCCGATGGCGGTGAGGAACCGCGCGAGAAGGGCGTCGTCCAGGTGGTCGATCGGTGGCAGCGGCTCAGGCAGGTGCGGGGCCGCGTACGCCGAGAGCAGCAGCGCCTCGGGTAGCCGGTGTCCGCCCGCGTCGCGACGGCGCGCCAGCCGGTAGGCGACGAGTGCGCCCATGCTGTGCCCGAAGAACACGTGCGGGCCCGAGAGGTGTTCGGCGAGATGGTGTTCGAGGTCGTCCAGGAGCAGCTCGAGGTCGACGAATCGCTTGTCCCCCGCGCGCCTGCCCCGACCTGGTAGATGCACGGGGACGACGGTGACGTGGGGGCCGAGGGCGCGATGCCACGCCCGGTACATCGACGATTCGCCGCCGGCATGATGGAAGCAGAACATCCGCAGCGCCGTATCGGATCCGACCTCGTCCTCGAGATACGGCGTCAGGGGCGCGGTCTCCATGATCAGTGCCCCTCGTCCAGCAGGGCGAGCTCCTCGGCCGTGGTCTTCACCGTGTAGCGGATCTGATCCTCGGTGTGGCACGACGTCACGAAGAAGCGCAGCCGGGCCTGATCCTCCGGCACCGCCGGATACAGGATCGGGTTTACGTTGATCCCCCGTGCGAGCAGCGCGTTGGACAGTTTCAGGGTCTTGATCGAATCGCCCACGATGCAGGGGATGATCGGGGTGTCGCAGCTGTCGCCGGTGTCGAGCCCGGCCTCGACGGCCAGGGTGAGGAAGAGCCGGGAGTGTCGGTGTAGGCGCTCGAAAAGCTCTGGCTCGGAACGCATCTGCCGCATGGCGGCCAGCGAGGCGGCGGCGTTCGACGGTGTCATGCCGACGCTGTAGATGAACCCTGGCGTGGTGTATTTGAGGTATTGGATCAACGCCCGGCTGCCGGCCACGTAACCCCCGCATCCCGCCAGGGCCTTCGACATCGTCCCGGACCACAGCTCGACGTCGGCGCGGTCGACGGCGAAGTGCTCGCCGATACCGCCGCCGGTGGACCCCAGCACCCCGACGCTGTGTGCCTCGTCGATCATGAGCAACGCGTGATGCTTGCGCTTGACCGCGATCACGGCAGGCAGATCCGGGATGTCGCCGTCCTGGCTGTACACGCCCTCGATGAGGATCAGCACCCGGCGAAATCGCGGCCGGATCTCGGTGAGGATGGCGTCGAGTGCGGCGTGATCGTTGTGCGGGAACGACCTTCGGGTGGCGCCGGAGAGTTTGCAGCCCTGCAGGATGCTGTCGTGGGCCAGGCTGTCGTGGATGACGAGGTCGCCCTCGCCGACGAGGTGACCGATCACCGTCACGTTGGTGGCGTGGCCGCTGACGAGCGCGATGGCGTCCTCGGTGCCGAGCAGCGCGGCCAGCTCGGCCTCGAGCTGCCCGTGCAGGGGCTTCTCCCCGGAGATCAGCCGGCTGGCCGAGCAGGAGCTGCCGTAACGGGCTACCGCATCCTGCACCGCGGAGACGACGTGCGGGTGGCCCGACATGCCGAGGTAGTTGTAGCTGGAGAAGTTGAGGACCTCTTCCCCGCCGATGATCGAGGTGTCCCTGGTGATCCCGTCGTTGACCAGGAAGTACGGGTTGGACAGGCCGTGGGCCTCGCCGAGGGCCAATCGATCGGCGATCTCCCTGACCTCGGGGAACTGCTCGATGAGGTACGTCTCGGCCGCGATCTCGTCGGTTGCTGCGATCGGCGGGACGACCTGCGGTGCGGACCCCGTGTCGGCTGCCCGGTCCGGCGCCGCCGGGTCGGGTACCGCCCCGAGCTGCGCGGACACCAGGGCCACCAGGTCGCCCACGGTGCTGGTCGGCGAGAACCAGGCGGGCTCGGCGCTGAGTTCGGGAAACCTGCGGGCCAGCCCGGCCACCAGGTCGGTCACCATGATCGAGTCGAAGCCGAGCTCACCGGACATCGTCTGAGAGGGCCGCAGCGTGATCGCGGAATAGCCTGCGATCCTGGCGATCTCGGCGCGGACCGCCGCGGCGACGGTGTCGGCGGTGACCTCGGGTGCCGGGGAACCGGGGAGCGCCTGCGGCCGGGCCACGGCGGCGGCCGCGATGGCAGGTGCGGCGCCCGTGGCCGCCGGGACGGACCCGGCGGCGGCGAGCAGCGCGGTCTGTTCACGGAAGAGGGAGATCAGGTCGTCCATGGTGGTGTCCTCGGTATGAAGGGTGGGCGCGGTGGTGGCCGCGGCGTGTAGGGGTGCGAGGGTGCCCGCGGGTGACTCTTGTTCCGGTGCTGTCGGATTCGTGGAGGGATGCGTCCAGTAGCGATGGGTGGTGTCGAAGTCGTAGCCGCCGAGCGGCATGCGAACGCGCTGCTCCGGTTCGTACAGGGCATCCCAGCTCGGGTTGTGGCCGTCCCGGTACAGGGCCGCGACGACCTCCGTGAGCTCACGCCCCGTCGCCGCCGGACCCGGGCAGGGAACGAGGCAGGTGAGTTCGGGGTTGGCGCGGGCGACCATCGGTGCGAGTACGCGCCTCGGCCCGAGCTCGATCAGGTGGGTGGGGCCGCTTTCCATCCCGGCCGCCAACGCATCGCCGAACCGGACCGTCCCGCGGATGTGCTCGGTCCAGTAGTCGGCGTCCATCGGATCGTCGAGGCCGAGGAGGCCTCCGCGCAGGGTCGAGTAGACCGGGATGCGGGGCGGCTCGAAGGTGCAGTCTGCGGCGACGGCGCCGAACGCGGCCGCCATCGGCTCCATCAACGGGGAATGGAACGCATGGGAGACGGACAGCGTCCGGACGGACACGGAGCGGGCGGTGAGTTCATCGGCTATCCGCGCGAGGGTCTCGGCGGCGCCCGAGAGCACCAGCTCGCGAGGGCCGTTGACGGCGGCGACCGCCGCCATGGGCTCGTTCGCGAGGAGATCGGCGATTTCCGCCACGGCGGCGCGGACGGCGAGCATGGCGCCGCCGGTGGGGAGCTGCTGCATGAGCCGTCCCCGCGCGACGACCAGCCGGCAGGCGTCGTCGAGACCGAACACCCCGGCGAGCGTCGCGGCCGCGTATTCGCCGATGCTGTGGCCGATGACCCACGACGGTTCGACGCCGGAATCGGTGAGTGTCAGTGCCAGCGCATACTGCATCGCGAAGACGGCAGGCTGTGCGTGCTCGGTCCGATCGAGGTCCTCCCCGCCCAGCATCAGGTCGCGGATCGACCGGCCCAGGTGCGGCGCCATCCGTTCGTCCACCTCGGCGAGCGCACGCCGGTAGCTCCCGGACTCCGCGTGCAGCGCATCGGACATGCCCCGGTACTGCGATCCCTGGCCGGTGAACAGCCACCCGGTGCTCACTCCCCCGGCCAGGCCGGTCGCGGCGGCGAACCGGCCGTCGTCGGTCACCAAGTCGCGTAGGTCCGAGATCGCCTGGTCTCGTTCCCGCACCGGCAGGGCCAGGCGATGGCGCCCGGACGACATGATCTTGTTGCTGGACCAGCACATCTGCGCCAGCCGCCCCTCGGGCAGTCCGCCGAGATCATCGGCGATCCGGGCCACGTTGCGCCGCAACCCGTCCCGGCTCGCCGAGGAGACGGTGAGTACTCCACCGCCGGGGCATTCGGAGGCCGGTGCGCGTTCGGGTGCGCTGCCCAGCAGCATGTGCGCGTTGGTGCCGCCGATGCCGAAGCTGCTCACGCCGCCGTAGACCGCGCCCTCGGGCAGGGGCAGCGCCTCCGTGAGCAGGCGGAGGCCGTGGTCGGCGAGGCGCAGGCGTGGATTCTCCTGTGCACCGAATCGACTGGGCGGCACGGTACGTCGGTGGAGGCTCAGTGCCGCCTTGATCAGCCCGGCGACACCAGCGGCGCCCTCGGTGTGGCCGAGGTTGCCCTTGATCGAGCCGACTGCGCACGGCTGCGACCGCGGCACGGCATGCAGATGGCCGAGTGCCTTGGCCTCGATCATGTCGCCGAGCACGGTCCCCGTGCCGTGGGCTTCGACGAAGGCGACCTGCTCGGGCCGCACGCCTGCGCGCCGGTATGCCTCGCCGACGACCTGCTGCTGCGCCCATCGACTGGGCGCGGTGATCCCGTTGCTGCGGCCATCGGAGTTGACCGCGCTGCCCTTGATCACCGCATAGATCGGAAGTCCCTCGCGTTGAGCGTCATCCAGGCGGCGCAGCGCGAGCACGGCGACCCCTTCGCCGCGGCCGATGCCGTCGGCGTTCTCGCTGAAGGGCTTGCAGCGCCCGTCGGGT
This sequence comes from Rhodococcus sp. NPDC055112, assembly GCF_053607505.1. Classification (NCBI taxonomy): domain Bacteria; kingdom Bacillati; phylum Actinomycetota; class Actinomycetes; order Mycobacteriales; family Nocardiaceae; genus Rhodococcus; species Rhodococcus sp. NPDC055112. Next base: position 36,275 of record NZ_JBSGTR010000001.1, read on the forward strand.
GCGGAGAGTCCGGCCTGGGCGTAGAAGATGTTGAGGGTGGGCGTGAGGATGATGTTGACCCCGCCCGCGAGGGCCTGATCGCACTCGCCTGCCCGGAGCGCCGCGCAGGCCATGTGGACGGCGACGAGCGAGGACGAGCAGGCGGTGTCGACCGACACGCTCGGTCCCCGGAGGTCCAGTTGGTAGGAGATCCGGTTCGCGGTCATGAAATATCCGTTGCCGGAACCGAGTTGGGGTGTGATCTTCGCGTAGTCGCTCAGGTGCAGGTTCGCCCATTCGTTCGCCATCACACCGACGTACACGCCGGTGTTCGAACCGGCCTGGGCGCGCGGATCGAGCGTGGCGTCCTCGAGCGCACGCCAGGCGGCCTGGAGCATCAGTCGCTGCTGCGGATCCATGGCCTCGGCCTCTCGCGGGGCGATGCCGAAGAACTCGGGGTCGAAGGCGTCGGCGTCGGCCAGGAAGCCGCCGCTACGGTTGTTGACCGTGCCGGGGCGGCCCTTCGGGTCGTAGAAGTCGTCGGCGCGCCACCGCTGCGCGGGGACCTCGGTGATGCCGTCGCCACCGTCCATCAGCAACGCCCACAACGCTTCCGCGTTCGGGGCCTGCGGGAATCGGCAGTCGAGTCCGACGATCGCGATGTCGCTCATGATGCCGCCGCCTCCGGTTCGAGTTCGCCCGCGAGGTACCCGGCGATCGCCGTGATGGTGGGGTAGTCGAAGACCAGGGTGGCGTCCACGGGGATCCGCCACTTCTCCTCGACCTCGCCGCACAGGCTCAGCGCGGACACCGAATCGATCCCGATCTCGGCGAGTGGGGTCGTCGGATCGATGTCCGGGGCGGGTACGTCGAGGTAGCAGGCGACCCGCTCGACCAGCCAGTGCGTGATCGGCGTGAGAGCGTCGGCGGCGGGGGTGGGGATCGTTTTGAACATGGGAGTATTCCTCGTGATTCGGGTTGGTCGGCCGCGATTACGCGGCGGCGCGCAGGCGTTGCACGGTCGGGGCGATGTCCTCGTGGAGCAGCGCGTGGACCCGGTTCTCCAGGAACGACGTGCGCATCGCGCGGCGCTGAACCTTGCCGCTGGTGGTGCGGTGCACTCCGCGGCGGCCGACCAGGACCACGTCGGGGGCGGGCACGTCGAAGTGTCGGGACACCGCGACCTTGATCAGCGACGTGACCTCGGCGAGCGTCATGCCGTCGAGCAGCGTCTGCTTGACCTCCTGGATCACCAGTAGTCGCTCCTGCCGACCGGCGTCGATCGAGAGCGCCACCCCGGCGGACCCCGCGAGAGCGGGATGCACGTCGCGGACGACCTCCTCGATGTCCTGCGGGTACAGGTTGCGCCCGTTGATGATCAGGAGATCCTTCAGCCGGCCGGTGACGAAGATGTGGCACTGGTGGCGCAGGCCGAGGTCCCCGGTGCGCAGGTACGCCCCCTCCCCCGCCAGCTCGGCGCCGAACTTCGCCTCGGTCTCGTCCGGGCGGTTCCAGTAGCCGGCGGTGACGCTCGCTCCCCGAACCCAGATCTCGCCGACTCGATTGTCCGGCAGCGCTATTCCGGTGTTTGGGTCCACGATGCGGATGTCGAGATCCCGCGGGGGTCCGCTGCTGACCAGCCGGACGCCGGCGTCGTCGGCGGTCAGTACGGCCACGTTGCGCTCCAGGGCCGCCGCGTCGACGTCGATGCGGAACGGCGGTTCGCCTGCCCGGCTCGCGGTCGCGAGCAGCGTCACCTCGGCCATGCCGTATCCGGTGACGAACGCGTTCGGCGGGAAGCCCGCGGTCCCGAGCCGTTCGATCACGGCGTCGAGGGTGCGGGATCGGATCGGCTCCGCACCGTTGAGGGCAACCCGGAGCGAGGACAGGTCGAGGCGGGCCAACTGCTCGTCGGTCGCGCGCCGGGCGACCAGCTCGTATGCGAAGTTCGGCGCGACGGTGAACTCGGCGCGGTAGCGGTCTATCAACTCCAGCCAGCGGACCGGGCGCTTGAGGAAGGCCAGTGGGGACATCAGCGCGGCGTCGGCCCCGGCATAGAGGGGCAGCAGCATCGAGATCAGGCCCATGTCGTGGAAGTGCGGAAGCCAACTGACCCCGGTCGAGGCACCGTCGAATCCGACAGTTTCTGCGATGGTCGCCTCGTTGTGCAGCAGGTTGCCGTGGGTCACCATGACGCCCTTGGGTTCGCTCGTCGAACCGGACGTGTACTGCAGGAAGGCCACCGTGTCTCCGTCGAGTTCTGGCATCCGCCATGCTTCGGCGTCGCCCAGGTCGTCGCCGTCGGTGCACACGCAGGACACCGCCTCGGCGTGCCCGTTGTCGGCGATCCACGCGGTCAGGAGCTCCGCGTAGGCGGAGGTGGTGAGGACGAGGCCGATGTCGGCGTCGTCGAGCATCCCGGCGACCCGCTGCGTGCTCTGCTGGTCGTGTGGCAGCGGGGCGGGCACGGCGATGACTCCCGCGTACAGGCAGCCGAGAAAGGCGGGCAGGAAATCGATGCTGTCCAGGTACAGCAGTAGGACCGGTCGGTTGGCCTCCGGACGCTGCGACAGCCAGGCGGCCATGGCCCTGGCCCTGCGGTCGATCTCGCGAAAGCTGAGAACCTCCTCGACCAGTTCGAGCCCGACCTCGCGGTGGTAGGCGTAGGAACGGGTGTCGCCGTGAATGTCGGCCTTGGCGCGGACATGTGAAACGAAATCGGGATACACGGGGGCTCTTTCCTCGGGGTGCACGATGCGGTCGAATGACGAGTTCGGGGTGCGCTGGGAACGTCCTCAACACTTGTTGGCCGCGGCCCCGGTGACTACGACCCCTTGGGGTGGTGCGACGGACCCCCGGGTGTGGGCATTTCTCACCAAGGAAGGCACGAGAGGTCACCCCGACGGGCGCAATCGCCGCGGCGGACGCAAACTAGGACGATGGCCGCCGATCCCGGATTCATCCCGACCCAGCTCGCGGCCCGGGCCGCGTACCTGCTGCGCGGCAACGACCTGGGCACCATGACCAGTGCGGCGCCGCGGCTGTACCCGCACATGTGGAGCTGGGACGCGGCGTTCGTCGCGGTCGGGCTGGCGCCGCTGAGCGTGGAGCGGGCCGTTGTCGAGCTGGACACGCTGCTGTCGGCACAGTGGGGCAACGGGATGATCCCGCACATCGTGTTCGCGAACGGGGTCGACGGGTACTTCCCCGGACCCGCGCGCTGGGCCTGCGGCGACCTGGCGGCGACGGCCCCCGTCGTCCCGCAGACCTCCGGCATCACGCAGCCACCGGTGCACGCGATCGCCGTCCAGCGGATCCTCGACCACTCCCGGAGGCACGGCCGCAGCACTCGGGCGGTGGCCGAGGAGTTCCTCGACCGGCGCTGGGGCGATCTGGTGCGCTGGCACCGGTGGCTCGCGACCGCCCGTGACCCGAAGGACAACGGACGGATCAGCCTGTACCACGGCTGGGAGTCCGGGATGGACAACTCGCCGCGCTGGGATGCCGCGTACGCCAACGTGATTCCTGGGCCGGTGCCGCCGTACCTGCGTGAGGACACCGCGATCATCTCCGACCCAACGCAGCGGCCGTCGAACGCCGAGTACGACCGCTACCTGTGGCTGCTCGAGGAGATGAAGCTGGCGCGCTACGACGATGCGGAGCTGGCGTCCACGATGAGCTTCGCCGTCGAGGACGTGTTCGTGAGCGCCGTGTTCTCGCTCGCCTGCGACGTCCTCGCCACCATCGGCGAGGAGCATTCGGCGCCGAAGTCCGACGTCAGGGACCTGCGGTACTGGGCCGAGAAGTTCCAGCGGGGCACCATCGCGACCACGGACCCGCGTTCGGGCGCCGCCCGGGATTTCGACCTGCGGTCGGGGCGGTGGATCCCCACCGAGACGCTCGCGATGTTCGCCCCGCTGCTGTGCGGCGGGCTGGACCGCGATGCCGAGCGCGCTCTGGTGCGGATCTTCGAGGGACCGCGGTTCTGCGGTCACCCGGATCTCCGGTACGCGGTGCCGCCGTCGACCTCGCCGGTCTCGGGCGACTTCCGGCCGCGCGAGTACTGGCGCGGCCCGGTGTGGCCGGTGATGACCTGGCTCTTCTCCTGGGCGTTCGCCCGCCGTGGGTGGGCCGAGCGGGCCAGGCACCTGCGGGCGGAGGGCCTGCGGCAGGCCGCCGACGGCAGCTTCGCCGAGTACTACGAGCCGTTCACCGGCGCGCCGCTGGGGAGCATGCAGCAGTCCTGGACCGCGGCCGCGGTGCTGGACTGGCTGGGCTGAGCCCACTCGCCGATTTCGTCTCGCTGGGCGGGAGGTCGGGATCCGGTACCCCGGGTGCGTCGGGTCAGGTATGACGTAGACCACACCGGACCGAAGGAGCAGGGCTGTGCGATTCACCTATGCCGAGGCCATGACCGACCCCGCCTTCTATGTGCCGCTCGCGCAGGCGGCGGAGGAGGCCGGCTATCACGGGATGTCGATCGCGGACAGCCTCTGCTATCCGAAGGAGTCCGATTCGGTCTACCCCTACACGCCCGACGGAAGCCGGGAGTTCCTCGAGAACAAGGCGTTCGTCGAGGCGTTCGTGCTCGCCACCGCGCTCGGGATGGCGACGACCACGCTGCGGTTCACCACCTTCGTGCTGAAGCTGCCGATCCGTCCCCCGGTCCTCGTCGCCAAGCAGGCCACCTCGGTGGCCTACATGATCAACAACCGGCTCAGCCTGGGCATCGGACTGAGCCCGTGGCCGGACGATTTCGAGGTGCTGGGCGTGCCATGGGAGCGGCGCGGCAAGCGGACGAACGAGGCGATCGACATCCTTCGCGGTCTGGTGAGCGGTGACTACTTCGAGTACCACGGCGAGATCTTCGACCTGCCCGCTATCAAGCTGAGCCCGGTGCCGAGCGAGCCCATCCCGATCCTCGTCGGCGGGCACAGCGACGCCGCGCTCCGGCGTGCGGTGGTCAGGGGCGACGGGTGGATGCACGCTGGCGGCGGTGACGAGGAACTCGACGTCCTGCTCGCGAAGCTGCAGCGGATGCGCCGGGCGGAGGGCACGGAGAACAGCCCGTTCGAGATCCACGTGATCTCGCCGCAGGCCTACACGGTGGACGGGATCAGGCGACTCGAGGACAAGGGCGTGACCGACGTGATCGTCGGCTTCCGCGACCCTTACAGCGTCGCGCAGGACACGGAGCCGCTGGATGCGAAGGTCGCAGCTCTGAGGGGCTATGCCGAGACCGTGATGTCGAAGTGCGGGTGACTCGCGGGAGCTGACGCCAAAAATTCATCCAGATTTCCGTGGTCGTGCCCGAAATATCGGTTTAGTCTCGGGCAATGACGTCGTCGAGTCGTAAGCGTGTCCGAGCCGTCACCCGCCTGGTGCCGGTACTGCTGGCCGGTGCCCTGGCCTTCACCGTGCCGGGGACCGCGAGCGCCGAACCGTACAACGGTCCCGACGTCGCCTCGTGGCAACACCCAGGCGGGTCGGGCATCGACTGGTTCGCCGTCCGCGCCTCCGGCCACGAGTTCGCGATGGTCAAGGCCACCGAGGGACTCTCGTACGTCAACCCGTTCTTCGTGCAGGACGGGATCGGCATGCGTGCGGCCGGGATGTCCCGCGGCGCCTACCACTACGCCGACGTCCGGCAGTCGCCCGAGGCGCAGGCTGCCTTCTTCGCGTCGACGTCGTTCCCGGTGATCGGGGGCGACGGACTGCCGCCGGTGCTCGACATCGAGGACTCCAAGGGCCTGCCGCCCGCCGCGGTGATCGACTGGACGCGCCGCTACCTCAACTCCGTCCAGGCGCTCACCGGCAAGCAGCCGATCATCTACACGTACCCGAACTTCTGGCGCACCGCGATGGCGAACACCGCGGAGTTCTCCCACTACCCGCTCTGGATCGCCGACTACAACGGCAAGGACGCGCCCGGCCCGCTGCCCGGCGGCTGGCGGAACTGGACGTTCTGGCAGTACACCAGCACGGGGCGGATCCCCGGCGTGAACGGCAACGTCGACCTCAACATCTACGGCGGGGGCCTCGGCGACTTCGGCAGCTCCGCCAACCCGTTCGGTTCCTGAGGTCCGCGCCCGCTGAACCGGGGGACGGTCAGCCGCAGATTGCCGCGTCCACGATTCCGTACACGGCGTCCTCGGAATCGGGGCCGAGGCCGTTGGTCACCGACGCCTCCATCCGCCTGCTGCCGTCGAGGGTGGTGAAGGCGAGGGTGGTGTAGCCGGGGATGCCTCCGCTGTGACCCCACGCGGTCTTTCCACAAGGGGTGTTCCTGGACAGCGCGCCCAACCCGTACCCGTGCCCGTCGGGGATGGACCGGGCCGAGGTCAGCTCGGCGAGCTGGGCGGGCCGCAGGAGACGGCCGTCGACCAGCGTGGTCAGGAAGAGGTCCAGGTCGGAGGTGGTGGAGATCATCTCGCCTGCGGCGCCGCCCCAGCTCGGGTCGAGTTCGGTGGTGTCCAGGGGCACCCCCGCGGCCGGGTGGTAGCCACGGGCATGCGGTCCGGGGATGAACACGCTGCCGCGCGGGGCGCTGGTCGCGAGCATCCCGAGCGGTGTGGTGATCCGAGCGGCGACCTCGGTGTCCCAGGATCGCCCTGTCACCTTCTCGATCAGCATGCCAAGCACGATGTAGTTGGTGTTGGAGTAGGCCCAGTCGGTGCCAGGCGCGTAGTCCAGAGGCTTGCTCGTCGCCAGGTCCACCAGCTCCTGCGGGGTGTAGGGCCGGAACCGGATGCCGAGGAACTCGCCGTCGTCCAGCGGGAGGGAATCGGTGTAGTTGTACAGCCCGCTGGTGTGCTGCAACAGCATCCGGACGGTGATGGTGTCGCCGTCGGGCAACAGTCCGGGCAGGTACCGCGTCACCGGCGCGTCCAGCTCGACCCGTTCCTCCTCCACCAGCTGCAGCAGCACGGTGGCGACGAACATCTTGGTCACGCTGCCGATCCGGAACCGGCCGTCCTCGGGAACCGCCCACGGCGTGCCGAGCACACTCGAACCGGCGGTGGCGGTCGCGGTCCGTCCGTCCCACGTCGTCCGGACCTGCACGCCGACCGCGCCGTTCGCGAGTATGCGGTCCATCGCCTGCTGCACCGCCGCGCCGGTGGCGGTGGTGGGTGCCTGCGGCTGCGCAGCCGCAGGCGCCGCGCCGACGAGCAGGGCGGTGGCCGCGGCGGCGAGCCCGGAGGCTACGGGTCTGCTTCTCATGCTGGGGTTCTCCTCGATTGTCGCCCGATAACTCTCGGCACCGACGCTATTGACGCGCGACGGGTGCGACGATCCCCCTGACTACCGGATCTGAGGTACAGCCTGCCCCACCCCGGACACGAAAGGGCGCCCTCCGGAAAACCGGAGGGCGCCCAGGGTTCGCGAGGGTCAGACGCCGACCCGTCCGCCGCCCGACTTCCAGGCCGCGACGACCGACGGCCGGGGCTGGCTGGTGCCGCCGTCCGGCCAGTGCGAGGCCGGCTTGTCGGCGCTGGCCCCGTCGAGCTCGCCCGGGTGCTGCACGCAGACCATCACGCGGGACTCGCCGACGATCGGCCCGCAGGTCTCGGCGCCCTTCGGGACGGTGAGGAACTGCTTGGTCTCGCCGCGCCGGTCGCCGTCGAGCACCACGCTGAACAGGCCGTCGTTCGACTTCAGCGCGTTGCCGTCGGTGGAGATCCACAGGTTGCCGTGCGGGTCGAACGCCAGGTTGTCCGGGCAGGAGATCGGGCTGACCTGCGTCTTGTCGAACCCGCCGAAGTAGGTGTCGGCGGCCGCGGGGTCACCGCAGACGAGCAGCAGGTTCCACGTGAAACCGGTGCCTGCGTGCTCGTCCTCGATCTCGAGGACCTGCCCGTTCTTGTTGTTGTTGCGGGGGTTCGGCTCGTCGGTGGCGGGCTTGCCCTCCTCGCCGCGCTTGGTGTTGTTGGTCAGCGCGACGTACACCTTGCCGGTCTTCGGGTTCGGCTCGAAGTCCTCGGGACGGTCCATCTTGGTGGCGCCCACCTTGTCGCCCGCGAGCCGGGTGAACACCGCGACCTCCTCCGGGCTCATCCCGTCGACCAGGGACTCGGCCTTGCCGTCCTCGCCGGTGCGCAGCAGCGGGATCCACTGGCCCTTGCCCGCGAAGCGTCCGGAGGACGGCAGCTTGCCGGAGCCGTCGATCTGGTCCGGCTCGTCGCCGGTCAGCTTGGCGACGTACAGCGTCCCCGCGTCGAGGATGGTCAGGTTGTGCCGCATGCTCGACTGTCCGTTGCCGGGCATCATCTTTCGCGCGGACACGAACTTGTACATGTAGTCGAACCGCTCGTCGTCGCCGCTGTAGGCGACCACGGTGCCGTCGTCGGTGACATAGATGGTCGCGGACTCGTGCTTGAACCGGCCCAGCGCGGTGTGCTTGATCGGGGTGGACGCCGGATCCCACGGGTTCACCTCGACGACGTAACCGAAGCGGTTCGCCTCGTTCGGCTCCTGCACGAGGTCGAAGCGGCGATCGAAGCGCTCCCACTTCCGCTCGCTCGCCCCGCCCTCGATGCCGTATCGCTTCAGCCTGGCGGCGACGGTCGGGTCGGTCACCTGATCGGCGTTCGCGAAGTACTGGTTGAAGTTCTCCTCGCCGGAGAGCACCGTGCCCCAGGGCGTGACGCCGCCGGAGCAGTTGTTGAGCGTCCCGGTCACCCGGGTGCCGGTCGGGTCGGCGGCGGTCTTGAGGAGGTCGCTGCCCGCGGCGGGGCCGGTCACCAGGAACTCCGAGTTCGCGGTGATGCGGCGGTTGTTCGGACCGAATTCCGGTGTGAGCCTGCCTGTTCCGGGCTCGCCCTTGACCTGAACGACGGACAGGCCGTGCGCGGCGATCGCGGTCTGGAACTGCTGAAGGGTGGGATTTGCGGGGTCGTAGCCGGTGAACATGAAGGGCTCGGTGGTGTACTCGTGGTTGACCACCAACAGGTAGGTGTTCGGCTGGCCCTCGACGGGGAGCAGGCCGGCGAAGTCGTTGTTGAAGCCGAACTGCATCTCCTGCGCCTGCGGCGTCTGGTTGGCGAAGTCGAACGCGGGCGCGCCGGGCAGCACCGGGTCGCCCCATCGGATCACGACGGCCTGCTCGTAGCCCTCGGGGACCACGACGGCGTCCTCGGTGTTCGGCGCGACCGCGGTGAACGCGGTGCCGGCCGGGGTCTCGCCGCCGCCCGCCGCCGTCGTGGAGCCACCGGCCGAGCCGCTGCCGGAGTCGTCGGAGCACGCGACCAGGGCACCGCCCGCACCGACCGCGAGCACCGCGACGGCGCCGGACTTGAGCAGCCCGCGCCGCGACATCGCGGCGCGCACGATGTCGCCGAAGTACTCACCGCCGGAGGTGTTCGGCACCTCGTGCGAGCAGGCATTGCCGCACTTGTACTGGCAGGTGATCGATGCCCGCGATGATTTGCCGTCGTGATTGACAAACAGCGCGAGGGGCTTCAGCTTCACGTGGTTCTCCTGGTCGAAGGTTCAACTCGGGTGACCGTAGAAGCAGTAAGCAAGGGCAAAGGAACGGCAAAGTGAACGACCGGACAATGAGGCGACCCTAAGTCCAGTGTCCTTGCCGCCCAGCGGGAAACGTCCTTGTCGCCTGGTCATGGGGGGCCGAGCATCGTTCGGATCGAAGCGAACTCAACCCCGGAGGAACATCAATGACGCTGAACTCCACCATCGCCGGCGGCGATGTCCGACAGATCGAGGCCGTCGCGGCCCCGACCCGGTTCGCCCGCGGGTGGCACTGCCTGGGACTGGCGCGGGATTTCCGCGACGGGAAGCCGCACTCGGTTGAGGTCTTCGGCACCAAGTTGGTCGTCTTCGCGGACAGCAAGGGCGAGCTCATGGTGCTCGACGCCTACTGCAGGCACATGGGCGGGGACCTGAGTCAGGGCTCGGTCAAGGGTGACTCGATCGCCTGCCCCTTCCACGACTGGCGCTGGGGCGGCGACGGCAAGTGCACCGGCATCCCTTACGCCCGCCGCGTCCCGCCGCTCGCCCGCACCCGCGGCTGGCTCGCGCTCGAGCGCAATGCGCAACTGTTTGTGTGGCACGACCCGCAGGGCAACCCGCCGCCTGCCGACGTGACGATTCCCGCGATCGACGGGGTGGGCAGCGACGAGTGGACCGACTGGACCTGGAATTCGGTGCTCATCGAGGGCTCGCACTGCCGTGAGCTCGTGGACAACGTCGTGGACATGGCGCACTTCTTCTACGTGCACTTCAATGTGCCGCGTTCGTTCAAGAACGTCTTCGAGGGTCACGTCGCCTCGCAGTACATGAGCTTCACCCCGCGTACCGACGTGAACGTGGACGTCGACTTCGGCGAGGACAGCATCACCCAGTCCGACGCGTCGTACCACGGCCCGTCCTACATGATCGACAGGTTCCACGCCGACATCGGTGCGCACGAGCCGCTCGAGGCCGTGCTGATCAACTGTCACTACCCCGTGACGTCGAATTCGTTTGTGCTGCAATACGGGATCATGGTCAAGAAGATGGCCGGGATGTCCACCGAGCAGGCCGACGAGATGGCCAAGGGCTTCGGCGACGGGACGATGGCGACGTTCGAGCAGGACATCGTGGTCTGGAAGAACAAGGCGAAGATCGACAACCCGCTGCTGTGCGAGGAGGACGGCCCGGTATACCAGCTGCGGCGTTGGTACAGCCAGTTCTACGTCGACGTCGAGGACATCACCCCGGACATGGTCACCCGGTTCGAGTTCGAGATCGACACCACCCGGTCCGGGAAGCACTGGGACGAGGAGATGGCCGCGAACCGGGCCGCCAAGGCGGCGGAGCCGGCGAACGCGTAGCGCCACGCCAACCGTGCGCGAGTCTCAACCCGATGGGGGGGAGACTCGCGCACAGGCGGCGCAGCCGCTACAACACCTGGGAGAGGAAGGCCTGCAGCCGTTCGGTCTGCGGGTCGTCGAAGAGCGCCTCCGGCTTGCCGGTCTCCACCACCACCCCGCGGTCCATGAACAGCACGGTGTCGGAAACCGAACGGGCGAAACCCATCTCGTGCGTGACGACGACCATCGACATGCCGCCGGACGCGAGGTCGCTCATCAGCGCCAGCACCCCCTTGACGAGCTCGGGGTCGAGCGCGGAGGTGGCCTCGTCGAAGAACATGATCTCCGGCTTCATCGCCAGGGCCCGGGCGATCGCGACCCGCTGCTGCTGGCCGCCGGACAGGTTGCCCGGCCGTGACTCCGCTTTCTGTGCCAGCCCCACCAGCTCGAGCTGCTCGAGGGCAACCGCCCGCGCCTGCTCCTTGGAGAGCCCACGCAGCTTGCGCGGGCCGAGCGCGATGTTGTCGATCACGGTGCGGTGCGGGAACAGGTTGAAGTGCTGGAACACCATGCCGATCCGCTGCCGCAGGGTGTCCGGGTTGTCGCCGAGCACCGACCGGCCGTCGAGCAGGATGTCGCCCCGTTCGGGCTCGTGCAGGCGGTTGAGCACCCGCAGCAGGGTCGACTTGCCGGAGCCGGACGGGCCGATGACCGAGGTGGTCTTGCCTGCGTCGACGTGGATGTCGACGCCGCGAAGCACCTTGTTCGTGCCGAAGGACAAGTGCAGGTCGGTGCCGGTCAGCGAGACCGATTTGGTCGCGGTGGTCACGGGCTATCCCCTTTCCACGACGATGGCTTGTTCGAGCGGGTCGAGTGTGCCGGAGGTGTCGGCCCTGCCGGTCCGCAGGCGCCGGTCGATGTAGTTCACCAGGTGGGTGAGCGGGATCGTCAGTGCCAGGTAGAACAGGCCGGCGGCCACCAGCGGCGACAGGTTGCCGGTCTGCGCGTTGAGGTCGCGTCCGACGGCGAAGAGTTCCCGCTGGGTCGCCAGCAGGCCGAGGAAGTAGATCAGTGAGGAGTCCTTGATCAACGAGATGAACTGGTTCATCAGCGCGGGCAGCACCCGGCGGACGCCCTGCGGGATCACCACCAGTGTCATCGCCCGGCGGTAGCTGAAGCCGATCGCGCGGGCCGCCTCCAGCTGCCCCGGCTCCACGCTCTGGATGCCGGAACGGAAGATCTCGCCGATGTAGGCGGCGGCCAGCAGGGCCAGCGCGGCGGCGCCGAGCCAGTACGGGTTGTTACCGGTCAGGCCCTTGACCACCGGTCCGACGCCAAGGCCGATGATCAGGATGATGACCACCGCGGGCAGCCCGCGGAAGACATCGGTGTAGACCCGGGCGGGCCAGCGCAGCCAGCGGGTGCGCGAGATGCCCGCGACCGCGAGCAGCATGCCCGCCACGGTGCCGATCACCCCCGAGGTGACGGCGAGGATCACCGTGTTCGGCAGGCCGGTCTTGAGTAGGTCCGGGATGGCCTTGCGGTACAGGTCCCAGTCGAAGAAGGTGGCGCCGAGCTGGGTGAGCGTCGACTGCTGGGCGGTCTGCGACTGCTCGGATCCCGCCGCCTCCGGCTTGGCGAGCGCCGCGAAGTCCGGCAGCTCCGGCGCGGGCGCCGCCTTGCTGCCCGGCTTCCAGCCCTCGGGCAGCTCGCGCGGCACCCAGTCCGAGTACAGCGACGCCCAGGTGCCGTCGGCGATCACCGCGTCCAGCCCGGAGTTCAGCGCATCGATCAGGGGCTGGTTGTCCTTGTTGACGGCCCAGCCGACGAAGTTGTTGAGGCTGAAGGTGTTCTGCACGATCGAGGTGGGGTCACCGGGCTTGATCGCGCCCTCGGCCTGCTGGGACGGGGCCACCCAGGCGTCGATCTGACCGGTCTTGAGGTTCGCGTACGCGGTGTTGTAGTCGGGGAACTTCACCGGGTCGAGGTTCAGGGTGTTCACGACGTAGTCGTCCTGGACGGTGCCCTGCACGACGCCGATCCGGGTGCCCGCGTTCAGGTCGGAGAATCCGTGGATGGGGCTGCCGTTCGGCACCACAAGCGAGAAGTAGCCGAAGTCGTAGCCGTTGGTGAAGCCGACCGTCTTGCGCCGCTCGTCGGTGGTGGTGATCGAGGACGACCCGACGTCGAAGCGGTTCGTCGCGACCTGCGAGAGCAGCCCGGCGAACTCGGTACCGGAGAACTCGATCTCCAGGCCGAGCTTGGCGGCGACGGCCTTGAGCAGCTCGTTGTCGTAGCCGGTGAACGTGCCCGAGGAATCGACGCAGATGCTCGGCGGGGCGTCGGACAGGGTGCCGACGCTGAGCTTGCCCGGCGTGGCCAGGCCGAGCGCGCCGATGTCGATCTGATCCAGCGGCTTGGTGCTCGGAGTGGTGTACCGATCCTCCGCGGCCGTGGCGGCGGCCGCGTCCAGGTTGGTGGGTGCGGCGGAGGCGCTGCCGACGCCGGGCGGGGCGCACAGGTCGGTGGCCGAGGTGGCCGAGTCGCCGCCACCACCGCACCCGGTCAGCGTCAACGCGAGCAGCGCCAGCAGGGCGATGAGCACCCGACTCTTCACGACATGTGGACGAACCATGCAGAGGAGCCTAGCGGCGCCGGGGGCCGGGACCCGGGAACCGTTTCGGTTCGGTGAAGGCCGGTCAGGCCAGGCCCTCGATCGGCTCGGGCAGCCGGTCGGCACGCCAGCGCAGCGCCTCCAGGACCGTGGACAGGTCGTAGTCGGGCCCGCCGGTGCCGACGGTGAACAGGGTCACGCCCGCGTCGAGGAAGTCCTGCGCGGCCTCCGGTCCGGGCCAGGCGACCGACCGCTCGATCCGCGCGGGTTCGCGGCCGACGGCCGCGCAGTGCTCGGCCAGCACCTGCGACTTGTGCCGCAGCGCGTCGAGGTCGGCGAAGCTGTGCCACACGTCGGCGTGCTCGGCGACCAGGCGCAACGTCTTGCGTTCGCCGCCGCCGCCGATGAGGATCGGGATGTGTCGGGTCGGCGCCGGGTTGAGCCTGTCCAGCCGCGCAGAGATCCGCGACAGGTTCTCGCCGAGCAGCTTCAGTCGATGCCCCGCGGTGCCGAACTCGTAGCCGTACTCGTCGTAGTCCCTCTCGAACCAGCCCGCCCCGATGCCGAGGATGAGCCGCCCGCCGCTGATGTGATCGACCGTGCGGGCCATGTCCGCGAGCAGGTCCGGGTTCCGGTAGCCGCCGCCGCTGACCAGCGCGCCGATCTCCACCCGCTCGGTCTGCTCCGCAAAGGCGGCGAGCATCGTCCAGCACTCGAAGTGGGCGCCGTCGGGGTCGCCGTAGAGCGGATAGAAGTGGTCCCAGGTGAAGACGATGTCGACGCCCGCGTCCTCGGACCGCAGCACCGCGTCGCGGATCAGGCCGTAGTCGGGCGCGTGTTGCGGCTGGAGCTGGACGCCGATGCGAAATCCGTGGGTCATCTGCACTCCTTGACTCGTCGAGGAAGGCCGGATCCCACCGTAGTCCGTGAGGGGCCGGCCCCGCAGTCCTCTGCAGGGTTGGGAGATCAGCGCCCTCTGACCGCACAGAGTGTGTACGACGCGGGGAGCCGCTCGGGGTTCTCGGCGAGCCGCCACTCCCCGCGCTCGTCACACACCATCGCGTCGGGCAGGGCATTCCAGGGAACGCTGTCGTGCTCGGTGAGCGCGGTGATCTCCATGCCTGCCCGGAGAAGCGCGGTCACGATCTCGCCGAGGCCGTGGTTCCACTCGTGCGTTGTGTTCGCCTGGAGCCGGATCTCCGTCTCGACGTACGTCTCCTCGTCCGTCCACACCAGCGGTTCGACCTGCTCGAAGTAGGGGTACCGCAGGGCGAGCACATCCGAGCGGGCGTCGTCGAGCGCCCACAGCACGGGATGGGCCTCGCGCAGGAACAGCCGGCCGCCCGGTCGGAGGAGCCCCGCAACCGTCTCGGCCCACCGCTCGATGCTCGGCAGCCAGCACAGCGCCCCGATTCCGGTGAACACCAGATCCTGCGACGCCGGACCGAGGATCGTCACGGCGTCGTATACGTCCGCCTCCACGAAATCGACCGGGTCCGCGGTGCGGGCGACCAGCTTGCGGGCCTCCGCCAGCGAGGCCCCGGAAAAGTCCAGCCCGGTCATCCGCGCTCCGAGCCGGGCCAGCGACACCGTGTCGGTGCCGATGTGGCACTGCAGATGCACTCCCGTCAGCCCCGAGATGTCGCCGAGCATCGGACGGTCGAACTCGACTACCGCGCTGACGAATTCGGGATCACTGACGAATCGCTCCACCGCATAGTCCGACGAGACGGCGTGCGCGGGTGCGCGTTCGTCCCAGTTCGCCTTGTTGATCTCTCGGTACTTTTCGCTCACGAGCACACCCTAGGCGCCGCGTCAGCGCCAGGTTTCGCGCCGCACGATCCGTGGCAGGCGAAGCAGCGGGAGCGGCCGGTGGGTGGTGACGATCCAGGCCTCGTATCCGTTCAGCGCGAGCAGGACCGCGAGGACCAGCGTCGCGGTCGCGAGGGCGGGGAGCAGCGGCGCCGCCACCGCGATCGCGCAGCAGGCTGCGGCCGCGGCAGCCCGCTGCACGGTGGCCGCGCCGAACATCCGCCACCTGGCATAGCAGAACCCGAACAGGTACAGCGCCACGCCGGGGGCGAGCAGCAGCTCGGGCAGCGAGTGCGGCACGGACAGCGGATAGGCGAGCAGCTTCTTCAGGCCCACCGCGATCATGATGATCCCGGTGACGTAGATGAGGTGCGCGTAGCTGAAGACATCGGTGACGATGCGAGCCTGCTCGGGACTGTGCTCCAGGCTGTGGCGGGCGGCGGGGGCGCCGTAGTGGAAGTACGTCCACCACAACAGGACGATGATGAGGAACGCGAGCGCGAAGGCGGCGTAGGTGGGCCCGTCGAGGTCGATCCCGGCGGCCTGGCCGCCGACCGCGACCACCGTCTCGCCCAGCGCGATGATTAGGAACAGCCCGAACCGCTCCGGCAGGTGCGCGGTCTCGATGCGGACGTGGCTCAGGCCCGCGGGCAGCACCCGCGGGGCGATCAGCTCGATCAGCGCGGCCGCGGTCCACGCGGCGATCCGCCACGGCCCCTCGAGGAAGGCGCCCAGTAGGAACAGCGGCGCGGCGACGAACGCCGACACGGCGAACGGCTCCAACCGGAGTCGGGCGGACCCGCCGGGAAGTCGGCAGGAAATGGCCCACAACAGAAGGCGGAGCACGACATACCCGGCGGCGAAGACCAGTGCACGGTCGCCGAACGCCTCACCAACGGCCACCGACATCAGGAGCCCACAGCCGGCGACGCTGAAGAGCGCCACCCTGCCCAGCGCCTGATCCACGAGGACGCCCGCCCGGTTCGCGAGCAGCGTCGTGCCCACCCACCCCCACCACAGCGGCATGAACAGCAGCAGCAAACGGGCCGCCTCGCCGATGTCGTGTGCGCCGGCCAGCGTCGTGGCGATCTGGGTGACCGCGAAGACCCAGATCAGGTCGAAGAACAGCTCGGCCCACGCGACCCGCTGCTCGGGTGGGGATTCGATCGGAGCGTCGGCCACCGAATCGGCGCCGTCGAGTGCAGGCTGGTCCACGCGGTCTCCCCCATCGCCGACTGGTACGGCGACGAAGTTTAGGGCCACACCTCATGGGCGGCAACGGCACTCCGGTCCAGCGCGACAATTCGGACATCGGGAAGAGTGCCGGTTCCGATGAGGTTGGCATGGGCGATGATCGTTGCCGCAGACCGATGCTCGGGCGGGAACGGACGTCGATGATTCAGCACGGCGCCGAACCCGGCGGCCGGCGAACTGTGGGGAGGTCACGATGGAGACGGAGCGTGTCGAGTTTCGCGCGGAGGACGGCACCAGCCTGGTGGGGGTCCTGCGCGTGCCGGCAGGAGCGACAAGGGCGGTGACGTTCACAGGCCCGTTCACCGGGGTGAAGGAGCAGGTCGTCGGAACGTACGCCGATGCCCTCGCGCGCGCCGGATTCGCCACGCTGGCCTTCGACCATCGGAACTACGGTGAGTCCGGCGGTGTGATCCGCAGGCACGAGGACGCCGCGGGCAAGGTGGCCGACCTGCGCGCGGCCGTCGGTCACCTGGGCGCACTGGGGTTCGGACGGATCGGCCTGACGGGCGTGTGCCTGGGTGGTGGGTACGCGCTCAAGGCCGCGGCCCAGGACCCTCGGGTGGCCGCGCTGGCCTGCGTGGCGGGCGCGTACCCCGGTGCCCCTGGCAGTTTCGCGCACCGCGGCGGTGATTACCGGGAAGCGTTGCGGGACATCTGGGATCGCGCGTGGACCGAGGGCGGTGAGCCGGTCTATCAGAAGGCGGTGACCGACGACGGCGGACCGGCGGCGATGATGGGCGCGGAGCCGTTCGAGTACTACGGAACGGACCGCTCGTACAGCCCCCACTGGGAGAACAGCGTCACCGTCGCGTCGGGATACCAGACGATGACGGTCGACACCCTCGCCGCCGCCGACCTGATCTCCCCCACCCCGCTGCTGGTGGTGCACGGCACCACCGATGAGTTCTGCAGTCCCGAGGGCGCTCAGGCCGTGTACGACAGGGCCGGCGAGCCGAAGAAGATCGTCTGGCTGCCCACCACCAACCACATCGACCTCTATGACATCCCGGAATTCGTGAACCCTGCCGTCGACGAGCTCACCGCATTCTTCTCCGAACACCTCTGACACATCGGTACGGCGGGTGGCTCAGGCCCGCACCACCCCGACCACCGGCGCGAAGTCGCACGGCGGCAGGCCCCAGCTCGTGTTGTCCAGGACGCTGCCGAAGACCACGAAAACGACGGTGCCCGTACCGGTTTGGAGGGTGTTGGACAGGGTGACGATGTAGTCGGCCGGGCGCTCCTGGAACATCGGCGCCCGGCCCGACTGCATGGTGTTCAGGTTGAGCCAGGCGACCTCGAGGTGGTCGGCCTGCCGGGGCGAGGACATCGCGGTGTTCATCGCGCTGAAGAACACGTTGACCTGCCCGGGCGCGATGGCGGGGACGGGCAGGTTCGTGTCGACCGCGGGTCCCGCGATCGCCTGGGCGATGCCGACCGAGTCGTTGTCCTCGCCGAAGCCCGGCGGAAGGCAACCCGCGGCAGTCGTGTCGTACAGGAATGGCTGGGCCCGGCCCTCGACCAGGTGCACCGACCTCGGGAAGTAGTTGTAGCGCGGCGTGCCGCTCGCCGCGCGCTCGATCGTCGTCGCGATGGATTCGGCGGTACGGGTGCTGATCGGCATCGCCGCCGACCTCAGGGCGGTGTGTACCGCGGTGATGTCATCGACCGGTACCGGCGCAGCCTGCGCGGGCCCAGGCAGGGCGAGCAGGGTGCCGAGGCACGCCACCGACACCGCGATCCGTCCACGCATCTTCCGACTGTCGTTCATGCTCTGCGATCTCCCCCTGGGTCAGCGAACGCGGTCCGACTGTCTGCGGGCCGAACCCGCCAACAGTCAATCGGCACCGGGCGGCCAGGAGTTAGCGGCGAGACCGAAACGTGACGAGCGGTACGAAATGTGTAGAGAAGAGGCCGTCGTGACCGTCACGCGCTGCCGGCGTCTTCCACCGCGTCGAAGTCGGGGAACGAGTGGTGTTCGTGGGCGATGACCCAGCCGCCGTTTTCGCGGCGCAGGCCCATCGTCACGCGCAGGCGGTTCTGGGGGCGTTCTGCGAGTTCCTGCGGTAGTCCACACCGCAGCAGCGCGTGCGCGAACGCGACGTCCTCCCCGGCGGTGACGTCGAGAGAGACGATCTCGAAAACCGCTCCCCTGGAATGCCACTCGAAGAACTGTGGCCAGGTCTCCCGGTAGGCGGGGAGGCCGCGGACGCCCTCGCACGGCGGCGGCACGTCGAACATGACGATGTCCTCGCTGTGGTCGGCGAGGACACCGCCCAGGTCCCCCTCGTGCACCGCGACGGCCCAGCGTTCGATCAGGGCTCGGATCTGTTCGGTGTCATCGGTCATGATCAGTCCTTCCCGTTGGACCGCTGTGTGAACCGCGGTGCCTGCTCGCCCCGCACCGATCGTGTGGAAGCTTCCGTCCGCAGAGGGCGAGGAGGATGTCCTGTGCGTGTCCGGTGACGGGCTTCCCCGATCCGATGGCGAAGTCCAGGTCGGTTGCCCGCAGCTCGACACCGTGCAGGTCAGTGCCGAAGTACTTCAGATTCTTGGTCGACAGGTCGCCCAGGACGACGCGTACGCGGTCAGCGGGCACCGTGCGGTCGAGCCCGAGCCCGGTGGTGATGTCGAGGCCGTGGATCACGTCATGCGACAACGCCCCCTCGTAGACGCCACCCGGTGGCTTCCATGGATGGTCAACGTTTTCGCGGAGCGACGCCACGAGTTGCCCTGAGGTCAGCTCCTCCGCGTCCTTCCTTGCCGCCCGGTCGGCCATCCGGTTGAAGTTGCCACCCGCCTTGGCGATCCCGAACACCACCTGCAGCATCGAATACCGGTACGCCATGGTCATGTGCGAGACGACCTCGCGGACCCGCCAGCCCTCGCAGAGCGTCGGGGAGTCCCAGGCCGCCTCGGGCAGCCCCGCCAGCAGTTCCGCCAGCTCCATCCGCTCCGCCGCGATCATCGGGCGGATCTGCTCCTGTGTCAGGTCACCACCGGTCATCGCACAATCTCCTGCCATCGGGCCCGTAGGGCGTGTGAACAGGTAGACCCGCCTCGACGGCGGAACTCATCGGGCTGCTCTGCGATACTGGCCGCGCACCACCCTCAACTCGGATCGTCCGGCACGTTCCTGCCGGTGAAGGGATCGATCGACACCATGGCGACAGTCACCTACGACTCCACCAGCTGCGTGTTCCCCGGCTCCACCACGCCGGCCGTGGACAAGCTGAACCTGCACATCGAGGACGGCGAGTTCCTCGTCCTGGTCGGCCCGTCCGGCTGCGGCAAGTCCACCTCGCTGCGCATGCTCGCGGGACTGGAGGAGGTCGACTCCGGACGCATCCTGATCGGCAACAAGGACGTCACCGGCACCGAGCCGAAGGAACGGGACATCGCGATGGTGTTCCAGAACTACGCGCTGTACCCGCACATGTCGGTAGCCGAGAACATGGGCTTCGCGCTGAAGCTGGCGGGCACCCCGAAGGCGGAGATCCGCCAGCGGGTGGAGGAGACCGCGAAGCTCCTCGACCTCTCGCAGTACCTCGAGCGCAAGCCGAAGGCGCTCTCCGGCGGCCAGCGTCAGCGCGTCGCGATGGGCCGCGCGATCGTGCGCCAGCCGCAGGTGTTCCTCATGGACGAGCCGCTGTCCAACCTGGACGCGAAGCTGCGCGTGCAGACCCGCACCCAGATCGCGCAGCTGCAGCGCAGGCTCGGCACCACCACCGTCTACGTCACCCACGATCAGGTCGAGGCGATGACGATGGGCGATCGGGTCGCCGTGCTCAAGGACGGACTGCTGCAGCAGTGCGCCTCGCCGCGCGAGCTGTATTCCCGGCCCGCCAACATGTTCGTGGCCGGCTTCATGGGCTCGCCCTCGATGAACCTGTTCACCCTGCCCGTCACGGACGGCGGCGTGCTGTTCGGCGACACCGTGATCCCGGTGCCGCGCGGCGCCCTCGCCCTTGCGCACGAGCCGGAGGTGGTGCTCGGCATCCGCCCCGAGCACCTGGAGCTCTCCGACCATGGCATCCCGATGGAGGTGGACGTGGTCGAGGAGCTCGGCTCGGACGCGTACATCTACGGCCGCACCACCCTCGCAGGCGCCCCGCACGAGGTGGTCGCCCGCGCCGACTGGCGCAACCCGCCGCAGAAGGGCCAGCAGGTTCGGCTGCACGTCGACCCCTCCGAGCTGCACTTGTTCTCCGCTGCGGACGGCCGCAGGCTCGACTAGATTCCTGACCGATTCAGGTTCGACGTAATGTCTCGGTTCGGCGGTGTTCCGTGCCACAGTAGGCAACGACACGGGCATCGGCGTCGCGCGATTCGTGCTGCGCCGGACCGACCGATCCGATCCACCGACTACCGGGGAGATACTCCATGGTTCTGAATACGAAGGCGGTCCGCCGTGCGGCGGTCGCGGCAACTGCCGCATCGCTGCTCGCGATCACCGGTTGCTCGAGCGACAGCGGCTCCGGCTCCGGCGACGCCTCGGCTGAGAACACCGGCGGCCGTGGTCCGATCTCGTTCGCGATGGGCAAGAACGACACGGACAAGCTCACCCCGGTCATCGCGAGCTGGAACGCCACGCACCCGGACGAGCAGGTCGAGCTCAAGGAACTCCCCGGCGAGGCCGACGACCAGCGCGACAAGCTGGTCCAGTCGCTGCAGGCAGGCAACTCCGACTACGACGTGATGGCGCTCGATGTCACCTGGACCGCCGAGTTCGCCGCCAACGGCTGGCTGCAGCCGCTCGAGGGTGACCTGGCGATCCAGACCTCCGGCCTGCTGCCCGCCACCGTCGCCAGCGCGACCTACCGCGACAAGCTGTACGCGGCCCCGCAGAACACCAACGCGCAGCTGCTCTACTACCGCACCGACCTGATGCCGACGGCGCCTGCGAACTGGCAGGCGCTCACCGACAGCTGCGCCGCGGCCACCGCCAAGTCCGTGGACTGCCTGGTCACCCAGCTCAAGCAGTACGAGGGCCTGACCGTGAACACCACCCAGGCGATCAACTCCTGGGGCGGCTCGGTCGTCGGCCCCGACGGCCAGACCCCCGAGGTCGAGTCGCCCGAGGCCAAGGCCGGCCTGAAGTCGCTCGTCGACGCCTACGGGAAGGGCCAGATCGCCAAGCGCTCCACCGGCTTCACCGAGGAGGAGACCAACCTCGCGTTCGTCGGTGGCGAGTCCATGTACGCCTACAACTGGCCGTACATGTACTCGAACGCCGAGAAGG
The DNA here is from genome assembly GCF_053607505.1 of Rhodococcus sp. NPDC055112. Taxonomy (NCBI): domain Bacteria; kingdom Bacillati; phylum Actinomycetota; class Actinomycetes; order Mycobacteriales; family Nocardiaceae; genus Rhodococcus; species Rhodococcus sp. NPDC055112. The sequence goes on from NZ_JBSGTR010000001.1 coordinate 57,984, forward strand.
ACAGCTCCAAGGTCAAGGGCAACGTCGCGGTCGCGCCGATCGTCGGCCCCGCAGGCCCCGGCGCGTCCACCCTTGGCGGCTACAACAACGGCATCAACGTGAACTCGAAGAGCAAGCAGACCGCTCGCGACTTCGTCGAGTTCGTGCAGAACCCGGAGAACCAGCAGTCCTTCGCGGACGCGTCGTTCCCGCCGGTGCTCGCGTCCGTGTACGACGACGCCGCGCTGATCGCCAAGTACCCGTACCTGCCCGCGCTCAAGGCCGCGCTGGAGAACGCCGTGCCGCGCCCGGTCACGCCGTTCTACAACGCCGTCACCAAGGCGATCCAGGACAACGCGTACGCCGCCATCACCGGTAAGAAGAGTGTCGACCAGGCGACCGCGGACATGTCCGCGGCCATCTCGGCCGCGTCCAAGTAAGTCAGTAAGGCCAGGACCCGGCTCGGGTCCTGGCAGTTCGAATCACGAAGAGAACCAGGTACACCAACGATGGCTGACTCTGCTGGGCCACGGCAGGCAGACGAGGCCCGCGCCGCGGCCGGAGTCCTCACCGACTCCGGCCGCGACGTCAGCGCCTCCGGGCGCGAGGTACCCGACAGCGGGTATCCGGGTCGCGACGACGTAGCACCCCCACCGCGCAAGCGAGACCTGCGGGCGGTGTGGCTGATCGCGCCGACGATGGTGATCCTGGCGATCGTCATCCTCTACCCGGTCCTGCGGGCCATCTGGCTCTCGTTCCAGGCCGACAAGGGCCTCGACCCGGTGACCGGCACGTTCACCAAGGGCGGCTTCGCCGGCTTCGATCACTACCTGATGTGGCTGACCCAGAACTGCGGTTCCGGGATGGGGTCCTGCCCGCCCGGCACCCTGGGCGCCGACTTCTGGCCGTCCGTCGGGATCACCTTCTTCTTCGCGGTCGTCACCGTCACGATCGAGGTCCTGCTGGGCCTGTGGATGGCGACGATCATGGGCCGCACCTTCTTCGGGCGTTCGCTGCTGCGGGCCGCGGTGCTGATCCCGTGGGCCATCCCGACGGCGGTCACCGCCAAGCTGTGGTTCTTCATCTTCGCGGAGAACGGCATCGCCAACAAGATCCTCGGGACCGACATCGCGTGGACGACGGATCCGTGGGCGTCCCGGTTCGCGGTGATCGTCGCCGACGTCTGGAAGACGACGCCGTTCATGGCGCTGCTCATCCTGGCCGGGCTGCAGATGATCCCGCAGGACGTCTACGAGGCCGCCAAGGTGGACGGAGCCAGCGCCTGGCAGCGGTTCACCCAGATCACGCTGCCGCTGGTCAAGCCCGCGCTGATGGTGGCGGTCCTGTTCCGTACCCTCGACGTGCTGCGCATGTACGACCTGCCCGCGATCCTCAACGGCGACAGCGGCGCCACCCCGACCACCACGATGTCGATCCTGGTGGTCGCGGACATCCGCAACGGCAACTTCAACAGCGCGTCCGCGCTGTCGACGCTGGTGTTCCTGATGATCTTCGCGGTGGCCTTCATCATGGTGAAGTTCCTCGGCGCCAACGCGGTGCGTACGCAGGACGAACAGCGCAAGGGAGACAAGTAGTGATGGCGGGACGGCACCGCAGCGACGAGCTGGCGAAGTCGCCCTTCGGTCGCAGCCATGAGCAGGCCGCGCCGACCGAGCGTCGTCGGCGCTCCCCGTGGCCGAGCGTGCGCACCTACATGGGCGCGGCCATCATCCTGATCTGGGGGCTTGCCCCGTTCTACTGGATGGTCATCACCGCGTTCCGGGACGTCGACCACACCTTCGACACCACCCCGTGGCCGACCTACGTCACGCTCGACAACTTCCGGGACGCGCTGGCCACCGACAAGGGCAACGACTTCCTCGGCGCCATCGTCAACAGCCTCATCATCGGCGCCGCGACCACCGCGGTGGCGATGATGCTCGGCATCTTCACCGCGTACGCGCTGGCGCGGATCGAGTTCCGCGGCAAGTACGTCGTGACCGGCATCATCCTGGCGGCGTCGATGTTCCCCGGCGTGGCGCTGGTGACGCCGCTGTTCCAGCTGTTCGGTGACATCGGCTGGATCGGCCACTACCAGGCGCTGATCGTCCCGAACATCTCGTTCGTGCTGCCGCTGACCATCTACACGCTGACCTCCTTCCTCGGCGACCTGCCGTGGGAGCTCGAGGAGGCGGCCCGGGTCGACGGCGCCTCGCGGGGACAGGCCTTCCGGAAGGTGATCCTGCCGCTGGCCGCGCCTGCCCTGTTCACCACCGCGATCCTCGCCTTCATCGCGACGTGGAACGAGTACATGCTGGCGAACATGCTCTCCACCCGCGCGACCGAGCCGGTGACGGTGGCGATCGCCCGGTTCGAGGGCCCGGACTCCTTCTCGCAGCCGTACACCGCGGTGATGGCGGCGGGCACGCTGGTGACGGTCCCGCTCGTGATCATGGTGCTGATCTTCCAGCGCCGGATCGTGTCGGGTCTGACCGCGGGCGGCGTCAAGTCGTGAGCCGTCGCTCGTGAAGAACCGGGCGCGGCGCCGACAGCAGGTCGAGATGCTGATCGGGATCCTCGGGTTCTTCACGGTCATGGCGTTCATCGCGGCGGTGGCCGGGATCGTGCGAGGCGAGGCCGGTATCACCGAATCGCTGGTGCTGGCGGGCTGTGCTGTGTTGCTGGGGTTGGCCGTCGCGGTGTGGCGAAGGGTGCGCTGATCCTCATCCTTCGCGGGTGAATCTGGTGACACGCCGACGGCGGGGCGGCGAACTTGTGGCGCGTCGTTGGCCACGCCTGTTTACGAATGTCAGGATGCAGGGAAGACTCGGTCTCCCAGACAGGAATCCTGCATGTGAGCTCGCCCACCAGCACTGCCCCGACGACGCCGCCGCCGCCCGAAGAGCCGGGTGGTGGCGACCCGCCGGGTGGTGAGCCCACTCCCCCGAAGCGGAGTAGGCGCGGCCTGTTCCTGTGGATCGCGGCCGGGCTCGTCACGCTGTTGCTGGTCGTGCCTGCCGCGGTGTTCGCGGTCGGCTACTGGCAGGCCGAGGTGCCGCGTCCCTCGGACATGCGCACCAACCAGGTGGCGACGATCTTCGCCACCGACGGTTCGACGATCACGAAAGTCGTGCCGCCGGAGGGCAACCGCACCGACGTCGAGCTGGCGCAGATCCCCGAGCACGTCCGGCAGGCGGTCCTGTCCGCCGAGGATCGGGACTTCTACACCAACCCCGGGTTCTCCCTTTCCGGCTTCGCCAGGGCCGCGCGCGACAACATCCTCGGCAAGGCCAGCGCGGGCGGCGGCTCGACGATCACCCAGCAGTACGTCAAGAACACCCTGGTCGGCGCGGACCGGAACGTCGTCCGCAAGATGCGTGAGCTGGTCATCTCCTCGAAGATGGCCAGGCAGTGGTCCAAGGACGACATCCTCGCCGCCTACCTGAACACCATCTACTTCGGTCGCGGCGCGTACGGCATCGCGGCCGCGTCGAAGGCCTACTTCAACAAGCCGGTCGAGGAGCTCACGGTCGAGGAGGGCGCCGTGCTCGCCTCTGTCATCCAGAGCCCATCCAGCCTCGACCCCGAGACCAACCGCGCCAGGCTCGAGTCCCGCTGGCGGTACGTGCTCGACGGCATGGTCAGCCAGGGCGAGCTGTCGAAGGAGGAGCGGTCCGCGGCGCTGTTCCCGGCGGTGGTGCCGTCGAGTCAGCTGGTGGATGCGAACGCGGCGCGCGGACCGGAGGGGCTGATCCGCGCACAGGTGCTCGCCGAGTTGGCCGCGGCCGGGATCAGCGAGCAGCAGCTGAACACCGAGGGGCTGCAGATCACCACGACCATCGACCCGAGGGCGCAGGACGCGGCGCTGGAGTCGGTGCGCGAGACGATGGCGGGCGAGCCCCAGGAGTTGCGCGCGGCGGTGGTGTCCATCGATCCGCGCAGCGGCGCGGTCCGCGCGTACTACGGCGGATCCGACGGGGCCGGTTTCGATTTCGCGCAGTCGCCGCTGCAGACCGGGTCCGCGTTCAAGGTGTTCGGGCTGGCCGCCCTGCTCAAGGAGGGCAAGGGCCTGCAGACGATGTTCAACAGCGCCCCGCTCACCGTCGGGCAGGTGGAGATCACGAACGTGGGCGGCGACGGCTGCGGGACCTGCACCATCGCGCAGGCGCTCAAGCAGTCGCTGAACACCAGCTTCTACCGGCTCACCCTGTCGATGGAGAACGGCTCGCAGAAGATCGCCGATGCCGCGCACGAGGCGGGCATCCCGAAGCAGATCCCCGGCGTCGAGGGCGAGAGCCTGACCCAGGACGGCGGACCGCCTGAGAACGGAATCGTGTTGGGGCAGTACCAGTCCCGTCCGATCGACATGGCGTCCGCGTACGCGACGCTGGCCGCGTCCGGAATCTACCATCAGCCCTACTTCGTGCAGCGGGTGGTGACGGCGGACGGCGCGGTGCTGCTGGATCGTCCTGCGCCGCAGGGAGAACGGCGGCTCGATGCCGCGGTAGCCGACAACGTCACCCAGGCGATGCTGCCGATCGCGGTCTACTCGAACGGGCACGCCCTGTACGGCGGCAGGCCGTCGGCCGCCAAGACCGGGACCGCGCAGTTCGGCGACACCGGAATGAACAAGGACGCGTGGATGGTCGGCTACACGCCGTCGCTGTCCACCGCGGTCTGGGTCGGCACCGAGCAGTCGCAGGCGATCGTGAACCAGTGGGGCGGATCGATTTACGGGTCGGGGCTGCCATCGGACATCTGGAAGGGCACGATGGACGGCGCGCTGGAGGGCACCGACTGGGAGACCTTCCCGTGGCCGCAACCCATCGGTGGCCAGTCGGGTGTGCCCGCGTATTCGGGGGGCGGCACCGGCGACGGTTCCCGCACCAACACGGGCGGCCCGGCACAGCAGGCACCATTGCCGCAGGCCCCGGTGGCCCCGCCTGTGCAGGAGGGTGCGCCCCCGGTCGAGGCCCCGGCCCCGCCGGTGTTCGTGCCGCCCGCCCCGCTCCCGCCGCCTCCCCCGCCGAGGAATGTGGAGATCCTGCCGGGCATCGTCATCCCGCTGCCGGGCTGACCGTGCCAGTAACCCGAACTTGGGGTCAGCCGGTTCCGTCCTCGGGGCCCGGAAGGTCGGGGCAGACCGTGACGTAGTCGATGTCAGGTGAGATCCATTCGTCCCACTCGACCTGGCTCATGTTGTGGGTGAGCTTGTCGCACAGGGTGTCCGGCAACTCTGCCGGATCGAGTGGGGGAACCGGCCACCGACGTACGGTGTGGTCGGTACCGCCCGAGACGATCGAGCGTCCGTCGGGGCTGAAGTCGACAGACAAGGCCTGGCCCGTGTGACCCCCCATCGACTCGCCGATGGATTCCCCGGTATCGGCGTTCCACAGCCGGACGCCGTAGGTTCCGGCGGAGACGAGGCGGCGGCTGTCCGGGCTGAACTCGACCGCGGCGTTCCAGCTCTGGGTCGTCGCTTCGCCCAGTAGTTCGCCGGTGCGAGCGTCCCAGCGGCGCAGAATGGTGTCGAACCCGTACGAGACGATCATGCGACCGTCGGGGCTGAACTCCGCGTACACCGAACCCTTGTGCCCGGTCATGGGTTCCCCGAGCGCTTCGCCGGTCTCTGCGTCCCATCTGCGGACGGTGCCGACATCGTCGCCGGAGGCGAGGGTCCGCCCGTCCGGGCTGAAATCCACCGATACCGGTGGAGCGTCGGGGTTCACCGTCATCGGTTCTCCGAGGGCATTTCCGGTTGCCGCATCCCAGCGACGCAGCGTGTTGTCGTAGCTCCCTGTGACGAACATGCGGTCGTCGGGGCTGAAGGCGATCAGATTCACCCTGCTCTTGTGTGTGCTCAGCTGCTCGCTGAGCTGCTGGCCGGTGCGGGCGTCCCAGCGGCGCACCGCGCCGTCCTCACCGCCGGTGACGATCCACCTGCCATTCCAGCTGACGTCCACGCTCGCGAGTCCCGGACTGGTGATCGGAGCGCCGAGGGGTTGCCCGGAAGCATCCCATCGACTGACGGTTCCGTCCCGACTGCCGATAACGAACAAGCCCCAATCACGGCTGTTGCCAAAGGCGATGGGGAAACCTTGTCCTGCCAAGAACCCGGCTGGCCTTCCCGTGTCAGCGCCCCACAGCCGCGCGCCATCCACGCTTGCCGAGGCAATACGGCTGCCGTCCTCGCTGAATCGAACGCTGTACACGCCCAGACTCTCACTGGAGTGCCCGGTCATCCCCACCGCTGTGGTTGCATCCCAGATCCGCATGGTCGTGTCCGCGCTGGCGGAGAGGATCCGACTGCCGTCGCTACTGAACGCGACGCTTGTCACGTTTCCCTTGTGGCCGACCAGGGGTGAGCCGGCGGGACGACCGGTCGCCACATCCCAGACACGGATGGTGCCAATCTGGTCTCCGGAGACGATCCGCTGACCGTCGGGGCTGAGGGCCACGCTGGTCACCGGGGCTTCGTGGCCGGCCATACGCGCGCCGATCGGCGCGCGGCGCTCCGTATCCCACACCTGCACGGTCCCGTCCGTGCTACCGGAGACGATTCGATCGCTGTCCGGGCTGAAGGCAAGGCTTTGGATCCGATCGCCCATACCCTCGCCGACCTGGTCGTATTCGGGGGTCGACAGATCCCACAGCCGAATGTTGTTGTCCATGTTGCCCGTCGCGACGTCGCGACTGCAGGTCGCCAGCCACCTTCCGTCGGGGCTGACTGCCAAACACAGGACCGTTCCACCGGCCAGGTTGCGGGCCGGCTCGCTGTCTGGTCGCCCCTTGTCGGCATCCCACCACTGGACGTCGCCGTCGTATGTGGCCGAGACGATTCGTCGGTCATCGATCATGAACGCCAGGTCAAGAACTGCGCTCGGGTCGCCGGTGTCGGGAGTGTTGAGGGGCTTCTGGGTATTCGTTTCCCAAAGCCGCACAACGCCGTCGCTTCCGCCCGCCGCGATGGTCCGGCCGTGGTGGCTGAACGCAACGCGGCTCAGGCCGCCGCGATCAGCCGTCATGGGCACACCCTCCGGTTGCCCCGTGCGGGCGTTCCACAGCCGTACCGTTCCGTCGCTGCCGCCGGACACGATGTGGTTGCCGTCCGGGCTGAAGGCCGCGCTTCCGACCAGATCCGGGGTGCCGATGATCTTGACCACATTGCGCAGGTCGTCCAGTGCGCCGAGCATGGCGTCGTCGTCGGCGGCGGCGGGAGAGATGTGCGGCGCGGTGAGCAACTGCTCGAGTCCGCGGTACTCGCCGCCAGGATGCGCACCGGCAAGCATCGACTGGCCTTCGTATTTCACGCGCGCCGCCAACACTTCGCGAGCGCGATCGCGCTCCCGGAAGTAGAAGACCACGGCGACCATCGCCACGACAAGCGTCACCGCCAGCACCGCCCGCAGCACCCACGCCCTCTTGCGCAGCGCCGCCGTGTGCGCCTGCGCCTGCTCCTTGGCCTCCGTCTCCGCCTCGGCGAGGGCCTCCGCCGCCTGCTGCTTGTCCTTGGCGGCCTGCAGTTCTGCCTCCCGGCGACGCTTCTCCTCCTCGGTCCGGGCGGTCTCCCCCTCCCGCGAGGCCAGCAGGAAACCCCGCGTCGGCTGCAGTCGATCGATGAAATCCGTTTTGGCCGAAAGGACCTCGGCGTCCTCCAGTCGCGTCCCCTGCAGGAGCCAGTCCTCGTCCCTGTCACGGCGCTCCCATTCGGTGGCTGCACCCTCGAGGCGATCCGCGGCCTTGAGGTCCTCGGCCTCGGACCGCAGCCACCCGGCCAGCTCGTCCCACTGGCGCAGCAGGCTCTCCAAGGCCACCTCGACCACCGTCTCGCCGCCGCGCTCGTCCTTGACCAGCAGGCGCTTGGCCACCAGTACGTCGATCAGTGGTCGGCTCTCGGCCGGGATGTCGGACCAGCGCGCGACGCGTCGCATCGGCTGGTCGCTGTCCGGGTTGATCGTCGCCAGCCAGGGGATGAAGGCCCGGCGCAGCCGTTCGAGCTGCCGCTGCCTTTCGCCGGGGTCGGCCGCGAGCGCCGAGTCGATCTCGGTCTGCACCACGCGCGACATCCCGCCCATGGCCGTGTACTCGTCCAGTGTCAGGTCGACGTCGCCGCCGTAGTCCCTGTACAGCCGCGAGAGGGTCAGCGACAGGAGCGGCAGCGTGTCCGCGCCCTGCCCGCATTCCTCCAGCAACCGGTCCACCAGCGCAGGCTCCACCCGAAGCTGGCGGCCGGTCTCGCCTGCGCGCCGGACGGGACCGACCACGACCTCCTTGAACTGGGTCGGCGGCATGGGCTTCAGTTCGCCGAACACCGCGCTCTTCAGGCCGGCCAGTTCCGGCGCCGTCTGCCACGCCTCGTAGAGGTCGGCGCGGATCGTCAGCACGACGAACATCGACACCCGGTCGCCGTTTGCGTCCCGCATCAGGCGCGCGAGCAGCGAAAGAAGTTGGCGGGCTTGCGCTCCCGCATCTACGCCGAACAGTTCCTCGGCTTGGTCAACCGGCAGGATCAACGCGGGGGCAGGCGCATCGGGGGGCAGGTCCAGGACGCGCGCTCGGGCGGCCTGCTGCGCTTCGAGCAGCCACTCACGGAGACGCTCGACGCCGTCGGGGCAGGCGGCCTTGATCTCCCCGAGTGTCGGCCGGGTGAGCCCCAGGCGCACGCGCATCGCGTGAATCGACTGGGCCAACCCGGAATCGCCGGTGAGCGCGTTGCGTTCGGGCCGAACGATGTCGAGCAGCAGGTAGTTCCGGTCGTCGCGCCGCAGCCGTGGCAGGAGTCCGGCCCGCAGGAACGAGGACTTGCCGACCCCGGACGGTCCGAGAATCACGAACAGCGACTCCACACCTGTGTTGCGTATGCCACGCAGGCGGTCGAGCCCGTCGAGGATCTGCGCGTCGCGCCCGAAATAGACGGCGGCGTCGACCTCCTCGAACGGTTCCCACCCCCGATAGGGCGCCCGGTTCGGGTCACCGGGTGGCGGCCACGGGAAGCGGTCGGCGCCGACTCCCGCCGCGCACAGCCCGGCGCGCAACCGTTCCAGGCCCTCGGTCAGGAACTCCACCGGCTCCGACCCGTCACCGAGCGATACCTCGGTCTTCGGTCCGTCGCCGAACAGGTCACAGCGCTGCCACTCCCGGGTGATCTCACCGCTCTCCATCGGCTCGAGCCGGACGACGAAGACCGGCTTGTTCAGGTCCTCCGCATGGCGGTACTCGAGCTTGCACTCGTGCGAGCTCTCCCAGGCCGGTGAGAGCAGGACGATGACCGCCTCGCACCGGTCCTTTGCCTTTCGGAGTGCGTCCTTCCACCGGATTCCCAGCGGGAGGCCGGTATCGACGTCGACGTCGAGGAAGATCTCGCGTGCCAGGCCGGGCTCCCGCTCCGCCAGCCATCGCTTGAGTGCGATCGCCTGGCGGCGGTCCCGGCTGGAGTATGTGATGAACACCCGCGACATGACCACTCCCATCGCAGGGTAGGCGGCGTCCAGGTTCAGAATGAACCGGCTCGCGGCCTCGGGCACGCGTAGTCGACTACCCGATTGCCGTAGCCCGGCGCAGCTGACTGTCGCCCGAAATGGCTGAAGGGCACGTCCGTTCGGATCAACCGAACAAACGTGCCCTTCGCCGCGTTTGGTGCGGGACTATGCCTCGATGATGAACGCCTCGAGCTCGGCGCGGGCCTTGTCGTCGGCCATCTGGACCGGCGGGCTCTTCATCAGGTACGCCGACGCCGGGTAGACCGGTCCGCCGATGCCGCGGTCGAGCGCGATCTTGGCGGCGCGGACGGCGTCGATGATGATGCCGGCCGAGTTCGGGGAGTCCCAGACCTCGAGCTTGTACTCCAGGTTCAGCGGGGCGTCGCCGAAGGCGCGGCCCTCGAGGCGGACGTACGCCCACTTACGGTCGTCGAGCCACTCCACGTAGTCCGAGGGGCCGATGTGGACGTTGCGGTCGTGCACCTTGCCTGCGAGTGCGCCGGTCAGGTTCGACGTCACGGCCTGGGTCTTGGAGACCTTCTTGGACTCCAGGCGCTCGCGCTCGAGCATGTTCTTGAAGTCCATGTTGCCGCCGACGTTGAGCTGGTACGTGCGGTCCAGCACGACACCGCGGTCCTCGAACAGCTTCGCCATCACGCGGTGGGTGATGGTGGCACCGACCTGGCTCTTGATGTCGTCGCCGACGATCGGGATGCCGGCGTCCTTGAACTTGGCGGCCCACTCCGGGTCGGAGGCGATGAACACGGGCAGGGCGTTGACGAACGCGGCGCCCGCGTCGATCGCGCACTGGGCGTAGAACTTGTCGGCATCCTCGGAGCCCACCGGGAGGTAGGACACGACGACGTCGACCTTGGCCGCCTTGAGCGCCGCGACAACGTCGACCGGCTCGAGATCGGAGACCTCGATGGTCTGGGCGTAGTACTTGCCGATGCCGTCGAGGGTCGGGCCCCGCTGCACGGTGACGTTGCTCGGCGGCACGTCGGCGATCTTGATGGTGTTGTTCTCGCTGGCGAGGATCGCCTCGGAGAGGTCGAAGCCGACCTTCTTGGCGTCCACGTCGAACGCGGCGACGAACTCGACGTCGCGGACGTGGTACTGACCGAACTTCACATGCATCAGGCCAGGCACGGTGGCCGTCTCGTCGGCGTCCTTGTAGTAGTGGACTCCCTGGACCAAGGACGAGGCACAGTTCCCCACGCCCACAATGGCCACGCGCACCGAGGTGCTGTTCTCACCCATGGTCGGGTTCTCCTTCTTTCTTGGGTACTGCTGTCGATGTTTGTTCGGCCACGATCAGCTCGTTGAGCCAGCGCACCTCGCGCTCGCTCGATTCGAGACCGAGCTGATGCAGCTGCCGGGTGTAGCGGTCGAGGGAACCGGTGGTCCGCCCGACGGCCTCACGGAGCCCCTCGCGGCGCTCCTCGACCTGACGTCGCCTGCCCTCGAGGATCCGCATCCGCGCCTCGGCGGGGGTGCGGCTGAAGAAGGCGAGGTGAACGCCGAAACCGTCGTCCGTGTAGTTCTGCGGACCGGTGTCGGCGACCAGTTCGGCGAACCGCTGCCTGCCGGCAGGGGTCAGCTCATATACGCGGCGGGCACGTCGCATGGAGGCGCCCGTCGGACCGGCGTCCTCGGCGATCAACCCGTCGGTCTGCATGCGGCGCAGTGTCGGGTAGAGCGAACCGTAGGAGAAGGCGCGGAACGCGCCCAACAGGCCGGTCAGCCGCTTGCGCAGCTCGTAGCCGTGCATGGGTGACTCGAGGAGCAGCCCGAGGATCGCGAGTTCGAGCATCACTGCACCTCCTGAGTCACCTATCGATTGATGCGACAGCAAACTATATCGCGCCGATATATAGGAGCCTACGACAAGGCACATTTGTGTGACAAGGTGTCACGCCTAGGTGTGGGCCGAGGGTCGGGCTATGCCGTCGCGGGGAAGATCGAGTAGACCTCCCCGTCGAACCCCGCGGTCAGGTGTCCCGACGTCCCCAATCGCCCGTCGGACAGGTACATCGACACCTCGGGGCCCTGGTCCCCGTTCTCGACGGACATGTGGATCGAATCCGGTGTGGCCACGCCAAGGGTCTGCGGGGCGCCGAGCAGCAGCCCGCCCACAGCCTGGATGTCCAGCCGGGCCAGATCGACCGGCACGGTCTTGGGATCCCGCCCGGTGCGGGAATCGGGCTCCTGGAGTCCGTCCCGGTAGTCGACGTCCTGGTACATGCCGGGTGCCCCGGGCTCGGCGCGCTGGATCAGTGCGTACTCGGGATAGATCGTCGCCTCGTCGACCACCGCGTCGCCATACCCGGCGCGCAGCTCGTCGATCATCTGGGCGAGTCCCGGCGCGGACAGCACGTTCTCGGGGCGGTCCGGAGCGTCTGCGTCGTTTCCGCCGCCGCCGATCGCGGAGAACACGACGGCGCCGAGCGCCACCACGGCAGCGACCGCGACGGCAGCGGCGACGCCCGGGATCCGGCGTCCGGAATCGGCAGGCTGGACGGGCAGCGACCCCTTCAGCTTGTCGGGGATCTGCAGGTCGGACACCAGCGCGTCGAGCTCGGAGAGGGTCCGGGCGGACATCGCAGCCTTGGTGCGGTCGCGGTGTTCGAAGTCGGAGAGCTGGCCGTCGTCGTGGGCGGAATCGAGGAGTCCGCACACGTCGACGCGGTCGGTGTCACGGGCGCGCATGCGCAGCGAGGATTTGCTCGGCACCAGCCGAGCATAGGAGTGCGCCGTCTATCCGTTGGGTGAGTCGGGATACATGCCGGCGATCTCCCCGTTGGGACGCAGGTACATGTGGCCGCTCGCGCCGGTCGCCTCGTTGTTCACGTGGACGGAGATCTGTGGGCCGTCGTCCTGGTCGACCTCGGTGCTGATGTGGCTGATCACCCCGCCCGGCACCCGCAGCGACTCCGCGGCGCCGCCGAGGTGGCCGGCCAGGGCGCGGAGGTCGATGCTCGCCAGGTCGAACGGCGGTTCGGCCCCGGAGTGGCTCGTCGCGGAGTCGGCCTCGAAGCCGCCGCGGAAGGAGTACGGCTGCTCCCGGCCGGGCTGGTCGGGGACCACCCGAGTCAGGCGGGCGTAGTCGCCGAAGAAGGTCGCCTCGTAGACGAGGGTGTCACCGAACTTGTCCCGATATCTGGTGATGAACTGCTCGATGCCGTTCGCGGTGCTGGTGTCGATCTGCGGGATGACCACCGGCGCGACGTCGGCGTACTTGTCGGGAGCAGGCGGCGCGGGTGGATTCGGCGCGAGCGGCGCGACCACCGGTGCGGCGGCTGCCGGCGCCGGGTCGGGGCCGTCCTTGTTCAGCGCGGTGAGTGTCACCGCGGCCACCACCGCGGCGACCGCGACGCCGACCAGCAGCACCAGGCGGCGCGGGGATGCCGGCCGGTCCGGCGCGGCGAGCGTATCGGTGAGGGCCTTCGGTAGTTGCAGGTCGGTGACCAGTGACTCCAGCTCGCCGAGGGTCCTTGCGGACATGGCCGCGGAGGTGCGCGACTTGTGCTCGTCGAAGTCGAGCTGTCCGTCGCCGTACCCGGCGTCGAGCAGCGTGCAGGTGTTCGAGCGGTCGATGTCACGCGCTCGGGTCGTGTTGCGGCTGGCCACGGTCGAAATGATAGGAGAAGCGGTGTGACGGGGTCCGGCAGCCGGGTAGTGGCGCGATCGACAGTGTCGATTCGCGATCCGGTGCGGGCGCGGCGCAGCCACTGGTCGGGTGGGGTGCGCCGCGGGTGTCGGCCCGGCGTGTCGCAGCTCGCGCCGCCGCCAACCCGACACCTCGCACGATTGCCCACGTACTCTGGTCACGTGCGATTGCAGCGGCAGGTGGTGGACTACGCGCTACAGCGGCGATCCCTGCTGGCCGAGGTCTACTCCGGCCGGACGGGTGTCGCCGAGGTGTGCGATGCCGGTCCCTACTTGCTGCGCGCGGCGAAGTTCCACGGCAGGGGCTCCGACGCGACCTGTCCGATCTGCAGGAAAGAACAGCTCACCCTCGTCTCGTGGGTGTTCGGCGACAGGCTGGGCCCGATCTCGGGTTCGGCGCGTACGTCGGAGGAGCTGGTTCGGCTGGCGACGACCCAGGAGGAGTTCTCCGTCCACGTCGTCGAGGTGTGCCGCACCTGCAGTTGGAACCACCTGGTGCAGTCGTATGTGCTCGGAGCGGTCCCCGCCCCGAAACGGGCGCGCCGCCCCTCGGGTGCGCGTGCGCCGAGTCGCCGCATTGCGAGTGAGTGAGCACCACCCCGCCGAACGATGTAACTGACACAGCCGTGTCTACGTGAGCACTGGAGATTCCTACGTGAGTTCCCCCTACGACAACATGCAGGGTGGTCGACCCGCCGGACAGCCGCGGCCGGGTGGCCCGCCACCGGGCGGCCGACCGCCGGGGTACTCACAGCCCAACGCTCAACCCGGATACCCGCAGGCCCGGCCCAACCAGGCGCCCGGGTACCCGCAGGGCATGCCGCCGCGCCCCAACCAGGCCCCCGGATACCCGCCGCCGAACCACGGTCAGCCCAACTACGCCGCTCGCGGCCAGGCGCCCCGTCCCGCGGCGCAGCGGCCCCCGGCACAACGACCCCCCGCACCCCGCACCGCGTCGGGTAGCGGCAACGGACCCGGCGGCCGTCCCCCGGCGGGCCCGCCGCCGAAGGCCAGGGGTGGCTCGTCCGGCGGTCAGCCGCCGAAGCCGCCGAAGAAGGGCGGCTCGAAGCGCTGGAAGATCATCCGCCGCACGGTGGCCGGCCTCGTCGCCATCGGACTCGTTGTGCCGCTGCTGACGTTCATGGTCGCCTACACGGGCGCCGACGTGCCCAAGCCCGGCGACATCAAGACGAACCAGGTCGCCACGATCTACAACAGCGACGGCACCTCCGTGATCAGCACGATCGTCCCGCCGGAGGGCAACCGCACCGACGTCACCATCGACCAGATCCCGCCGCACGTGCGCAACGCCGTGCTCTCGGCCGAGGATCGGGACTTCTACACCAACCCCGGGTTCTCCGTCTCCGGCTTCGCCCGGGCCGCGCGCGACAACGTCCTCGGCAGGGAAGACGCGGGCGGTGGCTCGACGATCACCCAGCAGTACGTGAAGAACGCGCTGGTCGGTGACGAGCGCGCCCTCACCCGCAAGATGCGTGAGCTGGTCATCTCCTCGAAGATGGCCAGGCAGTGGTCCAAGGACGACATCCTCGTCGCCTACCTGAACACCATCTACTTCGGTCGCGGCGCGTACGGCATCGCGGCCGCGTCAAAGGCCTACTTCAACAAGCCGGTCGGTGAGCTCACGGTGGAGGAGGGCGCCGTGCTCGCGGCGAGCATCCAGCTGCCGTCGCTGCTCGACCCCGAGACGAACCCGACCGGTGCCGCGACCCGGTGGGGCTACGTCCTCGACGGCATGGTCACCGCGAACACCCTCAGCGCGGCCGAGCGGGCGGGCGCCAAGTACCCGCACACGATCGCGCAGTCCGAGATCGACAATGGCGTCTCGGCGAAGGGTCCTGACGGCCTGATCCGTAGCCAGGTGATCAAGGAACTCGCCGCGAACGGCATCAACGAGCAGGTCCTCAACACCGAGGGACTGCAGATCACCACGACCATCGACCAGCAGGCCCAGCAGGCCGCCGTCGACGCGGTCAACAACAACATGGAGGGCGAGAAGCCCGAGCTGCGCACCGCGGTCGTCTCGGTCGACCCGAAGTCCGGCGGGGTGCGGGCCTACTACGGCGGCGCCGACGGCGCCGGCTTCGACTTCGCCCAGTCCGGCCTGCAGACCGGTTCGTCGTTCAAGGTGTTCGGTCTCGCGGCCGCGCTCGATCAGGGCATCCCGCTGTCGAAGATGTACGACAGTGGGCCGCTGACGATCGGCGGCACCACCATCACCAACGTCGAGGGCGAGTCCTGCGGCACCTGCACCATCGCCGAGGCGCTCAAGCGTTCGCTGAACACCAGCTTCTACCGACAGATGATGTCCATCGAGAACGGCCCGGAGAAGATCGCGGACATCGCCCACAAGGCCGGCATCCCCGAGGAGATCCCCACCATCAAGGGCACCACCCTGCAGGAGCCGAACGGTAAGTCCGAGTACGGAATCGTGTTGGGTCAGTATCAGTCCCGCGTGATCGACATGGCCTCCGCGTACGCGACCCTGGCCGCCTCCGGCGTCTACCGCGCGCCGCACTTCGTGCAGAAGGTCGTCACCGGCGACGGCACCGTGCTCCTCGATCGCGGGTCCGCGCCGGCAGGCGAGACCAGGCTCAAGCCCGCCGTCGCCGACAACGTCACCTCCGCCATGCAGCCGATCGCGGGTTACTCCCGCAATCACGGCCTGGCCGGCGGGCGTCCGTCCGCCGCGAAGACCGGCACCGCACAGCTCGGCGACACCGGCCAGAACAAGGACGCATGGATGGTCGGCTACACCCCGTCGCTGGCCACCGCCGTGTGGGTGGGCACCGAGCAGGGCCTGCCGCTGCAGAACAGCTACGGCGGACTGATGTACGGCTCGGGGCTCCCGTCCGACATCTGGAAGGCCACGATGGACGGCGCGCTGAAGGGCACCGACGTCGAGACCTTCCCGAAGCCCGAGGCGATCGCCGGTCAGGCGGGTGTGCCCGCGTACACCGCGCCGTATGTGCCGCCGAAGACCACGGCCGTCACGCCGAGCCCGACGCCTGCACCGGGGTTCACGCTGCCGCCAGTCATCATCACCCCGCGTCAGGTGGAGGTCCTGCCCGGCGTGACGATCCCGCTGCCGGGTCTGGCGCCGAAGCCGACCACACCGCCCGCGACGGTCGATCCGGGTCCGTCGCCGGGCCAGCCGACGGAGGAAGAGGTCGAGGCCGAGGAGGGGCTGAGCCCGGGAGCCAACGCGCAAGGAGCCGGGGGCAACCCGCAGGGAGCGCCGGTCCGGCCGAACCGATAGCCGATCGGTAACGTCACAGCGGTGGCCGAGCAACCTGACGACAGCACCGTGACGGTCGTTCCGCAGGCTCCACCACAGGAGCTCGCGGGCGGCGCGGTCATCGCCTCGCCCGGCCCGTTGGCGGACGACCGCCGGTCCGTGGCGGACCGGGACCTCCCCGGGCGCACCGATCCGACGGTGGCAGAGCTCAGCGGGGTCATCGGCGGACCGGTCGGGCGGCACGCGCTCGTCGGCCGGTCCCGGTTCCTCACCCCGCTGCGGGTGATCCTGCTGCTGGCGGTCGTCTTCCTCGCCCTCGGCTGGTCCACCAAGGCGGCGTGCCTCCAGCAGGCCCCGAACGGGCCCGACGGCGCGCTCGGCCTGGACTGGAGCGGCAGCCGCCAGTACACCGCGCTGTGCTATTCGGACACGGTGCCGCTGTACGGCGCGGAGCGGCTCGACGAGGGCGCCTTCCCGTACAAGAAGTCGTGGGAGGAGAAGGCAGGCGACGGGTCGACGCAGCAGCGGTACATGGAGTACCCGGTGCTCGCGGGGCTCTACCAATACGGCTCGATGAAGGTCGCCAAGGCCTGGGACGCGGTCTCCTGGCTGCCAGGGGCGCTGCAGGTGGTCCTCTACTTCAACGTGGTCGCGCTCGGGCTGTCGCTGGCGTGGCTGGTCACGGTCTGGGCGACGGTGCTGCTGGCAGGCAGGCGCGTCTGGGACGCCGCTCTGGTCGCGGTGTCCCCGTTGGTGGTCGTACACGCGTTCACCAACTTCGACCCGCTGGCGACGGCCTTCGCGGCGGGCGGCCTGCTCGGCTGGGCGCGCAAGCGGCCGGTGCTGGCCGGCGTGCTGCTCGGTCTCGGCGGCGCCACCAAGATGTACCCGCTGTTGCTGCTGGGTCCGCTGCTGGTGCTGTGCCTGCGGGCAGGCCGGATGCGGCCGTGGTGGAAGGCGGTGGCGGGCGCTGCCGCGGCCTGGCTGGTGGTGAATCTGCCCATCGCGCTGCTGTTCCCGGCCGGCTGGCGGGAGTTCTTCCGGCTCAACTCCGAGCGCGGCGCCGACCCGGACTCGATCTACAACGTGATCACCTCGTTCACCGGCTGGCGTGGTTTCGACGGTCCGCTGGCCACCGGTGAGACCCCGACGAATCTGAACACGGTGTCGTTCGTGCTGTTCGCCGCCGCCTGCGTCGGCATCGGGTACCTGGCGCTGACCGCCGCCCGCAGGCCCCGCGTCGCGCAGCTGTGCTTCCTGGTGATCGCGGCCTTCCTACTCACCAACAAGGTGTGGAGTCCGCAGTACTCGCTCTGGCTGGTACCGCTGGCGGTGCTCGCGCTGCCGCATCGTCGAATCCTGTTGGCGTGGATGACGATCGATGCCCTCGTCTGGGTGCCGCGGATGTACTACTACCTGGGCGTCGAGAACAAGGGTCTGCCGGAGCAGTGGTTCACGGCGACGGTGATCGTCCGGGATGTCGCGGTCGTCGCGCTGTGCGTGCTGGTGATCCGGCAGATCCGCCGCCCGGAGCTGGACCTGGTGCGCGAGGGCGGGGTGGACGACCCGGTCGGCGGTGTCCTCGACGGCGCCCCGGACCGGCCGCCGGGGTGGCTGCCGTCCTGGCTGCGCCCGCGGGAGCGGCGCGGCACGCAGGCGTGGTCCGCGGCGCCGGCTATTCGCTGATCCGCGCCTCGAGCTGGGCGCGGGCGAGCGGCCAGTCGTCGTCGATCATCGAGAAAAGCGCTGTGTTCCGCCAACTTCCGTCCTGGCGGCGGCGGTGTTTGCGGAGCAGCCCCTCGAACTCGGCGCCGAGCTTCGCGATCGCACCGCGCGAGTGCGCGTTGAGCTCGTCGGTGTGCCACTCGACCCGGACCGCGCCGAGGTCCTCGAAGGCCCGGCGCAACAGCAGCAGCTTGGCCTCCGGGTTGATCCGGCCGCCCTGGGCGGAGCGGGAGAGCCAGGTGTAGCCGATCGCGAGCGACTGGTGCATCGGGTCGATCTGGTAATACGAGGTGGTACCGACCACCACGCCGGTCGCGGTGTCGATCTGGACGTACGCCAGCCGCTGCGGGTCGTCGAGCGCATGGGAAATGTATTCGGTTGCGTCCGAGGCGCTCTCGATCAGGCGCCAGGTCCAGCGGAAGAGTGTCGGGTCGTCCGCTGCCCGGTACAGTTCCTCGGCATGCGCGAGGGTCAGCGGCTCGAGGCGGACGAACTCGCCGATGAGCGTGGGCTGTTCGAACCAGGGCCCGGTCACGACGCCGCCGTGAGGGCCGGATCCCGGCGACCGAGGCCGTGCCGTGGGCCCGCGTCGGCGCCCGCGGCCTCCCATCGCGGGCGGGCGCGGAGGAAGACGAAGAACAGCACCACCAGCAGCGCCGCGCGGCCCCAGACGCCGAACTGGACGACGAACTCCATCGCGGCTGCGTCCGAACCGGCCGCGAGCTCGTAGAAGTAGCGGAACACCCCGATCCCCATCGCCAGGTCGGCGAGCAGGTAGCCCCCGATCAGCGTCCACGGCACCCGCATGAGCACCAGGAAGGGGATCAGCCACAGCGTGTACTGCGGTGAATGCACCTTGTGCAACAGCATGAATCCGCACAGCATCGCCGCGCTCACCGCGATCCACGGGTAGCTGCCCTCGCGGCGATACCGGCCCCAGCCGAGCCAGAGCGCCAGCGCGAACGACGCGGCGATGAGCAGCGGTGAGGCCACGTCGACGAAGGACGCGTAGGGGCTGCCCGGACCCTCGACGCCGCCGAACAGCTCCCGCACCCCCCAGTACCAGATCGAGTTGGTGGTGATGTCGGCCTGGCGGTCGGACTGGAAGGTGAACGAGGCGAGCCAGCCGGGGTAGCCGGCGAGCGCGAACGGCAGGTTGATCGCGATCACCGTGCCCGCCGCCGCCGCGGCCACCATCAGCGCGCCCTTCGGGTCGAACCGGCCCCGCACCGAGGCGGGCAGCTCGGCGCCACCCGCGCCGCCGGTGAACACGAAGGCCATCAGCGGTAGCACGAAGGCGCCCGGGTAGATCTTCAGACACAGGCCGATCGCCAGCAGGATGGCGGCGCCGATCGCCCTGGTGCGCAGCGGGATCCGCTGGTAGTACACGACCACGAAAGTCGCCGCGGTTGCGGCCGCGACGACCGGCAGCTCCCAGTTGTGGAAGGCGTACAGGACCAGTGGCGGGGCGGCCGCCCACAGCAGCGCCGGCCAGCCCGCGAGCCGACCGAGCATCCACGCGGTGGCGAGCCCGAACGGCACCAGGATCAGCGCCGAGTTCAGCAGGAACTCGGCGTCGTTGTGTGCGCCGATCCCGCCGAGCCACATCAGCAGCCCGCTGAGCACGGGGTACTCGACGGTGCCGCCGGTGAGCAGTCCGTCCGGCGTGATGCCGCCCGTGAGGTAGGGGAAGACGTGGTTGTCGATGTCGCGGCCGAGCCAGAGGAACTGGATGTCGGAGTAGCAGAAGTTGCTGTCCTTGAGCCGGTCGAAGACAAGGCTGCGACCGTTCTCGGCGAACGGGGCGCCCGCGCACCTGGCCTTGTTCAGATAGCCGAGGGCGAGGGTGAGCCCGCACAGCAGCGTCACGGTGACCGCCACCGCCGGTGTCCCTGCCTGGGCGCGCGTCCGCATGTCTTCAGCCTAGGTGCTGCGCGGGCGGGCCGAGGCCCTTCCCTCCCCCGGCCGGACCCCGCGGTGGTCGCGGCGGCGGGCACGATTTCGCAGGTCAGGGGCCGCTCGTGTAACCTGCAAAGGTTGCTGACGCAACGACCCTCCTGTCACGGATAGTCCGTGGCCGTTTCACTAGTCCATAGGAGGTGATGAGGTCTTATGCGTCATTACGAATTGATGGTCATCCTTGACCCCAGCCTGGACGAGCGCACCGTCGCTCCGTCGCTGGATACGTTCCTCAATGTTGTTCGCCAGGACGGCGGCAGTGTCGACAAGGTCGATGTTTGGGGTAAGCGTCGTCTCGCCTACGAGATCGCCAAGCACAGCGAAGGCATCTACGCGGTGATCGACATCAACGCGACCCCTGCCACCGTGAACGAGCTGGATCGTCAGCTCGGCCTGAACGAGTCGGTGCTCCGCACCAAGGTTCTGCGCCACAACAAGTGATTTCTGTCTGCGCGTGGCCCTAGGCTCGGCGCAACAGGATTCCACACACTGCAGGAGGAACCCACATGGCAGGCGACACCGTGATCACCGTCATCGGAAACTTGACGGCTGATCCCGAGCTTCGATTCACCCCCGCGGGGGCCGCGGTTGCGAACTTCACCGTCGCATCGACGCCCCGCACCTTCGACCGTCAGTCCAATGAATGGAAAGACGGCGAGGCGCTCTTCATGCGCTGCAACATCTGGCGTGAGGCCGCAGAGAACGTTGCCGAGTCCCTGACTCGCGGTTCTCGGGTGATCGTGAGCGGACGGCTCAAGCAGCGGTCCTACGAGACTCGCGAGGGCGAGAAGCGCACTGTCATGGAACTCGAGGTCGACGAGATCGGCCCCTCGCTCAAGTACGCCACGGCCAAGGTCAACAAGGCCAACCGCGGTGGCGGCGGAGGCGGCGGAGGGTTCGGTTCCTCGGGCGGTTCGGGCGGCGGACGCCCGGCTGCCAACTCCGGCGGCGACGACCCGTGGGGCAGCGCCCCGCAGGCGTCCGGCTCGTTCGGTGGCTCCGGTGGTGGAAACGACGAACCCCCGTTCTGATCCCCGTTCTGGCGACAGCGCCGGGATCTGATGCGAACGAACATTGAAAGTACGGAGAAAGACAATGCCGAAGCCGCCGTTGCGCGACAAGGTGATGAAGAAGAAGGTCTGCTCCTTCTGTAAAGAGAAGAACACGCAGATCAACTACAAGGACACGACGCTGCTGCGTAAGTACGTCAGCGACCGCGGCAAGATCCGCGCGCGCCGTGTCACCGGCAACTGCGTCCAGCACCAGCGGGACGTGGCCGTTGCCGTGAAGAACTCGCGTGAGGTCGCACTGCTTCCTTACGTCTCGACGGCTCGCTAAGGAAAGGGAAGACATGAAGCTGATCCTCACTGCAGACGTGGACAACCTCGGTGTCCCCGGCGACACCGTCGAGGTCAAGGACGGTTACGGCCGTAACTACCTGCTGCCCCGCGGTCTCGCGATCGTCGCCACCCGTGGCGCCGAGAAGCAGGTCGAAGGCATCCGTCGTGCGCAGGAAGCCCGCGCCGTGCGCGGACTCGACCACGCCAAGGAGATCAAGGCCGCGATCGAGGGCCTCGAGAGCGTCTCGCTGACCGTCAAGACGGCCGGCGACTCGGGCAAGCTGTTCGGCTCGGTCACCGCAGCCGACGTTGCCGGCGCCATCAAGGCCGCCGGTGGCCCTGTCGTCGACAAGCGCAGCCTCGAGCTGCCGAAGGCGCACATCAAGGCGACCGGCAAGCACGCCGTGGTTGTGAACCTGCACCCCGACGTCGTTGCCAAGTTCCACCTGAACGTGGTCGCCGGCTAGTCCGACCCACGTTCGCCCTCGGGGCCCCGCGGACCATTGGTCTGTGGGGCCCCGAGTCGTTTGTGGATAACTTCCCTCCCGTTGTGACCGGTCCCCAAGACAAGCGTCCAGTTCGTGTGATCGATCACTGTGATGCAACTCATATTGCGAGGTCAGCGCGTTTCGGCAACACGCCCGGATGCCCAACCCATGGGACACGCCGAAAGTATTTTCATCCACAGGTGTGTGAATAAGAAAAGGTACGATCACCTGCGAAGATGGTTAGTGGTCACACAGTTATCCTCAGGTTGTCCCCAGGGCACTAACACTGGCCAACTGCGGATTCCACAATTCATCCACAGTTGTGTACACAGTCCGTGTTGAACGAGGCGCTCCGGATGCCTAACGTCGTGCGCGCGCGTCCTGCGGCGGCTGTGCCTGACCCCGATTCCTGGGGTCGGGATCAACCTGTCGGTCCGGGCGCGTATGTATTGCGTGTGGACGCACCGGACGGCGTGGCCGACCGGGCGTCGAGTTTTGCGGGGAGAGGACGGTTATCGCGTGGCGGTTGTCGACGATCGTGGTCACTCGGACTACTCGGAGCAGGCTGAGCCGCCCCGCGAGGATTTCGGGCGCCAGCCCCCGCAGGACATGGCGGCGGAGCAGTCGGTGCTCGGCGGCATGCTGCTGAGCAAGGACGCCATCGCGGACGTGCTCGAGCGGCTGCGGCCCGGCGACTTCTACCGGCCCGCCCACCAGAACGTCTACGACGCGATCCTGGACCTGTACGCCCGCGGCGAGCCCGCGGACCCGGTGACCGTGTCGGCGGAGCTGGAGCGTCGCGGCGACCTGCGCCGGGTGGGTGGGGCGCCGTACCTGGTGACGCTCACCCAGACGGTGCCGACCGCCGCGAACGCCGGCTACTACGCGGAGATCGTCGCCGAGAAGTCGATCCTGCGCCGCCTGGTCGAGGCAGGCACCCGGATCGTGCAGTACGGCTACGCCGGGTCCGAGGGCCAGGACGTGGCCGAGGTGGTCGACCGCGCGCAGGCCGAGGTCTACGACGTCACCGAGCGGCGCACCAACGACGACTTCGTGGCGCTCGAGGAGCTGCTGCAGCCCACCATGGACGAGATCGACTCGATCGCCAGCCGCGGCGGCCTCTCCCTCGGCGTGCCCACCGGGTTCACCGAGCTCGACGAGGTCACCAACGGCCTGCACCCCGGGCAGATGATCATCGTCGCGGCCCGTCCCGGTGTCGGTAAGTCGACGATCGGGATGGACTTCCTGCGGTCCTGCTCGATCAAACACGGCATGGCCAGCGTCATCTTCTCCCTCGAGATGGGAAAGACCGAGATCGTCATGCGCCTGCTGTCGGCGGAGGCGAAGATCAAGCTCGCCGACATGAAGTCCGGCAAGATGAACGACGAGGACTGGACCAAGCTGGCGCGCCGGATGAGCGAGATCAGCGAGGCGCCGCTGTTTATCGACGACTCCCCCAACCTGACCATGATGGAGATCCGGGCGAAGGCGCGCCGGCTCAAGCAGAAGCACGACATCAAGCTGATCGTGCTCGACTACCTCCAGCTGATGTCGTCCGGCAAGAAGGTCGAATCGCGTCAGCAGGAGGTCTCCGAGTTCTCTCGAAGCCTCAAGCTGCTGGCCAAGGAGCTCGAGGTCCCGGTGGTCGCGATCTGTCAGCTCAACCGTGGTCCCGAGCAGCGAACCGACAAGCGCCCCATGGTGTCCGACCTCCGCGAGTCCGGCTCGCTCGAGCAGGACGCCGACATGGTCATGCTGCTGCACCGGCCCGACGCCTTCGAGCGGGACGACCCGCGCGGCGGCGAGGCGGACATCATCCTCGGCAAGCACCGTGGTGGTCCGACCGCGACAATCACTGTGGCACACCAGCTTCACCTGTCGCGGTTCGTGGACATGGCGCGGGGCTAAGGCCCTTGCCGCGGACACCGAAACTTGAGACAAAAATCGGACATGTTGAGATGTTGAGACAAAAATCGGACATTTGACGGATTGTTGAGACGTGCGCAATGCGACAAGTCGTAGGCTCCGCTCGCCAACCCATGCGACCTCGCGCGGATCCGCATGCGTTGTAAACCCTGGCCGCAACTGGTGGAAGTTGTTCAACGCGCACCGGCGGGCCGCTCAACAGGTCGCAGCACGGCCCGCGGGTGTGGTCCGAGCTAACTGTCGTTGTGCATCCGGTGTGCCTGACGGAGGGCGTCGTCGAGCGAGCCCGCGATCGCGAGATCTGCCGATGGGACCGAGCAGAAATGGGTCCTGGATAGGGTGCCCTCGCAGGATCAGCGAGCAGGACGGGTAACCAGGACTGTTTGATGGCTGCGGGCCAGGGCAGGTGATCGACTCACTCACCGGAATCCTGCTCGGGTTTACTGTTCGTCAAACAGGACAGGCCAGGGGGTGCGCTGCGAACATGAGAAGTAGTCCCCGGCGGCACGGGTCGCCGGCCCGAACAACACCGGCACAATCGGCATCAGCACCTTCACGCTGCCAGCGCGGCCCAGCGCCAGACATCGCCGCTCGAGGCGACGACCGCTGACATCCAACCCAACCGCCAGCCCCACCACATCACCTGGCGACGATTCATGAAGCTATGGTTCGGCTATGGGTGGGATTCTCTACGAAGACATGACTGTGCGTCTTGACGACCGTGGCGTAACGATTCGGCACTTCTACTTTCCGTTCGTGAGCAGGTTTCTGCCCTACGAGAAGATCGAATCCGTGCACACCGCCGCACTTGCCGACATCGGAGGTCGGTGGAGGATCTGGGGCACAACTGATTTCAGTCACTGGTACAGCGTCGACCTACTGCGACCGAGGAAGCACACCGCGATCGTGTTGGAGATCTGGGGTTACGGGACGCCGGCCTTCACACCCAGAGACCCGGATACGGTTGCGTCGATCATCTCGGCAGCGCTCGCCAGAACACGGTAGCGACGTTCGCCGTTCTACTGCCGACTCCAACGGATGGGCGACCGGGGAGCGTCCGTCTCGGTGACCGATCGCCAGCCAGGACAGCTTCACTCCCAGGTGATGTCATCCCGACCTGTTTCTTCGCGGAGCCTGCGTAACAGATCCGCTCTAGCCTCTCGATGATATCGGGCGTGTGCATGGTCGTCCCAACCGTCGATTGGGTCGTACTGGTGGTCCCACGAGCGCTGCCATTCAATGAGGTCGCGAATCAGCTCTCTCGACAGTCTCAGCGGGTTGCGGTTCGGGCCGAGTCGAACGATGTGGCCCGGCGCGCGAGGGTCGGTTCCCCACACTGGAAAGGTCGCGCAGTACTCGACCATCAATCGGATGTTGGAAATCCTCGCCGACGACACGGTGCGAGCGTATCTAGTCCACGGCCGCACGCCCGATCTTCCGCCCTGTTTACAGGTGTCCTGTTTGACGGTCGTCAAACAGGACAGGTCTGGCGAGGGTGGTTGACTCGGAGACATGACCGGATGGAGACGCGTCAACTTCGCATACGTGGGGCCAGAACCGGAGGAGTGGACAGCGCATCTGAAATGGAGCGCGCGGGTCTTGCGGTTGGCCGGCGTGGAGGTCCCCGATAAAGAGTTGCTGGCAGACCTCGACCATGAGGATCGAGAACTGCTGACTCGGCGGCCGATCGGACGCCGAGTCCTACCGGACTTCCGACGCCATCCGGATCACCAGGAACCCGCCATCTTCTCGCCGGACCTGTTGATTCCGTTCAAAACCGAGAAGGGCATCGACCTTCGACTTGGCCGAGTCAATGTGTACGCCACGGGTGTCTCGTTCCAGTTGATCGCCCGTGTACCGGACCTACACCCCGACCAGGGCCTCCCTACCGGTTCCGGGTCGATGAACCTCGGTTCCAGAGTCAAGCCGGGCCAACCCCACCGAATTCGGCTGATCGTCACAGTCGGTCCGAAGAACGGCCAGTACGGCACCTACGGTGGTGCGATTCTCTCGAATTCCTCGAGCACACACGACTTTCCTGAGGACCGGGACGCGCCCTGGCTGGCGGGCGGGGGCGATCACTGTGGACGTGTCGGCAATGGAGAGATCGAGTTCGGCGCCACCTACTTCCTCAGCCCCGTACCAGGGAGAGGCAAGGTCATCTTCACCATCGCCTATCCGGAGTTCGGCATAGAGATAACCGACATTTGGCTTGATGCAGCCCAGTTCGCTCAGGAGCCGTCCCGCTGAGCGATCGTCAAACAGGACAGCACTGACAAGCGTTTGCGTACCGACCCATCCGCCCGAGCCCCGATTCAGGAGACCGAGATGGCGGTGACCACCAAGCCGTCTGAGATCAGCCATCGCCCATCGAACGCGTGCACCGGCGTCCCACCGTCCGTTTCACCGGGGACCAGGATCGTCGAGCGAAAAGTGCCGGATACCTCAGACCCATGCCCGGTTCGCTCGAACGTGATGTGCGCATCCTCAAATCCCAGCCAACGGCCGGTGAGAGGTTCCCATGCTTTGTAGGTGGCTTCCTTGGCGCAGAAGAGAAGTCGATCCCAGTGCACGTCCCCACGATCTGCGGTCGAGAGCCAATGGCGTTCAACCTCAAGGCTCACGGCGTCGAGTACACCGTCAGGAAGCGGACCATGGGGCTCGGCGTCGATACCGATGGATCGGACCTGCATCGAGTATGCGAGGACCGCGGCGCGATAGCCGTCGCAGTGCGTGAGACTGCCGACCACGCCCTTTGGCCACGCTGGCGCGCCCGAAGGGCCTCGCATGATCGGCGCGGGATCGAGCCCGAGCTTCCCCATCGCGAGGCGCGCACAATGACGTGCGGAGACGAATTCCCGTCTCCGCTTGTCGCTTGCGCGTGCTATCAGCGGCGCTTCCACCGGATGCGCCGACAAACCAGGTGGATCCTCGAACAGCTCTGCCGCGACCACCCCGTTCGGCAGAATCGCCTCAATCACTGTCCCCCCAAGAAAATGCTCACTGCCTTCATCATCCTGCGGAAGCGAAGTCAGATGACGTCGGATCGGTACCTCACGGGACCGGAGCATAGCCACCGAGCCAGAAACGTCCCACTAGGCGATCGCTGGACAGGACGGCTGACGGCATCCTGAGAGTGATAGTCGACCGTACTGGAGCCGGTGAGAGAATTCCGGCCGCGGTGCTCAGGGCGAACCGTGAAGTGCCGAACCGATTACGTTTGGGCACTTCACGTGTCAGGACGATCCCAGCGTCCCTGGGAGCAGGCCGGGCGGGGTGGGGACCGGATTGATGGTGTGCAAGTTCTGCGAGAACGGAACCCGCATCACCTGATGGGTCTGCCGCCACGGATCGAGTTGAAAGCAGTCGAGCGGAAGCGGGCCGGTTAAGGCCCCGGGGTAGGTGTAGCAGTAGATGTCGCTAGTGCCGAACGGGCTGAGCAGGTTCGAGTTGTTGTCCCAGGACCTGCTGGGCTCCCACGGCAGCTTGAACCACCTCGTGTTTAGCTCGTACCCGGGCGGCGGAACGTACGACTCCGCCGCACTCGCCTGTGGCGCCGCTACGCCCGCGCCGAGCGCTGCGAGTCCGACGGCCACTGCGCCAGCTCGGACGAGAAATGAGCGCTTCATTCAGATCTACCCCCTGTGAAAGAAACGGACAGTCTGCATATCCGCAGGGGCGGGCGCATCGTTACTGGCAGTGACTGTGAGGGGCGCTTGAACTCTCGGGTTCCCTTCTACCTGCTGTCCTGTTTGAGGATCGTCAAACAGGACGGTGATGAGGTCCGATTCCAGCGTGTCTTGCCCGAGCAGAGCCATCTACGGCGTCAGCCCGTCACGTGTGTCGAACACCTCGAGTTAGCCTCGTGTGGTGCCTCTCTTGTTGCTGGATCTGGACAACACACTGGTCAACAGGTCGGCAGCGTTCCGCCGCTGGAGTTCGAGCTTTGTTCGGACCATCGGGCAGCACGAACGCGAAGTCGAATGGCTGATGAGCGAGGACCAGGACGGATACGCACCACGAGATCGGTTGGCACAATCGATCATCCGGCGGTACGGGTTGCCGCGGACCGTTGAATCGATCGTCGAGACCCTGCTTATGGACCATGTGGCCGAGATTGCACCTGAACCCGGCGTTGTTGAGGCGCTGGGCCGCGCGATACGCACCGGTTGGACTCCCGTGGTGGTCACCAACGGAGTCACTAGACAACAGGAAGCGAAGCTTCGGACAACCGGCCTGAGCCGATATCTAGGTGGCTGTGTCATCTCCGAGGAAGTGGGAATCAAGAAGCCAGACCGGCGCATCTTTGAGCGAGCCGGGGAACTCGTGGGCATGCATCTCGGCGGGGGCTGGATGGTTGGCGACCATCCCGTGGCCGACATAGTTGGTGCGCATCAGGCTGGACTATCCACGGCGTGGGTCACACACGGGAGGCAGTGGCCGGTAGAAGGCTTCCAACCCACGCTATCGACGTCAACCTGCTCCGATGCAATAGGCGCGATCGTCGGAAGCCCTGTGCGCTCAACCTAACTTCTTACTGCTGAGGGTCGACCGCGCGGACGACGCCCCACCGCGGCGGTGGAAGGACAATGAGCCGCACCTTGCCGATGATGTTCGACACCGGGACGGCGCCGCCGTGGTCGTCGTCCATGTGGAATCTCGAGTCCTTCGAGTTGGCCCGGTTGTCGCCCATCACCCACACGCTGTCCTCCGGCACCACCACCGGGCCGAAGAACACCCCCTGGCACGGGATAGCATTGCCGGGCGACGTCCGGGTGTCGACGTACGGCTCGACCAAGGTCTTCCCGTCGACCTTCACCCCTTCGTCGCCGGGCCGGCACTGCACTGTCTGGCCGGCCACTGCCACAACACGTTTGACGAGATCATTCTCGTCCGGCGGCACCAGACCCACCGCCGAGCCCACATTCTCGATCCCACGCAGAACCGGGTTCTCCGACCGCCGCGACTGATAGTCCGTGTTCCACGACGGCGGACCCTCGAAGACCACGACGTCCCCCGGTTCCGGGTCGCCGAAGCGGTACGCGATCTTGTCCACCACGATCCGATCCCCCGTACACCCCGCGCAGCCGTGCAACGTCGGTTCCATCGACTCCGAGGGAATCAGATAGACCCGGCCCACGAACATCTGGAGCAGGAAGCTCAGAACGAGCGCGACCCCGACGAGAACCGGCAGCTCGCGCCAGATGGAACCGCGCTGCGACTGCGACGGCGTCGATTCCGTCACCTCGCGCGAATCGCTCTCAGCTCGGTCTCCCGCTTCCGAGTTGAAGGATGCAGGATCAGGCCCACCAAGTTCCGCCATCCGTCAAACCTATTCGAAGCGTCGTCACGACCTTTCCGTTTGGCCCGACGGGGCGTCCTGTTTGACGATCGATATCCCTAGTCGATCGAGGACCGTCATTCACGTAGTCCACGTGGCGTTTCGGCGCTGGATGCCTCGTCGTGGACGGGCTACGGTCCCGCTCGTCCATGACGGAACGAACTCTCGGTCCCGGCATGCATACCCGGTCTACGACAGCGAGCTGGCACGATCGGACCGTGGCCAACAACCAGGCGAGAACTGCCCACATCCCAGTTCAGGCACTTGTCTGGCTGGCCGTGGCCGTGCCGTTGCTGTGGATCGCGACCAGCTGGTTCTTCGGCCCACTGGACTACGCCGTCGGCAGCATCGACGAGGCCTTCGTTGCGTGCGGATCCCCGTTCACGCCGACGCCACCCGAGCAGCTGGCACTCACACCACCGGACCGATACGACATCCCGGTAACTGAACTCGCCCGACTGTGCGCGGAAGCGCGTGCCGGCACCTCCCGTATCGCATTGTTCACAGCCGCACTCGGTACTGGCGCCCTCGTCTGGGGCGTACGTTGCCTGGTGAGGTCCCGCCAAAGCGCGACCGAGGAAGAAGCCGGATCAACCAATTGAAGGGATCGACGCCGGGCAGTGATTATCTGGGCCCGTCGGTTCCATGGCCGGCCGGACAATGCCGGAGTGCCTGCCCCGTTTGTCGATCCCCCTGTGGCGCATCGTGTCCCGGGTCTCCGTCGTCTCGAATCCATCACAGTTCTACGGGGTGCATCAGCGAAGGTCGACGCCGAAACGCGCATCGAGGACATCGTCTAGATCGTGAACCCGCAGCCCACATGACCTTCATGCGACTGTTCGTCGCGATGACGGATCAGCCCGCAACAATCGGTAAGGGAAAGCTTACAAACCCCTTGTTTGTCTCAAGATGTAGGGCGACTTCTGTCTCATTTGCGTTGTTGCTGCAGTCGCGTCTCAGAATTCCGCGTCAGCGGCAGCCAGCCCAGCAGCTGTCGAGATGCAGCGAAGATTAGCGAAATGCGACGCTACTTTAGCGGGGCGATTGACTGACTTGATGGCATCTGACCTGCTGGTTCTAGGATTTGGTGGAACCCGCACCCTGCCGGCGAGGTCAGGGTGCGGGTTCTGTGGTGTAACGGGCCGTATCGGATTCAGGCGCGGGTGTAGAAGGAGACGTCGCCCACCCGGTCGTCCCCTGGGCGGATGATCTGCGTCGAGCAGAGCCTCGGCGAGACGGCCGGCATTGCGAGCGCGTCGAGCGGGCGTCTGTGCGGTCACGTCCACAGTTCGGTGTGCGCGTGCCAGGGGTACGCGTCCGGTGTGCCCGGGAATGGCGGCGTCATTAAATATTCGGCGCGAGCGTGCGGACTGATCACATCGAGTACATGTTCGGTGCAACGCCGTGCGGTGGTGCCTGTGGTGTCCGCGATGACCTCGCGGCAGCGACGGTCTGCGAGTTCGATGCCGGGATGTTCGTACGCCCATTGCACACGTAGATCGGGATCGTCTTCGGCTACGTCGAACTGGATCCGGGGCATGTCCGGGAAGCGTTGCGCCACCAGGTCGATGACGGTTTGTTCATCAGAGGGTCGGATGAGGACGGTCAGGAGGGCTTCACGATTGCGCACCAAGTGACCGTATCCGTGGACAATGCGCGGACGCATCGAGTTTTCCCGCGGTCACCTGGCGTCCGATGTCGGGCGAGGAGTACTGACGGATCCCTGCAGTGTCCGGACACGAACGCGTCGTGTTCCTGGTGTGGGACTGACGGTCGCCGCCTTCACTCCATCTGGCTCCAGAGCGTGGCTCCAGCAACCCGGCCATAATCGAGTCATGAGTGTCCCCGCGCCTGAATCCCCCTCGTTCGAGCATGTCGACTTCGAGGCACTCGATTCGTTCCGTTTCCCGGACGGCGGCGGGTACCCCCAGAGCTACCGCGAGTTTGTTCGCTCCTGCGGCTGGGCCCGCACGTTCGGCCTGTGGCTCATCTACCCGCCCGTGCAACCCGGTTTCGCAGACGGGCGGGCCCGTGCAGCGAACCTCACCGAGCACTTCCACACGGTCTTCCGCGACGGCGAAGAGGATGAATTCGACTGGATGATCGAGCCCGACGGTAGCTGGGACCTCGCCGAACGACTCGAAGTCTTCGGATGGAGCGAGAACGGCGACCTTCTCCTCTGGGACGTCGCAAGCCGCAATGCCGACAAGGAGTTTCCGGTGTGGGAATCGCGCGGCATGAACACCCTCCACCTGCTCGGCTCGAGCCTTGACGAGACGCTTCTCACGCTGCGCGAGCGCTCCGAGGCCCAGGCCATTGAGCCGCTGAGACCTGCCCGTCTCTGACCCACAGCGTGGCGTAGCAGATTCGCCACCTTTCGATCCGGCGGTACACCTACATTGACGGGCTTCGCCGACTCTCCCGAGATCCGTCAAAGTAGCGGGGCGCGTCCCGTCAATCTTCGTTGCATCTCGACACCAGCTGTTGTTGTGCCGGTATGGGTTCCGGATCTAGATGAAGTTTCCGGACCTATCAATTCCATACTTGAGATGAATCACTGCTGCCACCACCACCTCGTGTGTTGACGCACCTGGCTGCAGCGGCGGCCCATCGAAGCTGGTCGGACCTTAGGTGGCGTTACCCTTCTGCGACTGTCTCTCGGGTAGCTAGCGCCGTCGAGTAGCTGCGGCGGACACACGCGTTCCAATTGTGGCTTCGACGCAGCCTCGTTGGACGGGCGTGCTTCTGTGCGCCGCACCCCTCACAAGAAGAAGTCTCCTCCTGCTTCTACTGATGGATACGACGGCAGGTTGTCTGGGGCATCCGTCGCGTGAGGCGGCAGGTCCACGCCCGCGGGACGGTTCCGGCGACCGGCTTGTTGATCCGAGGGAGCGCTTCCATATGCTGAGTGTTGCGCACGTCGTAATCGGCGCCGGTCCGCGAACTGATCCACCGATCCAGAGGCTGACCGGCGAGTGACATGCGTCTCGTCCGGGCCGGCATCCACCCACCGGACGTGCCACACGAGCCGACAAGGCAGAGGAGCGCAGTGAGCACAGCGGAATTGGCACAGTGGAACTCCGAAGAGGCACTTGCGGAAGCGATGATCCCGATCATCGGCGGCCTGCACCGCAGGCATTCGGTGACCATTCTGCTGCACAGTCGCTCGCTGGTGAACAAGTCGGTCATCAAGATCCTGCGGACCCATCGCTTCGCCCGACAGATCCGTGGCGACGAGCTCTCCGTCGAGGAGACGTTCCCC
This sequence comes from Rhodococcus sp. NPDC055112, assembly GCF_053607505.1. Lineage (NCBI taxonomy): Bacteria > Bacillati > Actinomycetota > Actinomycetes > Mycobacteriales > Nocardiaceae > Rhodococcus > Rhodococcus sp. NPDC055112. Next base: position 90,408 of record NZ_JBSGTR010000001.1, read on the forward strand.
TTCCTGGAGGCGCTGACCGACCTGGATCTGCGGCCGTCCAAGATCGACCTCGGCCTGTTGGTGACGGCCTACCGCGCCAACGGTGGCGGAGCGTCGATCCCCGAGTTCGTCGCGAAGAGCCTCGCCGACCTGGTCGGAGGTGCCCAGACGAGCCCCGCGCAGCCCCAGGACGTCGTCCTCTACGGATTCGGGCGTATCGGTCGCCTCGTGACGCGACTCCTCATCGAGAAGGCCGGTTCGGGCAACGGCCTGAACCTGCGTGCCGTGGTCGTTCGGAAGGGTGGCGAGGACGATCTGGTCAAGCGCGCGTCCCTGCTGCGGCGCGACTCCGTCCACGGTCAGTTCAACGGCACGATCAAGGTCGACGAGGAGAACAACACCCTCATCGCCAACGGCAACGTCATCAAGTTCATCTACAGCAACGATCCGACGACCGTCGACTACACCGAGTACGGCATCGACAATGCGATCCTGATCGACAACACCGGCATCTGGCGTGACCGCGACGCGCTGTCGCAGCACCTCCGTCCGGGTGTGGCGAAGGTGGTCCTGACCGCGCCCGGCAAGGGTGACGTCCCCAACATCGTGCACGGCGTCAATCACCGTGACATCGATCCGACCGAGAACATCGTGTCGTGCGCGTCCTGCACCACGAACGCCATCGTCCCGCCGCTGAAGACCATGGACGACGAGTTCGGCGTCGTGCGGGGCCACGTCGAGACTGTGCACTCGTTCACCAATGACCAGAACCTGCTGGACAACTTCCACAAGGCCGACCGCCGTGGCCGGTCGGCGCCGTTCAACCTCGTCCTCACCGAGACGGGTGCGGCCTCCGCGATCGCGAAGGCACTTCCCGACCTGAAGGCCAAGATCACCGGCAATTCGATTCGCGTGCCCACGCCGGACGTGTCCGTCGCGATCCTCAACCTTCAGCTCGGTCGCGAGGCCACCAAGGATGAAGTGCTGGAGCACCTTCGCCAGGAATCGCTCACCGGAACGTTGAGCCGGAACCTCGACTACACCGCGGCAACCGACGCCGTGTCGAGCGACTTCATCGGCTCGCGTGCGGCGTGCATCGTCGACGCGAACGCCGCGATCGTCGACGGCGACACCGCCATCCTGTACGTCTGGTACGACAACGAGTTCGGCTACTCATGCCAGGTAGTGCGTACCGTCCAGTACCTCTCGGGCGTGGAGTACCCGGTCTATCCCGCGACGGACGGCGCTGCCGTGGAGCCGGGCAGGTCGCCCGCCACTGCTCAGTGACCTTGCCCCTGCGAGGGGTCGTCTGCGGGGTGGATGCTGTTGCAGCAGACGTACGTTCGTCATCGAAACCCTCCTTGCGGTTCCGCGTCCCGTGAACCAGGCCGGCGGTGTGTATCTGGGATACGCCGTGATGACGCTCGGTGCGTGACCGTCGGGCCATGCGTCGATCAACTTCACGGCTAGTCGGTGCTCTCAGCAGACGACGTCGAAACGTCTGCTCCTTGAGTCCTCAGATGTCCGGCAGGCAGCGCACGGCCTTCGGTGACCGAGGTCGCGTCACGCTATTGATCTTGAGAATCAAGCAGGGGCCAGCCGGTACGACTGGCCCCTGGAGGTGCGCGAGGTTCAGTCGACTGACGAAGCTGCTGCTGCGAGGACCTGGGCAAGGTCGGCGGGACGGCTCCACATGGGCCAGTGGCCCGTCGGGAGATCTACGAGTTCAAGGTTCTCGAGGTTGGTAACCTCGGCGAACATGGGATGGCCGGCCTTGGCCAGTGCCATCAACTGCGTACTCGGGAGCGAGCAGCACACCAACGTGGTCGGAACCTTCAGGCGTGCATCGTTGTTGAGCTCCACGGATTGACGCAGCACGGGTCCAGGTACGGGGACAGCTCGAAGCCGGAAACGCTCGAGAACGTCGGCGCTCAGGCCTTCAATGCTGGCCTGCTCCTTGAGCGCCTCGAAGGGCGGCAGTGGAAACTCTTCTAGTTCATCTGGGGCGTCAGAGGCGAAAACAGTGCCGGGCGAGACCGGGCCACTATCGACCCAGATCACCCGGCGGACCAGCTCGGGGTGCCGGTCGAGCACAAGACTCACGGGAGCATTGGCTCCGCTATGCGCCACGATGACCACTGGCTCGGCTTCAGAAGCCGAGACCCGCTCGATCGCCGCTGCTTGATCATCGAGAGTCCTGGACGCTCGTTCGGAGTCCGTCTCGTCGAGGCCGGGCAGGGTCATCGGGATAGCCCGTCGGCCCATGGCGGTCAGGTGTTCGAGGACCTCGTCCCATGCCCAAGCTCCCAGCCAGTGGCCAGCGATCAAGACGGTGGTCGGGTCATTCGTGTTTGTCGTCATACCGCAATCCTCGCAAGCCACTTGGACAACGGTATGTCACTATTTCTGGCATCATTTTGGATTGGAGGGAAATTTGAGGCGAGCAGAGCGGCTTCACGCGTTGTCGGAGATGCTGCGACGAAGCGGCTCTCGTGGATGCACTGCGGAACAAATGGCGAGCGAGTTTGGTGTGTCAGTGCGCACAGTCAAGCGGGACCTTGATGCACTTGAGAACAGCGGCGCGCCGATCTGGTCGCGTCCGGGCCCTGGCGGCGGATACGGTCTGGCCGCTCGATCCAATCTCCCACCGATCAGCTTGACCCCGGCACAGGCGGTGGCGCTTCTCACGGCAATATCAGCTGCACCCGATGCCCCTTATGCGGACCTTGCCTCTGCCGGCGTTCAGAAGATCTTGGGTGTGCTTGATCCTCGGACTCGGAAGAAGGCTGACGAGCTCGCGCGTCGCGTCTGGGTCGATGTTGAACCGACTGCCACGCGGGCAGTCAGATCGGCCCTTGAGGAGGCAATGGCCGAGCAGCGTGTGGTGCGCATCCGCTACACCGCGGGTGACGGCAACAAGACCACCCGTGACGTCGAGCCGGTGATGTTCGCGTCCAGAAATGGTCGCTGGTATCTGATCGGCTGGTGTCGGCTACGGAATGAAATGCGATGGTTCCTCGTGACGCGCATCGAGCACGCCAGCATAACCAAGACTCAATGTGGCGACCACGGCATTCAGGAGGTTGGCACTCCCCCCGCGACGGCAAGGTCCGTGCAGAGCCGAGGTGAGTGAGGCGATCAATCAACGTCTCCGGTCAGTACAGCTAGATGTACCCGGTCAGGAGGTTGGTATCGGCTTGATGTGAAGGACCTCCGGTTGAATTGTGGCTTGTCAGAAGGCCCCATCCCGCCGGAGGTTCTCGTGGCCCACCGTCAGGAGGCCCGCACCGGGCAGCACCGAGGCAGATGGCTCCGAACAGGACGGGGACTGCTCTCGGGTTCACGCTTGCTGTTGGGCGCGAACGGTTTCACGGTCCGGGCTGGTCGCCATGGTCGCCGACGGTGCGGTGCGGGGCCAGGTCCAGGCGTACCGCACGATGAGGGCGAGAAGGATCAATTCCAGTACGATCCCGAGGCCGTAGAAGTACAGCCAGGACGCGCCCACCGCGTTGAATGCCGTGACGGGGACGTAGAGCGAGGCCACGATGAGGTTCGTGATGCGGTTCGCCCGCGCGGGCAGCGTCATCGACAGCACGACCATGAGGATCGGGCTGGCCATGAGGGTCAGCGCCGTGGTCGAAAAGGTCTGGGAGAGGTCAAATTTGAAGACCTTGCCGTCGAGGATGTCTTCGATGACGCCGGGCGTGAAGAAGTTGAGAATATCCACGTAGGCGTATAGGAACATGAAGCTTGTCCACGTTGCGGCGAGCTTGGCTCTCACCGGGATCGGCTGGTCTTCCAGTGTGGCGGTGGTGGGTTGACCTGTTCTCATCATGGGCTCCGTTGTTGTGGTGAGGATCGGTAGGTCTACGATCGCCGAGCCCGGCGGCGGGCGCCTCGGCCCGGAGGCTGGGGTTCGCCTGGCCGATGGCATGGTCTCTCTCTCGTACTTTCGGCGGGTACGCCGAGGCGCGCCGACCCCTAGGCTGGAGCCGTGGTCACCGTCCGGCGCTCTATCTGGCATGAGCCGCGGCCTGCTGACGCCCCACCCATCGGTCGGCTCGACTGGCTGCTGGTGGGCGTGTTCGCGGCCGCCGCCTTGGTCGAGGGCATCGCTCGGCCGGCCTTGGCCTCGCGACCCCTTGTGACGGTGCTCGCCCTGGCGCTGATGCCCGCCCTGCTCTGGCGGCGGGGTCGCCCCCTGATGGCCGCCCTGGTCGGGTGGGGCGTCGCCGGGCTGCTCTCGGTCCTCCAGCTCACTGCGCACGCCGACCTCGGCCTCTACTCCATGATGGCCGTCCTGATCCTGCTCTACTCCCTGGTGCGGTGGGGCTCGGGCCGAGAGATGGTCTTGGGGACGGCGTTCGTGACGGCCGTCGTCGCGCTGGGGATGTACGTCTCCTCCGCGGGCTGGGCCGACGTTTTCGGCGGGACCGTCCTCTTGCTGTTGTTCGTCGCCCTCGCGGCGGTGTTCCGCTACCGCGCGGATCTCTGGTATCGCCAACAGCGCGAGATCCGCAATCAGGAGCGGGTGGCGCTGGCTCGCGAGCTGCACGACACTGTGGCCCACCACGTCTCGGCCATCGCGGTGCAGGCGCAGGCCGGTGGCGTGGTTGCCGGCATCGAGCCTGAGAAGGCTGTCGAGATCCTGGCCGCGATCGAGTCTGAAGCGTCGCGAACCCTGGCGGAGATGAGATCCATGGTGCGGGTGCTGCGTGAGGAGGAAGCCGTCGCCTACTCACCGCAGCTGGGTGTCGCGGACCTGCCTGCGCTGGCGCGTGCCGACGCGACGCCCACCGTCGAGGTCTCGCTGGACGGTTCGTTGACCCGGCTGGCACGACCCGTGGATGCCGCGCTCTACCGGCTCGCGCAGGAGTCGCTGACCAACGCCGTACGGCACGCCAGGAGCGCGACCCGCGTCGGGATCGACGTACGCCGGGAGGGCGACGCCGTCAGGCTGCGGGTCAGCGACGATGGACGGACCGAGCCGGGGCCGGCCCCGGAGCCTGGGTTCGGCCTGCTGGGCATGGCCGAACGCGCCCAGCTCCTCGGCGGATCGCTCTCCGCGGGGCCGGGGCCCGAGGGTGGCTGGGTGGTCGAGGCCGTGATGCCGGTGGAGGCGCTTGCATGAGCATCCGTGTTGTCGTAGCCGACGACCAGGACTTGGTCCGGACCGGGCTGGTGATGATTCTCGGCGCGCAACCCGACCTCGAGGTCGTGGGGGAGGCAGCAGACGGGCTCGCAGCGCTCGACCTGGCGACCCGGCTGCGTCCCGATGTCCTCCTCATCGACATCCGGATGCCCGGGCTCGACGGCGTCGAGGTGACGCGGCGCCTGGCCGGGCCAGACGTGGCGGACCCGATGGCGGTCGTCGTGATCACCACCTTCGACCTCGATGAGTACGTCCTCGGCGCCCTCCGCGCCGGCGCCCGTGGCTTCCTGCTCAAAGACGCCGGGCCGGAGCTCCTCGTGCAGGCTATCCACGCGGCGGCCAACGGGGACGCGCTGATCGCCCCCAACGTCACCCGCCGGCTGCTGGCGACCTTCGCCGACCAGGCGCCGGTGGTACCGGTCCAGCCCATCGACCCGCTCACCGAGCGCGAGAAGGAGGTGCTCGCGCTGGTGGCACGGGGCCGGACCAACGCCGAGATCGCCACCGAGCTCTTCGTCGGCCTGAGCACGGTCAAGACCCACGTCGCATCGTTGATGGCCAAGCTCGGCGCCCGCAACCGCGTCGAGATCGCGATGTGGGCTTACGGCACCAGGCGCGTGAGAGTCGATTAGTGGGTACAGATTTCAGCGTAGGCCCGTGGGGTTCGGTAGCCGAGCGATGAGTGCGGCCGGTCGTCGTTGTACTCCTCCTTCCAGGCGCCTGAGTCCGGCGGTCAGTAGGACCGGATGTGCCGCTGTACTTTGACCGATCGCGGGCGTGTCGGCCGTACTCGTCGATGGGTACGTCGCTTAGCGCTCGACCGGTTCGAGGGCCGCCTCGACCTGCCCGGGCGGCAGCAGTAGCTCGGCGACGGCCTTGCGGTCATCGTCGTCCCTTTCCAGTTCCCAGAGGTCAGTGAGGAGCTTGCGGACAGCGGCCGCGAAGTCGGGGTAGGTTTCGAGCGGCTTGTCCGGGTACTCAGCACTCCACCAGTGCACGGTGCCGTCGGTCGCCGCGAGCACCGCGTTGGTGCCCGAGCTCCACAACGGCACGAGTTCGGGGTGCCGCTCGACGATCGACCATGCTGGCGCCCAAACAGAGTCGGCCCGGTTCTGCAGAACCGGGTGCACGGTCTCGCCCCCCTCGAGGGCGATGCGCACGACCACCTCCGGCAGTCCCAGCGAGCGGATACGGGCAGCGTGCTCCTCCGGCGTCATGCCCTCTTCCTATCGCAGCGAGCTGGGGCCACCAGTCAATTCAGCGGCGCGTGCCCTGACTGATCCACGGGCATTGATGGCTTCGGTTCTTGGCACTCAGTCAGCCCCGAACTGCACCGGAAGCGGCGCAATCTCCATCCATTGATGAAGATCTCGAAGCGGCGGTTTGAAGAGATGAAGAACAGTAGTGTTCTTTGTTGTTGTCGAAGAACACCGGGTACCAGCCCGCCGGATCCCGGTAGCTCTCACCGGGGACAACCGCAGCGGTGTGCGGTGTGATCACCAGGACGTCGCTCGGCGTCGAAATATCACTAGCGCAGAGGATCGACTTGAAGCGTTCAATCATCGTTGCATTGGCCGGCGCAACAACCATCGCCTTCGGCACCGTGGCTTCGGCATCGGCGGCCACGTCCCCCGATGGCATGCTGTCCCTGGATGCGTCCCCGCCTCCCGGTGGATACGTGGTGGGTGTGAGGGCGGGCGTCAGTGTGGAAGGGTTCGGCGGCTCGATGTTCCCCGTCCCCCAGTCGCGGGTGACCCTCAGCGACAACGGAACCTGCTTCAACTCCTTCCACCCGGGCCAGGCTCCCTCCGGACCCAGCTACTGGGCGTGGACGCCGACGACGGCCGGTACCCACACGATCAGTGTCACCCAGTACGGCAGGACGGTGTCGGAGTCCGTCACGGTCAATCCGGCGCCTGACGGCGCTCCGGTGCCGGCTCCGGAGACCCCGGGGTGCGGGGGCGGCGGTAGCCTCGACGCCTTCAACTTCGGAAGCGTCGGATTCTGACCGCCCGGGCCGCGAACCGGGTTGGCACGTGAGCACAAGCAGCATGGCTGCCCGCCGGATTGGCCGGGGTACAGCGGCGGTTTGATGGCGTGGTTCCCGGCAGTTGCGGCTCGTGAGTCCCGCCCGCACCCGGCCTGGGCGTGAGCGTCAGGCCGGTGCGGGGTTCTGGACGTGTTGGCGGCACTCCTCATCCTGCGGACGGCGGCCGGGCACCCGGGGACTCCTCCCGCAGCCGCCGTCGCAACTTCGCGTCGTCGAACACCCCACCCCCCCAAAAGATCGCACAACGCTGACCTGTGAGCTGCGTGGAACAACGGATCACGCCGGCTTCGGACCGGTCAGTGCGCTGCGTTCTCCTTCTTCCGCTTCGGAATCAGGTGCACGATCAGGACGACGATCGCGCCGACGACCAGTCCGACAAGCGCGGACGCCACGGTCCCACCTGTCCAGGACAGAACGCCACCGAAGCCGCCGTGCACGAGCTCACCGAACCAGTGCTCGAGGTCATGCAGGCGATCGGCCGGCCAGTGGAAGCCCGCCTCGCCGACGTTGACGATGAGAATGTGGCCGCCGACCCACAGCATCGCGGCGATCCCGACCACGGTGAGCACCGCCATCACCTTCGGCATAGCGGCCACGAGGCCGCGGCCGATCCGCTGACTGAACGACGACTTGCGCTGGGCCAGCGCGAGGCCCACATCGTCCATCTTCACGATCAGGGCGACCACGCCGTACACGAGGATGGTGATGAGGATTGCGACGACGATGAGCACCATCAGCCGGGTGAAGAACGGTTCGTCCTCGACCGACGACAGCGAGATCACCATGATCTCGGCGGACAGGATCAGGTCGGTGCGGATCGCGCCGCTGATCATCGTCTTCTCGTGCTCGGGCCCGCCCAGCGCCTCGGCCGCGCCCTTGTCCTCGTGGTGACCGCCGGTCAGTGCCTCGTAGACCTTCTCTGCTCCCTCGTAGCACAGGAACATGCCGCCGGCGATCAGCAGGTACGGCAGGGCTTGTGGCAGGAACTGGCTCAGGATCATTGCCACCGGCAGGATGATCAGGAGCTTGTTGCGGATGGACCCGATCGCGATCTTGCGGATGATGGGCAGTTCGCGTTTGGGAGAGAAGCCGTGCACGTAGCGGGGAGTGACGGCGGTGTCGTCGACCACCACACCAGCCGCCTTGATGCTGGCCTTGCCGGCCGCCGCACCGATGTCGTCGATGGACGCCGCGGCCACCTTCGCGATCGCAGCGACGTCGTCCAGCAGGGCGACGAGACCACCAGCCACGGGAACCTCCCAGTTCGGATGTACAGAGCCGGTCGAACGACACACGGTCGCGCGTCGACACAGAACGGTACCGAACCGGTGGTCACTGCTGCCCGGCTGACCGCGGACGGGTGGCCGGGGCGGGATGTCCTAAGGGGCCAAGGGGGTGGGGCTGGCCCCACCCCCAAGCGTGCGGTGAACCCCAGTGACCGGGCGGTCGTTGGTGCGGAATGGTGATCGGGTGACGACAGCCTCGCGACCCACCCGCGCGAACATTCGATCGAGCTGAAGGAGCTTCCATGCACCGGCACGCTGCCCCGCCGCGACCCGCGGAGGTCTCCGGTCGCGCCCTCGCCCTGCTCGTCGCCCTCGCCGCGGCGCTCGTCGCCGCCTTCGTGGTCGCCCCGCGCACGCTGGCGGCGATCGGGCCTGGCGAGGATTTCCCCGACCAGCGGAGCCTCCTCGACGCAGTCCGCGAGGCGTTCGTTGCGTATTGGAGTACCGGCGACCGCGACTTCTCCCCGGGCTTGGAGGGGGTTGTCGACTACTGGGTCCGATACCACGTTGCCAAGGGTGTGATCGCTGGGCTCCTGCTGGTCGCACTCGTTGCGCTCGGCGTTCTTCTCTGGAAGGGGTTCGCGATGGCAGGCGGCACCGGGGCGGTCAGGCGTGCCGCGCTCGCGGCGGCCGGCGTTCTGGTCACTACGGCTGCTCTGTTCTCGTTGGCGGTGGTGATGGCCAACATCCAGGGAGCCGTGGCGCCCTTCTCCTCGCTGATGTCGATGCTGCCGGTCGGCGAAACCGACGGAGGGCTCGCCGACACTCTCGGTCAAGTCAGGCAGCAACTGGCCGACTCCCCGAGTGCAGGCGGTGACCGGACCGCGCCCGTCCTCGATGTGATGATCAGCGACTTTTCTCGATATCACGCGGCGATGGCCGTGATCGCCGCGATCGTGGCCGCCGTTCTCATCGGGCTGAGCGTGGTGATGTGGAAGTGGCGTGCGAGCACGGAGTCTTCTGCCAGGGGTACGAGGCGCATGCTGAGGCCGGTCGCTGTTCTCTCCGCGGCGGTGTCGCTGGGCGTGATCGTTGTCGGCGTTGCGAACACGACCACCGCGGCGGACCCGGAGCCGGCACTTCTGGCGTTTTTCGATGGCGGGTTCGTCTGAGCGCCAGCCAGATACCGGGTCAGTAGATCCCGTCCGAGCGCAGGCGTCAGATCGTGCCCGCTCGGCGGACTCTCCAGATCCCGCACGGGTATTCGACCAAACGCGCATCCTTCGTCGAATCAGGTGTGGGCCTGGTCATCCGATACCGTTTCTCTTGGTACGTATGGAGGGTCGCGTCGTTCTCGCGAGCGCCCGAGCGGGATCTGTCTGTGTGGGGGTGGGTAGCAATGCAAGCCGGTCAGATCCGCAGTCATGCACCTGAGGCCATACGCCCTGTACCGAACGGACATTCGCGACATCGAGCGGTCCGGTCGGCGGGATCTGTTCTCGGAGACGGTCGTTACCGTCTACTCCGGCGCTGCGGTGTCACCGCCGATTTCGAGTTCTGGCATGCGATGGATCGGGTCCTGGATCGCGAGGTCGCGCTGACCATCATCGATGGTGTCAGTACGCAACTCGGCCGCTCGTCCGTCAACGAGGTCTTTGCGCGGACGGTGGTGCTGGGTCAGGTCAGGACTGCCGCTGTCGCTTCCGTTCTCGACATGGTCGACGGGCCTTCGTTCAGCGCGGTGGTCGCTGAGTGGATACCCAGTGTGTCAGTGGATGAGGCGTCCACCGGCTCGACCTCGGTCCTGGGTGTGGCCCGCGCGGTCGTCGAGCTAGCCGACGCCATGCGGAGGTTCCACGAGTCGGGGGTGGTACTCGCGATCGGAGACGACGGGCGGGTGCGAGTGAGTCTGGATGGCACCGCGTACGTCGCGTTTCCGGGGACGCCCGCGTCCAGCGAGCGCGGCGGCGACGTTCGAGGCTTCTGCCGTGTGGTCAAGACGTTGGCGGCAGGAGTCCAGGGTTCCGACGCCCTCGGGCTCATGACGAGGCGGGACGGCCAGGGGGTGACCGCGGTCGCCATAACCGACACGCTGCAGGGGATCGTCGATCAGCCGCCCCCACCGGAAGCTCCGGCTCCCGCCCCGATCCCCGATGGAGAGCCTGCGACGCAGTGGGACCCGAGGCGGCCGGGCGCTCTGGCTGCGCTGACCGGTATCGGAGTGGTCGCCGTCGTGCTGCTCGGCGCGATCGGATGGCTCATCGGGACGTCCATTGCCGATCCGCCCACGTTCGAGGCCGTTGCCTCCGCTGAAGAGCCCTCCGGAAACGACGCGCCGCCACCGCCGCCTCCACTGATCCCCGTCGCCCCGGGTGGAGCGGCCGTGTACTCGCCCCAGCAGTACCCGGACAACGCGCTCGCGAGCGGCCTGGCGGTCGACGGGAAGCTGGAGACGGCCTGGTCGACGGACACCTACATGCAGCAGTTCCCGCAATTCAAGAACGGTGTCGGGCTGACGGTGGCGCTACCCCCGGACACCGCGCTGAGGGGGGTGTGGATCGCATCGCCCACCGCGGGAGCCCGCGTCGAGATACGAACCCTCCCCCCGGTCGGCGGAGCCCTCGAAGAGACCGCGGTGCTGGGCGCAGCGACCCTGCAATCGGGTGTGACGCCCATTGCCCTCGCCGCTTCGACGCCGTACTCCGGGTTGACCGTCTGGATCTCAGCTCAGGCCGGAAATGAGGGAAGCTTCCGGACCGAGCTGTCGGAGATCGGGTTCCTGAGCTGAGGGCCGGGTTGTCCCGGAGTCATCGAGTCCGGCAAGGGCCTGCGGCAATGGGCCTGTGTGCAGGACGCCGAGACGTTGGGTGGCCCTGGTGAGGGCGACGTAGAGCTCGGCCGCGCCGCGCGGGCCGTCGGCGAGGATCCGTTCCGGCTCCACGACCAGGACGGCGTCGAACTCCAGGCCCTTCGTGTCCGACGCCGCCACCGTGCCCGGGATGTCCGCCGGCCCGATCACGACGCTGGTGCCTACGCGCCCGGCCTCGTCTCGAACGAATTCTTCGATGGCAGAGTCTATTTCGTCTGTGGAGACCCGACTGGACCACGGCAGGGCACCGCAGGAACGGACGGATTCCGGGGCCTCGACTCCGGGTGCGAACTCCGCGAGCAGAGAGGCGGCGACGGTCATGATCTCCGCCGGGGTGCGGTAGTTCACCGACAGCGACCGGTAGACCCAGCGGCCGGGCACGTACGGCTCGAACATCGTGTCCCACGAGGTCGCGCCTGCCGCCGACCGGCGTTGAGCGAGATCGCCCACCACCGTGAAGGATCGGTCCGGGCAGCGCCGCATCAGCACCCGCCAGTCCATCTCGGACAGCTCCTGGGCCTCGTCGACCACGACGTGCCGGTACGTCCAGTCCCGGTCCGCCGCAGCGCGTTCGGCGAGCTCCCTGGTGTCTCGCTGGACGAATCGATCGGCCAGGTCCTCGGCATAGAGCAAATCCGTCGCGAACAGATGGTCGTCGTCGTCCATGTGGTCCGCACGACCGACCATGAGGTCGAGCACGCCGGCAGCGTACGCCGCCTCGGCCTCGGCCTCGGCCTTCCGTTCCCGCGCTGCGGACTGCTCGGCCGACGGGTCAGGGCCGAGCAGATCGACCAGCTCGTCGAGCAGCGGCACGTCCGACACCGTCCAGGCATCGCCGTCGGCGCGCAGCAGTGCCTGGGCGGCGCCCGCCGCGCGCAGTCGTTCGGGTGACGTGTACAGCTGTGCCAGTAGTATTTCCGGCGTCAGGATCGGCCAGAGTTCGTCGAGCGCGGCGGCGAACGCGTCGTTGTCGGAGAGCTCGGCGACCAGGTCGGCCCGCAACTCCTCCCACGCCTGCTCGTCCTTCCGGGTCAGCCAGCCCCGGCCGATCCGAGCTATCGCCCGCTCGGTGAGCACGTAGGTCACGATCTCGCGAAACACCGCGCGGGCCTCGTTGTGTGGCATCCCGCTGGCGCGAGCCTCCTCCCTGGCCCACTCCGCGGTCGCGGCGTCGATCCGCACCGTGACGTCCGAGAGATCGATCGGCACCGGATCCGCCGGCAGTCGCTGCCGGTCGGCGATCGCGGCGGCGAGGACGTCCAGGATCTTCAGCGAACCCTTGAGCCGCGCGGATTTCGGGGTGTCCTCGGCGGTGACGCGCAGACCGGGCACGAGATCGCCCGTGGTCATGAACACCACGTCGGACTCGCCCAGCGACGGCAGCACGCGGCCGATGTGGTTCAGGAATGCCGGGTTGGGTCCGACCACGAGCACGCCGTGGCGTTCCATCCGCTCCCGCTGGGTGTAGAGCAGGTACGCGACGCGGTGCAGCGCCACGACGGTCTTCCCGGTGCCAGGGCCGCCCTCGATCACCAGCACCCCGGGGTGGTCGAGCCGGATGATCCGGTCCTGTTCGGCCTGGATCGTCGCCACGATGTCGCGCATCCCCTCACCGCGCGGCGCGTTGACCGCCGCGAGCAGGGCGGAGTCTCCTCGGTCATCCTCGGTGGCACCATCAGGGCGGCCGAGCACCTCGTCGGTGAAATCGACGACCTGACGCCCGCCGCCGTGGAACTGACGACGCCGCCGCATGCCCTCCGGGCTGGCGGCGGTGGCGACGTAGAACGGACGCGAGGCGGGTGCCCGCCAATCGAGCAGCAGCGGTTCGAACTCGTTCTCCTCGTCGAAGATGCCGATCCGGCCGATGTACGCCTGCTCGCCCGACAGGGTGTCCAATCGGCCGAAGCACAGACCGTTGTCGGCCACCTCCAGCCGATTCACCTCCCGGGCCAGCGCACGCACCTCGGCGTCCCGGTCCACGAGTGTCCCGCCGTTCTCGGCGTCGATCGGGCTCCGGAGCGCCGCGCCGTACCGACCCTTCACCCGCGCGCGCTCGGCGTCGAGCCGCGCGTAGAGCCCGGCCACGTGGCTCCGTTCGGACCGCAACTCGTCCTCGTATCCCTGAGTTGACATGTGCCCCCCATTTCCGCAGGTTCTGGCTTCGGCCAGCGATTCTGCGGCATCACCCGGGTCTTGCCGCAAGCCCCCCGGTGCGCTATACATTGAAAGTGGAAAGGGGTACGGAATCCTTTCCATTCTTCGTCCGGACGGACAAATCCCTCGAGAAGCGGCGTCGCAGTGTGCGCCCGGCGCCGGCAATTTCGTGTTGTAACGGAACGCCCGTCGCTGCCGACAGTTCTGATGTATTGCAACAACAGGGAGGGAAGCACATGGGTTCGGCCACTGACGCTTTGGAATGGATCCGCGAGGGGTACCTGGCCGGTGATCCACTGCGATCTGCGCTCTTCAACGGCGTGTTCTGGATCACGATGCCGCTGCAACTGCTGCTGGGACACTCCTTCTAGCCCGCGGCCAACACCAGATCTAAAGCCGCCCCTCCCCTTTGCGGGAGGGGCGGCATTTTTGACGCGGCGCACTCGGCAGCCGAGTTCGGAACGCGCCGGCACCACCCCGGGTCAGGCGCGCGGGTCACGCCCGAGGTACCGAAGCAGCTCGGCGACCGTGGTATCGCCCGACTCGTCCTCGAGCACCGCGGCGTACGCGCCCCACTGACGCAGCGGCTCAACGATCTCCGCCTCGATGCCGCTGCCGGGCGCCGGATGCGCGGTGCGTGCCGCTGTGAGCAGGTGGCGGGCGAGTTCATCGGTGAGCGGCGACGGCTGGCCGGTCGCGATCGCGATGTCCCAGGCATGCACGGCGGCGTCCAGCGCGGCCATGACCGCGGCGACCGGGGTCGCGAACGCGCCGTGCGGCAGCGGGGTCGGAACGGAATCGGTGTCGTCGGCGACGGTCGACCACGCGGCGGCGGTCTGCTCGATCGCCTCGCGCACCAGTGTCGCTGCCGAGCCGTCGATGGCACCGGAGGGGTCGAAGGGGTTGTAGGCGGGTCCGACCCCGACGCCGAGGGCCTGGGCGAAGGCGAGCTGGTCACCTGCGGCGTGCTGGATCACCTGTGTGACATTCCATTCCGAGCACGGGGTCGGCAACTGCCACTGCTGGTCGCCGATTCCTGCGACGACGCCTTCCAGCGCCGAGTAGGAGGTCGCGAGCACGTCGCGCCACACGGGGCGCAGGGTCGCGGTGGCGTCGGCGGCGGTGGTGAGGTTCATGTCGGACCTTTCGTCGTGCTTCCTTGGTGTGAAATGAGCCTATGGGGCCATTAGGCTGGATTCGTTCCTAATTATTTCGGAGGTGAATGTGGCGGCCACCACAACGCGCGTCCTGCGCCTGCTCTCACTGCTGCAGGACCGCGCGCACACCGGCAGGGAGCTGGCCGAACGGCTCGACATCACCGACCGCACACTGCGCAACGACATCCAGCGACTGCGCGAACTCGGCTACCCGGTTCACGCCGAACGCGGCGCCATCGGCGGCTACCGGCTCGGCCGCGGCTCGACGATGCCGCCGCTCCTGCTCGATGACGACGAGGCGGTGGCGGTCGCCGTCGCGATCGACCTCGCCGCGGACGGCTCCACCGGCATCGCGGACATCACCGAAAGCGTCGCGCGAGCCCTGGCAAAGCTGGAACAGATCCTGCCGAAGCGGCTGCAGCGTCAGGTGACAGCACTGCGGAACGCCACCGCCCTCGGGCCGGCGACCACCGGTTCGCGAGAGCCGGACGCACCGGTGCCAGCCGCGGTGCTCACCGCCCTCGCCGGCGCGATCCGCGACACGACCGCGGTGTCCATCGAGATCGAGAGCGACACCGTGGACGTCGAGCCGTACCGGCTGATCAACTGGCAGCGGCGTTGGTATCTGGTCGCCTACGACATCGGGATCCATTCCTGGCGAGCGATTCCTGTCGCACAGGTGCGCCGGGCGACCGCGGGCAGCCGCCGGTTCGGGCCCCGCGCGCTGCCCGACGAGGACCTGATCGCCTTCGTCATGCGCCACATCGCGAGCACCGGCTGGAAGGTGCACGCCCGCGTCACCGTGCTCGCGCCCGCCGAAACGGTGATCGCCCGCATCAATCCCGCCGTCGGCGTGGTGGAGGCGGTCGACGCGGACACCTGCGTCCTGCTGACCGGCGCGGACGCCCTGGAGACCATCGCCATCTACCTCAGCATGCTGATGATGGACTTCCGCGTCGACGGCCCACCGGAACTGGTCGCGCATCTGCGCACGCTGGCCAGGCGGTACTCCGCCTCGGTGGAATCGGCACCGTAGCGAAACTGGCTCAGCGACCCTGGCTGGGATCGCCGAACCAGGAGGAGAGCGCTTCCCGCAGCGCGGGCGCGGCGGCATCGGTGGGTTCGTCCACGGTGGCCGCCCAGGCGATGTGAGCGTCCGGGCGGATCAGCAGGGCGTCGGCCGATCGATCGTCGGTCTTGGCGGTGTGGATGTCGATGCGGTGCTCCCAGTCCCGCGCGACCTCGCGGAGATCGGCGCGGTCGGCGAGGTCGAGGAGGATGGGCCGACCGGGGTGCATGAGTTCCGCGACACTGGTCATGCCCTGGTCGGTGTGCAGGGCGAGGTTCGGCGCGAAGGTGCCGGCCAAGGCGTGGTGGTCGTAGCCCGGCATCGGGTAGCGAATGTCGGTGTGGCCGACGAGGGATCCCATGCGGCGCAATGCCGGCTCGTCGGCGACCAGTTCCTGGAAGAGCTGCCGAAGCGCGTCGGCGGCCGCGTCGTGTCCGCGCCGCAGCGCCACCTGGGCCCGGGTCTGTAGCCGCGCACGCCCACCGGCGTAGTGGCGCTCGTCGTGATAGGTGTCCAGAAGTCCGGCCGGTGCCCAGCCGTGGATGTCGGCCCCCAGTTTCCAGGCGAGGTTGACGGTGTCGAGCATGCCGACGTTCAGCGCGGTGCCGGTGGCGGGGAACAGATGCGC
This sequence comes from Rhodococcus sp. NPDC055112, assembly GCF_053607505.1. Classification (NCBI taxonomy): domain Bacteria; kingdom Bacillati; phylum Actinomycetota; class Actinomycetes; order Mycobacteriales; family Nocardiaceae; genus Rhodococcus; species Rhodococcus sp. NPDC055112. The sequence continues at coordinate 106,692 of NZ_JBSGTR010000001.1, forward strand.
CGCGTCGCCGGCAAGCAGGATCCGCCCGGCGCGGTACTGCTCGGCCTGCCGATCCTTGAACGTGTAGCGCGACAGACGAATCGGCTCCCCCAACGGCAGATCCGCGCCGAGCACCCGTCGGGCACTGTCGCCGAGCTCGGCCAGGGTCAGCGGCTCGTCATCGGCGTACTCGGTGGATTCACCTTCGGTGGTCTGCAGCGACAGAACTCCGGAGCCGGCCGCGAACGCGAACACGCCGTGATCGGTTCGGGTGAACCCGGCCTGGATCCTGCCCAACCCGGGGACGTCGATATCGCCGTTGGCGAGCACGGTCACCGAATCGTGCAGGGCCACCTGAGCGAGCCTGTTGACCTCCGGATAGGTGGTGCCGGGGAACGGGATACCGGCCAGGTCCCGGATCCGGCTGCGTCCGCCGTCGCAGCCGACCAGGTATCGGGCGGTCACCCGGAACGGCCCGTCCGGCCCGCGCACGTCCGCGGTCACCACGGCGTCGTCCTGATTCACGCCGACCACCTCGTGGCCGCGGCGAATGTTCGCACCGAGGTCGCGGGCGTGCTCGTCGAGCAGTCGCTCGATCTCCATCTGTGGGATCGGCAGCGCCCGCATCGGCGGATCCGCCATGTCCGTGAAGTCCAAATGCATACCGCCGAAAGGGAACCGGGGAGCAATGTTGGGGTCGCTACTGGCCGCTTCGAACCGTTCCAGCAGACCTCGGTAGCGCAGCAGGTCCAGGATCCGCCCGCCGATGCCGCTGGCCTTCGGAACGTCTTGAATCTGCGGCTGTCGCTCCAATACCAGAGTTCGCACTCCGGCCAAACGCAGCTCACCGGCCAGCATCAGGCCGGCCGGGCCAGCGCCCACGATGATCACGTCGGTGTCCGTCACTGGCATTTTCGTTGACTCCCGTTTCCTCGGTTCTGACTCAGGCCAGCGATTCTGCGGTACTACCCCGGTCTTGCGGCAAGCCCCCCGGTGCGCTATATCTTGAAAAGGGAAAAGCCATGAGTGATTCTCTCTTCCTCGTCGGGGCAGAATAGGCCGGTGTTTCGTTGTGCTCGGCCAAGGCGTTCCGGTGATGCGCGCTCACCCTATGAACCACGAGACCTGTTGCGCGCCTACGAGCGTCATGCCACACGTGAGGTTCGGCCGGGCTCCGGCGAACTCCTGATCGTGATCCCACTCGGTGCCGACGACCCCTTGGAGATCACCGTCGTCGATCCCACGGCGGACTGGATCGAGTCGAGAATCCGGGGGCTCTGCGCCTCGCTGGCCGAGATAGACCGCAGCGCCCAGCGTGTTCTGCGCGGCGAGTTCCGCATCGGCTGGATCGAACTCGACTCGGCACACCACGGCCTCATCGACTACTGGGCCACCGGGGTGAACAGCGAGTATCCCATTGACATCTCGTGGACCGGAGATGCGTGGGAGGAATCGTCTGCCGAAGCGCTGACCTGACAGCGGGCGGAGCGGCTCCTGCAGTCGGAGCCGGGTCTGCGAGCATGGTCGGATGGAGCATCCGTCGGCTGAGCACGCATTCGTCACCCTTCTCGGCGAGAGTGCTGTACCGCTCCTGAAGGAGCAAGGATTCCGGAAGCGAAAGCTGACCTTCACTCGGGAGCGGGATGGTCTGGTCGACGTCATCAACCTGCAACGGTCGGCGGGGAACAGCCACGACTTGATTCGGTTCTACGTCAACTGCGGTGTCTACTCGGCGGAGTTCGACCGGGCCATCGGACGGACACCCCAGCAGCGCCCGGCCGAGGTCGACTGCCAGTACCGCCGCCGGATCGAGAGCATCGCGACCGGAATCGGACCGCACGTGACCGTGCATGCCGACACCGATGTTCCCGCGGCCGCGAGCCGGCTACGCGTGGCACTCACCAGTGCGCTCGAGGTGATGGGTCAACTTCGTGGCCCTGACGATATCGCTCATTCCGTCGGGTCGGACATCGACTTCGACATCCTCCGCTACCGACTCGCCACGGGCGATGTGTCCGGCGCGCGGGAGCAGTACGTCAGAGCGCGGTCCCGGTTCTGCACGGAGGACCGCTGGCCGCGCCTCGAGGAGCAGTTCCGGAAAGCGGCCGAACCCTATGACGTAGCCATCCTCGATCGCGAACAAGGGTAGAGAGCGGTCGTGGCCCGGCCCGGATCGAACGATACTGGGCCGGAACGGGATTCGCGGGCTCGCCGATGGGCCCGGAGCTGGTCATGCGACCAGCGAACGCTCCCGCGCATCCTGGGCGGGCCAGCGCCGGTGCTCGGCGTCGATGACGAACACGTGGGTGTGCCGGTAGAGCCGTTCGCCCACGCGGTCGGCGTCGACCAGCCGGGCGGCGTCGATGGTCCCGGCCTCGTGCAGGTGCGTGATCTCCGCCGGGTCGTGACGCGGCCACATCCACACGGCCGCAGTGATCCCGATGACGGCGATCACGGTCAGCGTCATCCAGGTGATGGTGAGACCGGCGGTGGTCAGCCACCCCGCGATCGGGTAGGTGAGCAGCCAGGCCAGGTGCGACAGCGAGAACTGGGCGGCGAAGAGCGCGGGCCGGTCGGCGGGTTGCGACGAGCGCCTCAGAACCTGGCCGGTCGGGGTGAGCACCGCCGCGGTACCCGCGCCGACCACGGCCCACACCGCGATCGCTGCACCCCAGCGCCAGTCGCCGGCATCGGCGGCCGACAGGGCGACGGCTGCTCCGAGTCCGCCGATCAGGGTGGCGGCACCGGCCAGCATCACGGGTCGGGCGCCGAGCCGGTCGAGGAACCGCGGCAGGGACAACGCGATGAGCATCGTGCCGAACCCATTGGCGGCCAAAAGCATTGCTACTCCCGACTGGGTGCCGCCGAGCGTGTCACGGACGTAGTTGACGGTGTTGACCATGATCACCGAACCCGCGGCGGCGACCACCAGGTTCAGGCCGAGTAGACCGCGTAGCCGTGGCGTGGCGGCGAAGATCCGCATGCCCACCGCGATCCGTTCCCGGAACGTGTCCGCGGTGGCGGACCGGGCCTCCGGGATGCGGGTCGCGATCACCAGGACTGCTGATACCACGAATCCGATTGCGGTGCCGACGAACAGCCAGTGGAAGTTGATGAGGGTCAGGACCGCCGCGGCCAGCATCGGGCTCAGCAGGGTCTCCATCGTGGCGGCGAGCTGCGCGGCCGACAGCGCTCGGGTGTATTCGCGCTCGTCCGGCAGGATGTCGGGGATGATCGCCTGGTAGGTGGGCGTGTACGCGGCCGAGGCGGTTTGCAGCACCGCGATCAGCACGTAGATCTGCCAGATCTGGTCGATGAACGGCAGTGCCAGCACCAGGGCGGCGCGAATCAGGTTGAGCCCGACCAGGAAGAGCCGGCGAGGGAAGCGGTGGGCATAGGCGGCGACGATCGGCGCGACCGTGACGTACACGAGCATCTTGAGGGTCAGCGTGGTCCCCAGCACGGCGGCCGCGTCCGCACCGGCGAGCTCATAGGCGAGCAGTCCCAGTGCGACGGTGGTCAAGCCGGTACCGAAGAGGGCCGACACCTGGGCGGTGAACAGTCGCAGGTAGTCGCGGTTGGTGAACAGAGATGTGATCAACGGCTTTCGCATCGCGAACACTTTCTTCGAGTACGTGAAATGGGCAGGGGTGGGTCACGGGTTCGTCGACAACCGCAGGTGCACATGGGTCCTCCTTCGGGGATCGTGCTCTCAGTGTTGGTGGGCGGTGGCCGCGAGGGTGAACGCCGCGGTGCGGACGGTGTCTCCGTGCTTGAAGTCGAGGAATAGTCGGTACGTCCCGGGGCCGGGTACCGCGGTGTGGAAGGTGACGTCGGGTCCGGGAGCCGTGACGCCGTCGCCGGGTTCGCCGTTCGGGTGAACGTGGATGTAGGCCAGGTCGCCGGCTCGGAGCACCACCAGGTGGCCAAAGGCGGCCAGATAGGGCTGCAGATCGGTGACCGGACGGCCGTCCTTGCGCACGGTGAGCGTCAGCAGTTCGCCGTCTCCGGGAGCGAGATCTCCGTCGAGGATCACCTCGTAGCCGTCGACGACCGCGGTGCGCGTCTCGCTCGGCGTCGGTCGCGGATCGTAGGCGCCAGGGACGGCGAGATCCGCGCCAAGGGTGATCGTTCGCCCGAGCAGTGTGGGCGCGATGTCGGTGAACACGCGGTAGGACCCCGCCTCCGGCAGGTTCAGTCGAACCGACCACGTGCCGTCGGCCGCAAGTTCGGGGTGCACGTGCCAGAACCCGGTCAGCTCGCGCTGCACCACGATCAGATGCAGGTCCCGGTCGTGGATCGGGGTGTAGTCGGTGACCGGTCGGCCGTCCGGGCCGAGGATGCGGAACCGGAAGTCGACGTCGCCCCTGCCGACGATGGTCTCGGCGAGGTCGAGTGTGTATCCGTCCTGCGTGATCTGGAGACCTCCCGGCGCGCCCGCACCGTGGGCGTGATGGTCGGCCGGAGTGTGGTGTGCGTGGGCGGTGTGGTCGGGCTCACCGTGGCCGGCGTGCGCCGCGGCCGCCGGATGCCCGTGGTGGTGGGCGGTGTGATCGGCGTGCGCAGCCCGGCGGTCTCCATGCGTGTCGGTGCTCATGTCTCGGCCTCTCGTCGTTGGTGTTCTCGTCGACCAAGCTAGTACCCCCGGGGGGTATGTGCAAGGCAGCGAAACGTGGGGCGGGTCACATTGTGTTTCGGCTCCGCCCCGCGAGGGGGCGGAGCCGAACAACGAGCAACATCGGAGGGCTGGGGCCCCGCCTGGTGTCACCAGCGCCGAGCCCCGCTCGAGTGGGGATGGCCTCCCATCGAGGCGGTGATCACTGCCACCGGTGTTTGTGAGGCATACAGGTTGGCGCGTTCCTGTGGGGTCAGGTTGCGTCGCCCCCACAGCCGGTTGGCCGCGCGTCGGAATGCAGGGAGCATCGCGGACTGGCGCGCCGTCGAAAAAGGTTGCGTGATAACAAAAGCCATGGTCTTCTCCTGTCGGAGGGAAACCGGTCCCATGGCAAGGTGAAGCGTGCCTGCCTGATTGGCGCCACGCCGGAGCTCGATCGAGTCAACGGAAGTGCTGTCGACGACGAGGCCGGGTGGGCTACTGCAACGTCAGGCCGCAGAATGCTGACGCCGTGCCGGGGCCGGTTCGGAACGAAATGAAAGTCCTAGACGGATACGGACTATCGCTGGTACTCACTGCGTTCCTCACCTCCTCGCAGACAGGACGCACGCGGGCGTCGATTCGCACACGGGGAGGGCGCCGGGACGGCAATTGTCCCGGTCGGGCACCCCTCTCGTCAGAGCTTCGGCACTGCACGACGTGTCCCGATACGATCGAGAAGCCACTTTGGATAGACCCTTAATCCGGGAATACCTGTCCTAACCTTGGGCGTCTGTCGACGTCGTCAGATCAGTGGCCTGTGTTCATGCAGGAGCCTCGCCTAGCGAGGTGCTTACGCCGACCATGGTGCCGACACCCGCGATATATGTCAACCCGCAGGGGCGATGGCACACCAAGATCATTCCGACTTCCGAAAAGATTGCTGCGAAGCATATTTCGCCGCTGAAGAGACTGAATATGCAGTTGCACAACATTTTAGGAGTATCTTGGTTGCCGTCGGCGTGCGCTGGTGCACGGCGGAGATCGGCGATCCGTGGCATGCAGGTTGACATCAGCCGCCCCGCAATGATTGCCTGTCGGCGCAGCACCTCGTTAGGTGAGGCGTCTGCACGAACACAGGCCACTGATCTCACGACGTCGAGAGACGCCCAAGGTCAGGACAGGTCTCCCCGGCTTAAGGGGTGACCCAAAGTGGCTTCCCGCAGTGGTGTGGGACACGTCGTGCAGTGCCAAAACTCGTACGTGGGGGTGTCGAATTCGGCAGGGCGACTCGTTCGTGTCGGTATTCACAAGCGGCCGCATCGCGACCTCGATCCTGCCCTTCTGTGCTGTGGACACACCATCGCGGAGCTTCGTCCCCACTGGACGTGCCCGTATCCGAACCCGGGAGGTGACCACCGTGGACGAACCGCCGAGTCGATATCCGGCCTCGCCCGGATTCCTCACCGCCGGTGTCCATCGCGCCCGCTAGTCGCGGACATCGCCGGACCTCCACGCGCGGCCTCTCGCCGCGATCATTCTCGCGACAGTCGTAGTCGCAGAGCTTATTTCGTCGTGCCCGAACGCTAGCGAGTTCGTGCGCGACCGAGAGATCTGTCATGTCAGAAACCAGTGTCTTCTCACCCCCGAGGAGCCCGGGCAAGACTGCCAATCGAAACAGTCAAGCGGTACTCCCCGACCGTCAGATGGCGGCGCTCGCCGGGATCATCCGCCTGCGCTATCCGGGCGTGTACGCCGAACTGCACACCACTCCAAAGGGATTGAGATCGGACCAGATCGACCCGCTACGCCGCAGGCATGGCAGCAACGAGGTCCGCCACGACCGGCCGGCGCCGGCAATAGTGCAGTTCCTGGCCACCTTCAAGAATCCGTTCATCCTGATCCTGCTGTTCATCGGCGTGATCATGTACATCACCGAGGTCTATCTGGCCGACCCCGAAGAGGGTCCCGACTACATGGGGATCAGCACGGTCGGCGTGATGGTCCTGATCAGTGTGTCGTTGCGGTTCTGGCAGGAGTACCGGTCGGGGCGGGCCTCTGAGGCGCTCAAGGCGATGGTGAGCACCACGGTCTCCACCACCCGCCAGATTGGCGACACGGTGGTGACCGCCGAGATCCCCATCGAGCAGTTGGTGCCAGGGGACATCGTCCAGCTCGCGGCCGGCGACATGATTCCCGCGGACATGCGAGTCGTGCGCGCCAAGGACCTGCAGGTCAACCAGGCGATGCTCACCGGCGAGTCGATGTCCGCAGAGAAGACGGGCGATCCGGTTGCCCGCCTCGAGCCCGATCGGATCCTCGAGGCGGGGAACCTCGCGTTCATGGGCACCTCGGTGGTGTCCGGCTCGGGGACCGCGGTCGTGGTCCATACCGGGGACGACACCTACTTCGGCGCGATGACCGAGGGGCTGGGCACTGGCCGCCCCGAGACCAGCTTCGACATCGGGGTGAAGAAGGTCAGTTTCCTGTTGATCCGCTTCATGGTCGTCATGGTGCCTGCGGTCTTCATCATCAACGGACTCACCAAGGACTGGAGCCAGGCGCTGCTGTTCGGTGTCGCGACCGCGGTCGGGTTGACGCCGGAGATGCTTCCGCTGATCGTCACCGCCAATCTTGCCAAGGGTGCGTTGTACATGTCCCGGCACAAGGTGATCATCAAGCAGCTCAATGCTATTCAGAACTTTGGTGCGATGGACGTGCTGTGCACGGACAAGACGGGAACTCTCACCGAGGACCGAATCGTGCTGGAGGAGCACCTGGACACGGCCGGCAGGCTCAGTGTCGACACGCTGCGTCTGGCCACCATGAACTCGGTGTTCCAGACCGGGCTGCGCAACCTCCTCGACGGCGCCGTCATCGAGGCCGCGGGCCCCGACCTGGTCGAGAGGATCCGCCGCGAGCACGGCCTGGTCGACGAGATCCCGTTCGACTTCGCCCGCCGACGGATGTCCGTGATCGTCAACGACGGCGCCGACGACCTGATCATCACCAAGGGTGCAGTAGAAGAGGTGCTCGCCGTGTGCACCTCGGTCGAGGTGAACGGCGCAACCCACGAGCTGACGCCGGGCCTGCGCTCGGCCCTCGACCGCCTCGTCGCCGAGCAGAACGGGCTCGGCAAGCGGGTCCTGGCACTCGCCACTCGACGCATGCCCACCGCCTCGGCCGGTGAGAGGGGCGAGTACTCGACTGCGGACGAGTCCGAGATGACGGTCGTCGGCTTCCTGACGTTCCTCGACCCGCCGAAGGAATCGGCCGCCGCAGCGATCGAAGCGCTTCGAGCCCACGGGACCGCGGTCAAGGTGATCACCGGCGACAACGAGCTGGTCGCCGAAACCGTCTGCGGGAAGGTCGGTCTGGACGTCGGGACCATCATCACCGGTGCGGAGATCGACCGCTTGGACGATGACGACCTCGACGCGATCGTCGGAGAGACCACGATCTTCGCGAAGACCAACCCGCTCCAGAAGGCCCGGATCGTGGACGCGCTCAAGCGGAACGGGCACACCGTCGGATTCCTCGGTGACGGGGTCAACGACGCACCGGCCCTGCGGACGGCGGACGTCGGGATCTCGGTGGACACCGCCGCCGACATCGCCCGCGAGTCGGCCGACATCATCCTGCTCGAGAAGGACCTCGGTGTCCTCGAGCGCGGTGTGGTCGAGGGGCGCCGCACCTTCGGCAACATCCTCAAGTACATCAAGATGACCGCGAGCTCGAACTTCGGCAACATGTTCTCGGTCCTCGTCGCGAGCGCACTGCTTCCGTTCATCCCGATGATCCCGGCCGTGCTGCTGGTGCAGAACCTCGTCTACGACATGGCGATGCTGACGATCCCGTGGGACAAGGTGGACCGCGAGTTCGTCGAGAAGCCGCGCAAGTGGGAGACCCGCAGCCTCACCCGGTTCATGGTCTTCATCGGACCCATCAGCTCGATCTTCGACATCACCACGTTCGCACTGATGTGGTTCGTCTTCGCCGCGAACACCCCCGAGCAGGCCGCGCTGTTCCAGTCCGGTTGGTTCATCGAATCCATCATCTCGCAGACGCTGATCGTGCACATCATCAGGACGGGACGCATTCCGTTCATCCAGTCCAGGGCGTCCCTGCCGGTCTTGATCTCGACCGGGCTGGTCTGCGTCTTCGGATTGGTGTTCCCGTTCATCGGATGGGGTCAGGCACTGGGCCTCGTTCCGCTGCCGTGGTCGTACTTCCCGTGGCTGATTCTGACGCTCACCGCGTACTGCGTTCTCACTCAGGGGGTCAAGATCTGGTTCATCCGCCGCTTCGGTGGCTGGCTGTGAACCACAACGGTGGTCGTGTCAGCACGGCGCCGGCAAGTGTCCAATCAATCTCCGTTCTTCGGAATCTCAAAAGGAAATCCATGAACTCGAACAACTTTCGTATGCGCCGCATCGCCCGCCTAGCCGGCATCGGCGCCACCGCGGCCGTCGCGATCGGCCTGATGTCGACCGGTGCGGCACACGCCGACACCTTCGTGCCGCTGCCGGACGGGCAGAAGGCCGGGCCGGGAGCGGTGATCACCCGGACCGAGGAGAGTGCCCTGATCTCCCCGTCGCTGGCCGCCAACGCCGCCGGCCGCACCGCCTGGGTCTCGGGCACGGTCACCGCCGATGTCACCGGCGCCTCGCAGGACGGCGAGGCGGGTCCCTCGAACGGTGCGACCAACGAGAAGGGCACCAACAACTCCTCCACGCACGGGGTCTCGCGGATCAGCACCGGCTACATCGTCGGCTGCCAGGTCGACATCAACGGCCTCGGCGGCTCCATCGGAGCCGGCCTTGACCTGTCGGGCCCCTCGGTCTCCGGCTCGCTGACGGTCCCGGTCTCCGCAGGCCAGGTCAAGTTCGTGAACGTGGCGGGCAAGGACATCACTGGCAACGGAACCTACTCGGTGCAGTACCAGGACACCCAGCTCGAGATCCAGAACTGCGGCGGCTACGCCCAGGCCCGTTCCTACACCGTGGTCGAGATCGTCGGCAACGACTACTCCAAGACCACCCTGTACGGCCAGCCCTTCAGCATCGGGTAGGGGCGCCTACGGCACGGCCCAGACACAACTCTGAAATATCAACCCGTAAAGAGGAATTCATGATGCACATCAAGACCGGCCCGCGTCGCGGACTGCGTATCGCCACCACCGGAGCGGTCGCCGCCGTTGCACTGGGCTTCTGCTCCGTCGGTGCCGCAAATGCCGACACCGTCGTACCGCTCCCAGGCGGCACGATCACCAAGACCCTCGCGGACGGCACCGTGGTGACCGTCACGATGACCGACGAGTCCGCGACGGTGTCGCCGTCGATGGGGGCGACCCCCCTGCATCGGAACGCGTGGGTCTCCGGCTCGGCGAAGGTCGAGATCTCCGGCGGTTCAGGCGCCGAGGGCGGCGCCATCGAGCCCGGCTACATCGTCGGTTGCCAGCTCACCCTCGGCGGCGAGACCTCGGCGGAAGGCGGCATCGGCGCCGAGTGGAAGGGCGACGCCGAGCCTTCCGCCGGTGGCGCGGGCAACGTCTCCATCGGTCCCGGCGAGGCCGCGAGCTTCCCGATCCTCGACCTCGAGTCCGCCGACGACTTCGGTGGCGAGTCCCACTCCGGCGAGCACTCCTTCGAAGGCGCCACCGGCAGCGTCACCTGGGCCGACTCCACCATGGGCGTCGAGGGCTGCGCCGGCTACGCGCAGGCCCGCTCCTACGTCAACGTCACCGTCGACACCGAGAACGTCACGAGCACCGTCACCCTCTGGGGCCAGCCCTTCAGCATCGGCTGACGCAAGCGGCGGGTTCCGGACACGACCCCGGGCGGGAGGGCGATGCGCCCTTCCCCCGGGGTCGTGCGGCCAATCAAACAGTAAGTGTTCCAAGGATTCTGGAGCGCAGTGGGTTGTCGCGAAGAGTTGGCCCGCCCGGACGGATTCGTATTCGGCTAGCATCGGGATCATGCGTAGCGACCTGATGAAGAACGCGGAACGTAGTGGTGAGCCAGGGACTTTCGTACTCCAGAACTCCCGGATGCTCAAGGTGGACCTGGCCGGAACCGGTGGGCACTTCCTTGCCCGCCAGGGGTCCATGGTCGCCTACCAGGGTGATGTCGACTTCGCCTATCAGGGCAGCGGCGGCCTCGGCAAACTGTTCAAGAAGGCACTCACCGGCGAGGGCATGTCGCTGATGAAGGTGTCCGGCAGCGGCGATGTCTTCCTCGCCCGCGACGCCGACGAGATCTTCCTGCTCGAACTCGAGGACGAGTCGGTGACCGTCAACGGGACGAATGTCCTCGCCTTCGAGAGCTCGCTGAGCTGGGACATCAATCGGGTAGAGGGTGCGTCGATGCTCAGCGGCGGGCTGTTCAACACCACCTTCAGCGGGCGCGGTGTGCTCGCGATCAACGTCTACGGCACCCCCGTGGTGCTGAACGTGGACACCCCCACCTTTGTCGACATGCAGAGCGCGGTGGTGTGGTCGACCGGGCTGCAGTCGACCATCCGTAAGACCGCGAAGATGTCCGCCGCGATCGGACGCGGCTCGGGTGAGGCGTACCAGTTGTGTCTCACCGGTAACGGATTCGTCGTCGTCCAGGCGTCCGAGGGTCACCCCATCCCGCAGCACTGACCCTGACCTCCCGGTCGGCCGTGGCCCCGCGGTACCGACCGGGAGATGGTGCTCAGGCCGCGTATCCCAGCCCCGCGGCGACGAGCACCGGCGCCAGGTACAGCAGCGGGAACGGGATGTGCGCGTAGGAGCGTGCCCGGATCACGGCGATGACCGCCCCCGCGAAGTACAGGAACAGACCGATCGTGGCCAGCACCCCGATCGCAGGCACGAACAGGCCGATCAGCAGCCCCGCGGCCCCGGCGGCCTTGGCGGCACCGAGCCACGGCCACCACGACCGGGGGATGCCGTAGTCGGTCAGGGCCTCCACGACCCATCCGGCGCGGAAGAAGACGGCAGCGGCCGAGTAGCCGACCCACGCTGCGGCCAGGACGGTGACGATGACATAGGCGGTGTTCATCGGTTTGGTCTCCTCATCGGGTTCGAATGGACTCACCACCATGACGGCCGCCACGCCGAGAATGTGACAGCGCGCGATGAACGAATTTCCAGGAGTCGACCGGCCATGAAGATGATCACCGTCCCCGCGGGGGACGTCACCCTCTCGGATCGGCGAACCAGCCGCAGCTGGCGTGTCGATGTCGGGGCCTTCGAGATCGCCGCCACTTCCGTGACCCAGGGCGAATACGCAGAGATCGCCGGTGAGTGGCCCGGGGCGATCCGGGGTGCGCGCCTGCCGGTCGAGGGGGTGTCGTGGTGGGACGCGATCGCGTTCTGCAACAACATGTCCGAGCAAACCGGTCTTGTCGCCGCCTACCGCGTTGTCGGTGACGACGTCACCTGGGACACGACAGCCGACGGGTACCGGCTGCCGACCGAGGCCGAGTGGGAACGCGCATGCCGGGCCGGGACGACCGGTCCGCGGCACGGACCCCTCGACGAGATCGCCTGGTATCGAGAGAATTCCGACGGCGGGCCGCACGAAGTGGGCGGGAAGCAGCCGAACGCGTTGGGACTGTACGACACCCTGGGCAACGTCTGGGAATGGTGCTGGGACCTCTACGACCCCGAGGTGTACGGCACGTATCGGGTGCTGCGCGGAGGTGGCTGGTTCGACGAGCACTGGAGTTGCCGGGCATCGGCCCGACGGCGCAGCCACCCGACCTACCGGATCGACGATGTCGGGTTCCGCGTCGCCCGCGGATGATCCGGCGGCCGCGTGCCTGGGCGATGCGCCTCGCGATAGTCCTGCGGTGGGTTCGCGGCGGCTCTCGGCAACCAGTTCACCATCTGGCGGTAGGGCCACCCCCTCGGGTAACGGGACCGGGCCGGAAGATCCTCGACGGGAACTACCGACTCACGCCTGCCCGGGCTTGAGCACGATGAACAGGCCGTGTGCCTCGGCGCAGAGCCGGTCGCCGTCGTGCAGGGTGGCGCGCACGAAGACCTTGCGGCCTTCCTGGCGTTCGGCCCAGGCACGGACCTTCAGCTCGGTGTTGAGCGGCGTGACGGATCTGTAGTCCACGGTGAGGGAGGCAGTTCGGGTGATCGAACCGGCGTGCATCGCGGCGGCCATGCCGAGTAGGTCGTCGAATCCGACGGCCACCTGGCCGCCGTGCGCGGCGTTGTTGCCGCCGAGATGGTAGTTGCGGAAGGTGAGACGGGCGTCGACACCACTGGAGTCGGCGTGGTCGATCATGAAGGGCGGGAGCGTGATGTTCCCGCGGGCGGGCAGGTCGAACCGGGTCCAGGTCGGCGTGGACCACTCGTTCACGACGGCCGCGTCCAACTTGTCGTTGAGCTGCTTGAGGATGCCGATCGCGTCCAACGCCAGCTCATCGGTGGGGCTGGCCAGCCGTGCGCGGTCCATCAGCCCGCGCACCTGCTCGATGAGTTCGCCGTAGTGCGGCCCGCCCCTGGTGATGTCGGCGCCGCGTTCCTCGCGCGCGTTGATCAGCTCGGACATCGGCCGGAACCCGCCCTCGTGATGCTCTTGATCGGGTAGCGAGCCGCCGACCTGCTGTTCGTTCATGAGAACACGTTATCGGTTGCAGGCGGAATGCCCGCCCAGCGGGTGTGTCAGCACCGGTACGAGGTCAACAGCGTGCGTGCCGTCGCTGCCAGGTCGGCGTCGAGCCAATCGGGCAGCTCGGCGGCGTGGGCGTGGCGGCGCAGCGCGGCGTACGGGAGGTCGACGACGGCGCGGCTGACGGCGTCGATCTCCCGGTCGCCGTCCGCGCCGAGGAGGTCGCGGGCCAGGCGCCGCAGGTGCTCGAACAACGGCGCGTTCATCCGGTCGAGGCGACTGCGGAACTCCGCGTCGGGGCCGCCGTCGAGCAGATCGCTCGGACGCAGGTTGAGCAGAAGCTTTGCATCATCGGGCAATTCGCGAGCGAACCGCACGGTAGCCACCGCCATCGAGACACCCGCCTCGACCGGGTCCGGGTCGCCGGCGACACCCATGACACGCTCTTGGAAGCGGGCAAGCGCGCGCAACCACGCCTCGGTGAGGACGCCGTTGCGACTGCCGAAGCGGTGGTACAGCGTGCCGACGGGTGCGCCACTCGCCGCGGCGATCGCCGCGACGCCTGCCGCGCGGGGGCCGTCGGCGAGCACGAGCGTGCGCGCAGCGTCGAGGATCGCATCGGTGTCGTGCTTGCGGGGTGGTGCCATTACTAGTACGTTCCTTCTATATGGAGCGATTGCCCTACATCGACCAGCATGCCAGAACGATCGACACGAATCGGGATCGGGCATGGAAGGCGTTGCTGAAGGTCATGTGCAAGGACCAGGACGACCCGACCGCGCCGAGGGGGTTCCTGATCGATGCGGCCGAGGCGCCTGCCCGGTTGGCGCTGTCGGGTAGGCACTGGTTCTCGCGTTACGCGCTGATCTTCGAACTCGACGAAGAAGGCCCCGGTCGTACGCGGGTCCGGGCGCAGTCGTGGGCAGAGTTCCCCGGCCTGCACGGCAAGATCTACCGGGCGCTGGTGATCGGCAGTGGCGGTCACCAGGTGGTCGTGCGTCGGCTGCTGCGCCAGATAGCGGCCGTGGCATGATCCCCGGGCTCGTCTGGGGCGCCACCGAGGCCGAGCGCGGTCAACCCCTGCCGTGCGACGAGCTGGGCTTCGGCGGGGTGCAGGCGGACCGGGCCATCAGCATCGACGCATCGCCGCAGGTGGTCTACGGCTGGTTGTGTCAGCTGCGCGTCGCGCCCTACAGCTACGACCTGCTCGACCGATTCGGTCGCCGCAGCCCGCGCCGCCGCGACCCGGGGCTGACCGAACTCGAAGTGGGGCAACGCTTCATGTCCCTCTTCGATCTGGTGTCCTTTGTTCCCGATGGGCATATCACGCTGGTCGCCGGCAAGATATCCGTCACCTACGCGGTGCGTCCCGAGGGCAGCGGAACCCGCCTCGTGGTCCGGATGCACTGTGGCGCGCCGTGGGTGGTGGCGCGGGCGCTGGCGCTCGGCGACCTGGTCATGATGCGAAAGCAGCTGCTGACGCTGAAGGACCTGGCCGAGGCGGAGCAGCGCACCCTCGCGTGATGCGCGGGACGGACGGACGCCGGAGCGAGTCCGGCGTCCGCCGCCTCAGTCCTTGAAATAGACCAGCTGATGGGTCGTCGCCAGCAGCGCGCCGTCGCGCCCCCACAGCTCCGCGGACTGGTCGAAGTAGCCCTTGCGGATCTGCTGGGCGCGGGCCGTGCCGAGCAGGGCGCCCTCCGCCTGCGCGGCGAGCACCTCCGCGTCTGCGTGGAAGTACACGGTCATCGAGACCGTGCCCGCGGGCATGAACTGCCCGCGGCGCAGGAAGATTCGGGGGAAGAACACGTCGCTCAGTGCGGTCAGGGCCGCGAAGTCGAGCGGACGGGCGGGGGTGTCGCGCACCCAGAGCGTCGAGACCGTGTCGGGATGCTCGACGGCCTCGGTCGTAGGGATGCCTCCCTCGACGAACCGCATCTCGTAGTTGCGAGACCAGGCGATGAACTCGGGGAAGGCCCCCGCCTCGACGTCATCGACGGCAGGAACGTCCGGACGGGCGATCTCGGTGGAGGACCAGGTCTCGCGGCGGGTGCCGAACACCGCGGTCGCGGTCGTCGCAACGACCCCGTCCTGGGACAGCTCGAGGGCCCAGTGCTGGGTGCTGCGGTTGGTCCGGACCGGCCGGGCGGAGATCTCGAATGCGCCTTCGGCGATGGGGCCGGCGTAGTTGACGGTCAGCGAGAGCGGATCGCCGAGACGGTCCGGGTGCTGCTGCACCGCCCGCAGCAGGGTCGCGGCGGTGATCCCGCCGAACGGGCCGACCATGTTGGCGTAGGCCGGGGAGGTGTGACCGCTGAAACGCCCGTCACCTGCGGGAGTGAGCTCGACGGCGGCGTCGAAGGGGTGCGGCGGGGCGATGGTCCGGGTCACGGTGACTCCTCGTAGGTGATGACGGATCGACGTCAAGTATGACGCTTGGCATAGAAGCCGTCGGTACCGCCCTGGCGCGCGGCCCGCCTGGCAGGATCTACCCGTGACCATCGCGAACCTGACCCGCGCCGAAACCGCCGCCCGATCGGCGGTGGTCACCGTCCGCGGTTACCGCGTCGAACTCGACCTCCTGGCCGCGCCCGATCACTCCCGGCCGGGCTTCCCGACGACCACGACCCTCGAGTTCGACGCCACCGCCGCCGAGACGTGGATCGACTTCATCGGTCAGTCGGTCGAGTCGGTGACCGTCAACGGGGCGGCAGCCCCCGTCGAGTACGACGGCGCCCGCATCCGGGTCCGGGATCTGCGTGCGACGAACCGGGTCGTCGTCGAGGCCACCGGCGAGTACAGCCGTTCCGGCGAGGGCCTGCATCGATTCCTCGACCCCGTCGACGGCCAGACCTACCTCTACACGCAGTACGAGCCGTCGGACGCGCGCCGGGTGTTCGCCTGCTTCGAGCAGCCGGACATGAAGGCGCCGTTCACCTTTGCCGCCACGGCCCCGGTCGGGTGGGAGATTGTGTCCAATCGCCCGATCGCCACCCGAGAGGGCGACGACTCCCGTCAGGCGGTGGAGTTCTCCCCCACCCTGCCGATCTCCACCTATCTCACCGCCGTGGCGGCCGGGCCCTATGCCCGGTTCGAATCGACTTGGAGCCGTGGAGATCTCACGGTTCCGCTCGGCCTGCTGTGCCGCGCGTCGCTCGCGCGGTACCTCGACGCGGACACCCTCTTCGAAGTGACCGGGCAGGGCCTCGACTTCTTCGCCGAGCACTTCGACTACCCCTATCCATGGGGCAAGTACGACCAGGTGTTCGTGCCGGAATACAACCTCGGCGCGATGGAGAACCCCGGCTGCGTGACGTTCACCGAGGCCTACGTCTTCCGGGGTGCGGCGACAGCCGCGCAGTACGAGGGCCGAGCAAACACGGTCCTGCACGAGATGGCCCACATGTGGTTCGGGGACCTCGTCACGATGGTGTGGTGGGACGACCTGTGGCTGAAGGAATCGTTCGCCGACTACATGGGCGCGCTCGCCAGCGCCGAGGCCACGCAGTGGACCGACGCGTGGGTCGCGTTCGCGAACCGGCGCAAGGCATGGGCGTACTCGCAGGACCAGCTGCCCACCACGCACCCGATCGTCGCGGACATCGTCGACCTGGAGGCGGCCAAGCTCAACTTCGACGGCATCACCTACGCGAAGGGCGCGAGCGTGCTCAAGCAGCTGGTCGCGTACGTCGGGCGTGATGCCTTCTTCGAGGGCTCCCGCCGCTACTTCCGAGCGCACGCCTTCGGGAACACCACCCTCGCGAATCTCCTGGCGGCACTGTCGGCGGCATCGGGCCGCGACCTCACGGAGTGGGCGCGCGCCTGGCTGCAGACCTCGGGGATGTCGACGCTGACGCTCGAGGAGGCCGACGGCGGCCACGCGATCATCCAGACGGATCCGCGTCCGCACCGCCTCGCGGTCGGGCTCTACGACTTCGACGATGCCGGCAACCTGGTCCGCCGCGATCGGGTGGAGGTGGATCTCGTGGCCGAACGCACCCCGATCGTTCTCGACCCCGCTCCGCTGCGTCTGCTGAACGACGGGGACCTCACCTACGCGAAGGTCCGGCTGGACCCCGGATCGCTTGCCACCATTGAGCGTTCACTCGATCGGGTCACCGATTCGCTCGCACGCGGGCTGATCTGGTCCGCGCTGTGGAACGCGACCCGGGACGGTGAACTGTCCGCCGACCGCTACCTCACGATGGCCCGGGCATTCGCGCCCGCGGAATCGAACACGGCGCTGCTCGCCGCGGTGCTGTCGAATGCGTCCTACGCCATCGGGCACTACCTGCCGACCGCGGATCGGGACCGGTGGCGCGGCGGTTGGCTCGACGCGACATGGGCCGCAACACAATCTGCCGCGCCGGGCTCCGGCGCCCAGCTCGTCTGGGCGCGTGCGGTGGCGGCCGCGGCCACGGTCGACGACCGCCTTGCCGCCGACATCGGGGCCGTCCTCGACGGCCGGGCGCCCGCACCCGAGAGGTTGTCGCTCGACCCCGACCTGCGCTGGACGCTGTGGACCGCGCTGGCCGCCACCGGCCACGCCGACACGGCGGAGCTGGACGCCGAGCTCGCCGGCGACGACACCGCCTCCGGACGGACCGCCCACCTGCGGGCGCTGGCGGCGCGGCCGGACGCGGACGTGAAGGCGAGCGCATGGGAGTCCGCGCTGAGTGACACGTCATTGACGAACGAGCACCTCGACGCCGTCATCGCCGGCTTCCGGGCCGGAGACCGCCGCGACCTCATCGCCCGCTACGACGACGAGTACTTCGCGGCGATCGGCGACGTATGGGCGGGGCGGAGCATCGAGATCGCGCGGCGCATCGTGCTGGGGCTCTTCCCCGCAACCGATTCACTCGGCCCGGTCGACGCCTGGCTGGCCACGAATCCGCACGCACCGAACGCGCTGCGCCGGCTGGTGATCGAGCAGCGCGACCACCTGGCACGGGACCTGCGGGTGCGGGCCACGGTCGGGTAGCCATGCACATCGGCCGCGAGCAGGCACAATGACACCGTGCCCATCGATCACGCCATACTGTTCGACCTGGCGCAGCGCCGCGCCCGGCTTGCCCGACGCCACCGGCTCGCGCCCGAGGCCCGTGCCGAGACCGTGACCGAGGCGGCGACGAGCATGGTGTGCCTGCACGGCACCGACCCCGCGACGATCTTCCTGTCCGCCCGGGCAAGGGTCGACGGCATGACGGTGGTGGACCTGGAACGTGCTCTGTACGAGGATCGCTCGCTGGTGAAGCACCTCGCGATGCGGCGCACCCTGTTCGTTTTCCCCAGCGAGTCGCTGCCGTTCGTCCAGGCCGGCGCCAGCAATCGGGTCGCCGACACGGAGCGGCGACGCCTGATCCGAGAGGTGGAGAAGGCCGGCCTGTTCGAGGACGGCGCGGGCTGGCTCGGGGCGGCCGGGGACGCGGTGCTCGATGAGCTGGAGGGTAGCGCGCCCATGGCGTACACGGCGCTGCGCGATCAGATCCCGCTGTTGCAGGGGTCGATGACCTACGGCGAGGGCCGGAGCTGGGGTGGACAGGTTTCGGTCGGTCCCCGGGTGCTGACCGTGCTGTCGGCGGAGGGCCGGATCGTGCGTGCGACCAACGACGGACCCTGGCGGGCGTCACGAAACCGTTGGGCGACAAGCGAATCCTGGCTGGGTATGCCGATCGATCGCCGCACCGAGGCAGAGGGCGCGGCCTGGCTGATCGAGGCGTGGTTGCGCGCGTTCGGCCCCGGCACCGAGGCCGACCTCAAGTGGTGGCTCGGGTCGACCGTGTCCATCGTGCGGAAGGCGTTGTCGGAGTTGGACGTCGTCACGGTCGACCTGGAGGGCCAGACCGGCTACCTGATGACCAACGACCAGGAACACGACGATCCCGTCGAGCCGTGGGCGGCACTGCTGCCCGCCCTCGATCCCACAACGATGGGCTGGCGGGATCGGGACTGGTACCTCGGGCCGCACAAGGACCTGCTGTTCGACACCAGCGGGAACGCCGGTCCGACGGCGTGGTGGGACGGCCGGATAGTTGGGGGTTGGTGGCAGGACGAGGACGGCCGGGTGGTGGTACACCTGCTCGAGGACGTCGGTGCCGAGGCCCGGCACGCCTTCGACGACGAAGCGGAGAAGCTGTCGGCCTGGCTCGACGGACACAAGGTGCTTCCCCGCTTCCCCTCGCCACTGGCGAAGCTGCGCGCCTGACGCTAGGCCCGATCCGGCACAGGGAGCGTATCGGGGAACTCATAGCTACAGCCGAGTTCATCGGTGGTTCGGGTGCCCCAGTTGTCCCGGAACCAGGTCACGCAGGTGTCCGCGACGAGGCGGGTGTCGCGGCTGAAGATGTAACCGTCGGTGCAATCCTCGAAGTGGTCGTCAAAGTGCCATCGATCGAGCACCAGGCCGTCGGTCGAGTGGTCGGCGAACATGAGATGTCGCAGTACGACCCGTGATCGACGGAGCAAGAGGACACCGTCGGCAAGGACATGGATCTGAGCGCACACGACCTCCTCCTCGTCGTCCCTGTCGAGGTAGTTGCTCGGGCCCATCTCCAGGATGAACGCGACCGGCTTGTCGGTGAGCGAGTCGACGAGCCATTCGGCCATGTCGGCCCACTTCGACACCTCCGCCGGATTGGTGGGATCGGCCATGCCCGTCACGCTATCGCCGGGGACCGACAGCCTTCGGTGCCGTGAACGGGCGGCTATCGGAGATCGTGCTGGCCATGACCGTCCTCTCGATCGCGGTGCTGCTGTGCATCCACTACGACTGGCAGCCCGCCCGCTACGGGAATCTGACCGGCGCCGACCAGTTCTTCTACGGAGCCCCGGCCCTGCTGGTACTCGCGCTGGCGGGACTGATCTGGGCGATCCGTACCCTCTTCGTCGTCGGTGAGGATTGGCGGTGGTCCTGGTGGATTCTGGCGGCGCCGGGTGTGGTGATCGTCGCCGTCCTCGTTGGAATGCTGTGGCCTCCAATGACATTCGACGATCCGCGGCCAGAGTTCGAACGCATCGCGCGGCAGCTGCTCGCCGAACCCGGGAGCCAGCTCGTGGACATCGAGATCGGCGGCTTCGAGATCAGCTCGGTCCGGTCGGGCCCGGCGGGCGAGGTCCGATTCACCGACGCCGACGGGTTCGTGTTCACCACGGTCAGCGGGTGGGTGTACTCGCCGAACCGGGCGCCAAGCGAATCCGACAGCAGGGAGTTCTCCTCGACCCATCTCGGTGGCCCCTGGTACGAGTTCACCTCCACCTGGTGACGGCGGAGCCTAGGCTGTGACCTTGTACCCGCCCTGACCCGAAGTGCCAGTGGAATGAGGACGAGATGAGCCGAGTCACCCGCCGCGCCGCGCGGCTCGCCGCGACCACCGCCCTCGCCGCCGCCGCGGTGCTCGGATCGGCGGGCCTCGCGGCCGCGGACGAATGGCCCCCGATCCCGCCCTACCCCAGCCCGTCCGTCCCGTTCGACACCAAGGACTTCCTCACCCCGACCGACCCCGACTACTGGAACCCGTTCGTCAGCAAGAACCGGCTCACCTCGCCGTTCGGGACCAGCACCCGCATCGTGTGCACCGCTTTCCATGGCGTCCTGACGGGCTGCTGGCAGGCGGATCAGAACGGGGCGCCACACAAGCTGGTCCCGCTGCCGCTGGACTTCCCGGGGTCCACCGGTTCTTCCCTGCCGGGCGGCGGCCCCGCCCACTTCGTCTATCCGATCTTTCCCGGTATGTAGTCCGCTGCGTGGCTTCGTCGATGCCGCAATGGCTTTCGCGCGCAGTGCCGCCACCCTTGACCTGTTCGCCCGCTGCGAGTACGCATAGATGCGAGGCGTATTCGACCCCCGCTACGCGAGTGCAGCCGAGTGGTGCACCCGGCGAGGGGTGTGCGCGCAGATCTGGTGAACGCAGGGTGCTGTCATGGCTGACGTCGACGTCGACTATTGCGTTGTAGGAGCGGGATTCGCGGGGCTGACAGCGGCGCTGCGGCTCAAACAGGCCGGCCAATCGGTGGCTCTGCTCGAGGCGAGGGACCGGATCGGCGGCCGCACCTTCACGGAAGTGCGCGAGGACGGGACCTGGATCGACCGCGGCGGCGCCTGGGTAGGGCCAGGTCAGGACCGGATCTATGCGTTGATGGGCGAGTTCGGGGTGCCGAGCTACAAGCAGTACACCGACGGCGAGGCCATGATGGTGGTCGGCGGCAAGCAGCACCGCTACAAGGGCACAGTCCCCCTGACGATGAGCCCGTGGGTGTCGGCGAACCTCGGCGCGGTTTTTCTCGAGCTCGGCTCGATGTGCAAGACGATCCCCCTCGAAGCCCCTTGGCAGGCGAAGAAGGCCGCTGAGTGGGACAAGATCAGCCTCGCCAAGTGGCTCGACGACAACGTCCTGTCGGGTCCGGCGCACGAGTTGCTCGAGACGGCGATCGCCGGCTGCTATACCTCCGCGGCCTCGGAGGTCTCGCTCCTCTTCGTGCTGTACCAGATGGCGTCGGGAGGCGGCCCCGGCTTCGTCCTCGGGGTCAAGGACGCGGCCGAGGACGAGCGGCCGGTCGGCGGCATGGGCGCCATCTACCGGCCCATGGCGGCGGAGATCGGGGACGCTCTCCATCTCGGCCAGCCGGTCCGAGGCATCACGCAGGACGGGAACGGCGTGACCGTCCGCTCCGAGGAGATGACGGTGCGTGCCCGGCGGGCGATCGTCGGGGTGCCGCTCGCGATCGCGAGCCAGATCCGGTACGAGCCGATGCTGCCCGTCGACCGCTCCTTCCTGCACCAGCGGATGCCGAGCGGAGCGATCTTCAAGATCGCGGCGGTGTACGACGAGCCCTTCTGGCGCGCCGACGGGCTGTCGGGGCAGTCGGCGGCACCGGGCTCCCCCGCCACCATCACCATCGACGCGTGCACCGACGCGGCCACGCCCGGGGTGCTGTGCGTCATCGTCGAGGGCCCGATCGCCCGCGGGCTCGGACGGCTCGGCGAGGCCGAACGCCGCAAGACGGTGCTCGGCGAGCTCGCCGAGCGCTTCGGTCAGAAGGCCGGCTCGCCGGTCGACTACATCGAACAGAACTGGTGCGTGGAGCGCTATTCCGGCGGTGGCATGCTCAGTCACGCGCCGCCCGGGGTGCTGACGGAGTTCGGTCACGCGCTCCGGGAGCCGTGCGGTCGCATCCACTGGGCGGGTACCGAGAGCTCGGCGGAGATGTGCGGCTGGGTGGACGGAGCCGTCCGCTCCGGTGAACGGGCCGCGCGCGAGGTGACCGAGCACGACGGGCTGATCAGGAGCTGAAGTCCTCGGCACGCCCGCGCCGCCGACATGTCGCAGGCCGTGGCTACGGTTGACCGGTGACCGCCAAGGCCCGCCGCAAGACCAGCCGCCAGTCCACGAAGACCGACTCCCCCGTAGCCGGTGCGGGGGAACGTATCTGGGTGCTCGAGGTGCCGTTCCGGGCGCCCGCGCCAGGTGCGAAGTACTACGGCGGCATCAAGGCACACGCCTACGTCGGGCCGAGCCTGCCCGAGGAGCTCCGCCCCTACGCGGCGAAGCCGTACTCGTATCAGCAGTGGGTCGAGGACGAGCTGAACGGCACCAGGGGTCCGTCCGCCGAGGCCGCCAGGAAGGAGTTGCGACCCGAACAGCTCGAGGGGGCCGCAGCGATCGCCCGGGCGGCCGAGGCGAAGTTCCGGGGCTTCTGCCTCTCCGACGATCCCGGCCTTGGCAAGACGCTCAGTGCGATCGCCGGCGCGAAGGCCGTCGCTCACCAGCGTGGTGGCGAGGCGATTCTCGTGACGGTGGATCGGCCGACCTCGATCACCATCCCGCACTGGCGTGCGTCGATCGCGGCCATCGGTGACGGTGGGTACCGGTGGCTGATCATCTCCCCCGACCAGCTCAAGAAGCTCATCGCCCGCAACGGCAGGCCTCGGTACCGGT
Organism: Rhodococcus sp. NPDC055112; assembly: GCF_053607505.1. Lineage (NCBI taxonomy): Bacteria > Bacillati > Actinomycetota > Actinomycetes > Mycobacteriales > Nocardiaceae > Rhodococcus > Rhodococcus sp. NPDC055112. Next base: position 129,815 of record NZ_JBSGTR010000001.1, read on the forward strand.
TCGACGTCGTCGTCAACGACGAGGCGCACAACTTCCGGCACGACTCGCAGCGCACCGACTACCAGCGGCGGGTGACCAGGCACCTCGACCCGCCCGAGAAGGCGCCGTTCGTGATCTCGCTGACCGCGACCCTCGGGCACCATCCCGGCGAGTGGCGATACCTGTCGTCGCTGCTGGCGCAGGTGCACCGTGAGCCGCCGCAGCGGTGGGATGAACTCGGCGCCCGGCTGGTCGAGCTCGGGGTGCCGCTGGAGCGGTACATGGGTCGCTGGCAGTGGGCGGCCGACGCGAAGGCATCCGGCCGGATCCAGGCCGATGCCGTCGCCCGCGTGCGTGACGCGATGACTTCCGCCGAACCGCCGGTGATGCTGCACAGGGATGCGCCATGGGGCCAGGCCCCGATCGACGGGCTGGGCGTCGACCTGACCTTCGAGCAGCGGCAGCAGTACGAGATGGACTGGGGCGACTATCGGCGCGAGATGCAGCTCGCGCGTACCGGTTCCGACACCGCTCGTGGGCGGGCAGCGCTGATCCGGTTCAGGCAGAAGGCCGGGATGATCCGTGCACCGCACACCGCGGACCTGGTGGCGGCGACCGTGGAACGCGGCTATCAGTGCCTGGTCGCGACGGAGATGGTGAGCACGGGGGCGGAACCGGTGGCCGACCTGCTCGAGGACAGGGGCATCGCGGTGTCCCGGATCTTCGGCGGCCGCCGCGACGCCGAGAACGAACGGCTGCGGTTCCAGCGCGGCGAGACCAGGGTCGTCGTGTTCAACACGACCTCCGCCATCAGCCTGCACGCCGCCGAGCACCTGGCCGACGGGAGCCGGGCCACCGCGACCCCGCGGATCGGGTTCTTTCACCAGCCCCGGTATTCCGGCATCGCCGCCCGCCAGACCATCGGCCGCGGACACCGCGACTACCAGGTCTGCCCGTGGTCGCTGCTCTACGCCACCGACACCGTCGAGGAGTCCGCGGCCACCACCATGGTCGACCGGCTGATGGTCACCTCCGCCAGCGTCGACGGCGACACCAGCGCTTTGGCGTCGATCGCCCGGATGTTCAACGCCGACTGGATCGACGAGCGGGCGTTCGACTGAGTCGACGTGCGCGATCCGGGTCCCGCTCAGCGGGACAAATCGGTTCGGTGGTCGGGGCACGGCACCTAGCCTCCGATTCGGACGAACCTGGACGCAGCAATTGGGCTCGGGGGATATCTTCGGCAATTGGGTGTCGCTCGGTGCATGCCCATTGACCGATTCGGCATCGGGCCGCATCGCATCGGATCTTCTGTTCGAAGGGAACTTCATGGCCACCTACGTCATCACTGGCGCCGCCTCCGGGCTCGGCGCGGCCACCAAGGCGCGGCTGGAATCCGACGGCCACCGCGTCATCGGTGTCGACCTGCACAACACCGACGTCAACGTCGACCTGAGCACGGCCGAGGGTCGCGCGGAGGCGATCGCGCGGGTGACCGAGCTGGCCGGCGGCAGCATCGACGGGTTCGCCCCGTTCGCCGGCCTTGCCGCCGCCGCAGGACGCCCCGCGAATCTCCTGATCGCGGTCAACTACTTCGGTGCCATCGAACTCCTCGAGGGCCTGCGCCCGCTGCTGGCCGCGGGCGAGAACCCGTCCGTGGTGTTGATCAGCTCCAATTCCACCACCAACCAACCGAACTGGCCGACCGACCTCGCCGACGCCTGCCTTGCGGGCGACGAGTCGGGTGCCAACGCGGTCGCCGCCACGTTCGGCGAATGGGGCGCCATCCAGGCCTACCCGGCCACCAAGGCCGCGTTGGCCTACTACGCCAGGACGAAATCCGCCGAATACATCGCGGAGGGCATCCGCCTCAACGCGATCGCGCCGGGCCTGATCGACACCCCGATGACCCAGGAGGGGCGCAAGGACCCGCTGGTCGGCGCCGGCATGGAGCATTTCCTGTCCACCATCCCCGCCGGTCGCGGCGGCAAGCCCGAGGAGGTGGCCGCACTCGTGGCATTCCTGCTCGGCCCCGAGGCCAGCTATTTCGTCGGATCCGTCGTCTACATCGACGGCGGCACCGACGCTGCCAACCGCGGCAAGGACTGGCCGAAGGTGTGGGACCTGAGCTAGGGCCTACGGGTGCACCCGGACGAGGGGTCCGTACCGAACCGGACGGACCCCCTCGTCCGATTTCAGCGTCCCGGACGCGCGTGTGTCAGGTGCGACACGGATCCGTTCGCCGGCCACTTCTTCAGCCCGACGACGTCGGGCGTGACCCTCTTCTTCACGAACTGGGCCTCGAGTTCCGGATCGACGGCGCCCGTGAACCGCCACAACGCGTTGTCGGTGTTGCGCGACACCATCGCCCACGACTCGGCGCGGTACACGGCCCGAACGATGTTGTCCGCAAACACGATCACCGGAATCCCGTCCGATTCGCGCACCGCGGTCCCGGCAGTCCACGATTGCCGTGCCATCGCGTAGATCTCTTCCGGCGTCGCCCCCCGCTTCGCTGCGCCCTTCACCTCGACCAGGAAGCACGGCGTTGGCACGTTCGGCACGGGTTCTGCCTCGTACTGCAGCACCAGATCGTCGACCAGCGCGGCCCTGAGTTCGAGTGCGCCGCCTGCGAGGTTCGTGAGGCCGGGAGGGTCGGTCTCCGGCTCCATCAGGCCGAGCACACCGACCAGCGCCCTGCCGATGCCCTCCGCGGTCCGGTCGTCGTCCGCGGCCGTGACCTGATGCGCCACGATGTAGTGCTCCACCTCGTGGCCGGAGTCGTAGATGTCGCGGATGCGCCCGATGGTCGCGGCCGTGACCTCTGCGGGGTCGGTGTCCGCGCCCTCGAGCAACCGGCGACTCTCGGTTTCCTCCAGTGCCGCCCACACGTGGCCGAACACGCGGTTGCCACGACCACTCCCCACATAGAAGACCGACCGGTTGCGTGGATCCAGCAGCGCGTAGGAATACACCTCTAGTTGCTCGGCCACCTTCGCGGACAACGGTTTCGGTGCGGGACGGGTCTGGTGGACCGTCGTCACGATCAGACGCAATGCGGCGAGCCTCAAGGCCACCGGCACGCCGTGGCCGCCACCGTCGATCCGATCGAACAGCGCCGTCGATGCCGCCTGAACCGACGTGAAGGTCCGGCCCACATGTCGCCCGAGGGCCGAGGTCACGTCGGCGAACTGCGCCAGCCGCACCCGCGGATCCGAGGAGGCGTCGTCCAGGTCGTTGGACGCGAGGAAGGTCTGGACCTCGGGCGAGTCAAGCCAGCGTGGGGTGATGTCGATCGGAACTGTCCAGACGGTAGCCATGCCCCGACTCTAGTGAAGACTGCCGTGAACGTAGCCGGTTGAGGCAGGCTCACACCGCCGAGGCCGAGGACGCCGCGTTGCCCACCGCGAGCAGGCGAGCAACGCGGCCCCGCTGCTACGAGCCCGCCCTGATCCACTCCTCGAGGTGCGGCGACTCGGTGCCGATCGTGGTGCCGTCGCCGTGCCCGGTGTGCACCCGGGTCTCCGCGGGCAGCGCGAACAGTCGGTCGCGGATCGATCCGATGATCGTCGGGAAATCGGAGAAGGAGCGTCCGGTCGCACCCGGCCCACCCGAGAACAGGGTGTCGCCGCTGAACAGATCGCCGGCCTCGGGCAGGTACAGGCACGTCGAGCCCGGAGAATGGCCCGGCGTATGGATGGCCTGGATCTCCGTGCCCGCCACCGCGATCCGCTGACCGTCCTCGATCGGCAGGTGCGCGACCTCGGGGTGGGTCATCCGCCACAGCACGTCGTCGGCGGGGTGCAGCAGGATCGGCGCGTCCAGGCGTTCCGACAGCTCCGGTGCCACCGTCACGTGGTCGTTGTGTCCGTGGGTGAGCACGATCGCCTTCACCCGCCTGCCTGCGACCGCATCGACGATCGGCTGCGCGGTGTGTGCGGCGTCGATGACCACCACCTCGGAGTCGTCGCCGATCAGCCAGATGTTGTTGTCGACGTCCCAGGTGCCGCCGTCGAGGCTGAAGGTGCCCGACGTGACGACCCGGTCCACCCGCACGTCGCTCACAGCACGACCACCGAACGCAGCACCTCGCCGCGGTGCATGGACTCGAAGGCCTGCTCCACCTCGTCGAGCGCGATCCGCTCGGTGACGAACTTCTCCAGCGGCAGCCGACCCTGCTGGTACAGGTCCACCAGCATCGGGAAGTCACGCTCGGGCAGGCAGTCGCCGTACCAGGACGACTTCAGCGCACCGCCGCGGGAGAAGAAGTCGATGAGCGGCATCTCCAGCGTCATGTCCGGGGTGGGCACCCCGACCAGGACCACGGTGCCGGCCAGGTCGCGAGCGTAGAACGCCTGCTTCCAGGTCTCCGGCCGTCCGACCGCGTCCACCACCACGTCGGCGCCGAAGCCGCCGGTCAGTTCCTGCACGGCCTCGACCACGTCGTCGACCTCGGCGGCGTTGATCGTGTGGGTGGCACCGAGTTCCGTCGCCCACTCGAGCTTGCGGGGATCGCGGTCGATCGCGATGATCGTGCCCGCGCCCGCCAGCCGGGATCCCATGATCGCGGCGTCACCCACGCCGCCGCAGCCGATCACCGCGACCGAGTCGCCGCGGCCGACGTTGCCGGTGTTCATGGCCGCGCCCATGCCCGCCATGACGCCGCAGCCGAGCAGACCCACCACGGCGGGATCCGCCGCCGGGTCCACCTTCGTGCACTGACCGGCGTGCACCAGGGTCTTGTCCGCGAACGCACCGATGCCGAGGGCGGGAGTGAGCTCCGTGCCGTCCTCGAGGGTCATCTTCTGTGTCGCGTTGAAGGTGTCGAAACAGTACTGGGGGCGTCCCCGCTTACAGGCGCGGCACTGGCCGCAGACGGCCCGCCAGTTCAGCACCACGAAATCGCCGACCGCGACCGACTCGACGCCCGCGCCGACGCTCTCGACGATGCCTGCCGCCTCGTGGCCGAGCAGGAACGGGTATTCGTCGTTGATGCCGCCGTCACGGTAGGTGAGGTCCGTGTGGCACACGCCGCAGGTCGCGACGGCCACGACCACCTCGCCCGGGCCCGGATCGGGGATGGTGATCGTCGCGATCTCGACCGGTGCTCCCTTCGCGCGGGCGATGACACCCCGAACCTGCTGCGGCATGGCTTTGTCTCCTTCGTAGTCGGGTGAACGTATTGCGATACGAGCATCTCCGACACGACGCTATCCCGGCGCCAGTGGGGGCGGGACTGATCGAAGGGATGGACCGGACCATCCGAAAGGACAGTTCGTGGCTCAGGGGGCGGCCCTGACCCCCGCCTCGGCGCCGACGGCGGCGGCCTCGCCGCGGGTGTCGACGGCGAGCTTCTTGAGCAGTCGCGCCACGTGGAACTTCACGGTGCTCTCGCTGACCCCGAGCCGCTCGGCGATCACCCGGTTACGCCGTCCCGCCACCAGGTGCCCGAGCACTTCGAACTCGCGGGGGCCGAGCGCCGCCAGTTCGTCCCTGCGCTGATTCGTCGAGACAGGCGGATCGAGCGGCAGCGATGCGGTGACCCGCGAACCCCATCCCGGCGTCGATTCCGACTCGAGGGTGCCGCCCAGCGTCTCGACCCGTTCGCGGAGCTGACGTTCGATGTCCGCGACGTCTGCCTCGCCGCCGCCGTCGTCGCGGACGTCGAGCACCAGATCTGCGCGGTCGCAGGTCCACGCGACCCGGATGCGGGTGAGGTTCGACTGTGCGGACAGCGCCAGCACGGCGCCGCGGACCACGGCGCGTGCCGCGTGTGCCACCTCGCCGGGAAGCGCCCGTCCGTCCACCGGGGGTTCCACCAATTCCAGCTCGAGTTCGCGGTGCCGCACCAGGGTGCGCAGTTCACCCCGGAGCCGAGCGAACGCCGTCGTGACGGCCTCCTCGGCGAGTTCGCGGTACTGGTCGACGGCCGACCGCAGGCCGACCAGCGCCGAGGTCGCGGTCTCCCTGGCGGTGGATCGGGCGTGCGCATCGTCGAGGTCCTTCGACCTCAGCGTGGCCAGGATGGTCTCCAGCGTGGCGGCGTGTACCTCGGTGAGTTCGGCGACGGTCCTGGCGCGCTCCGCGGAGGCAGCCCGCGATTCCGCCAGGTACGCCGGGGAGGCCTGCCGCACCTGCAGTTGGATACCGGTGGCGACCACGGCGAAGAGCCCGCGCACCGTCTCGAGCGGTGCGGAGTCGTCCAGTGGACCTCGCGGTGTCAGCACCAGCAGCGTCTCCGTCTGGTCCAGGATCGCGCAGACGGCCCGACTGCGCCGGCCGATCGTCGCGGGGCCCCGGTAGATCCGTCCGCGGTGGCTGCGCGCCAGTTCGTCTCGCAGAGAGTCGAGTTCCGCGACGGTGACCCGATCGACGATGGTCGGATCGCCCGCCACCTTGCGTGGCCGTCCGGTGCACTCGCGGGTGAAGATGACGAGACAGGTGTGTGGGACGAGGTCGGCAACCACCAGTGAGAACCGGCGGCCGATCTCGGGTAGCGGTCCGACCAGCACGTCACGCAGCCCGGTCAGCAGCGCGTCGTCCGTCCGTGGACGGCCGCTCGGTGTGGCCTTCATCAGGACATTGTCCCCGTCGCTGAAATAGGTTGTGGATCGGCCGATGAGTTTTGCGATCGGCGACGGTCTACCTGTTCGACGACCTCGGAAGCCGAGGACGCAGAGACGCGTACACACCCGATGACAGGAGCAGACAATGTCCCGCATGCTTTTCGTGAACCTGGCCGTGAAGAACATCGACGCGACCCGGAAGTTCTTCGACGGACTCGGATTCGGGTTCAACGAGACCTTCAGCGACGAGAACTGTGCCTCGATGGTGATCAACGAGCTGACCACGGTCATGCTGCTGCAGGAGGCGCGCTTCCGCGACTTCATCTCCGACGACATCTGCGACACCTCGACGTCCCGCGAGGCCCTGCTGTGCATCTCCGCGGACAGTCGCGAGGAGGTCGACTCGCTGGTCGACACCGCCATCGGCGCGGGCGGCTCGGCCTGGATGGAGGCACAGGACCAGGGCTTCATGTACGGACGCGCGTTCCGCGACCTGGACGGGCACGTCTGGGAGGTCATGTGGATGGACCCCGCCGCCATCGGCTGATAGCGCCTCCGGCGCCCGTGCGCGTGTTTCACCCCACTCGGGGTGAAACACGCGCACAGTTGTCTGCATGGCCGAAGCGATCGACGAGCAGTTCGTCGAGACCGTCGCGGCGATGGCGAGCCCGACCCCCCGGCGCTCGCCTGCCCCGGCGGAACCCGTCCGTGAGGGCTCGGTGCTCACCGTGGCCCGCTGCCTGGAGCTCTTCGATGCCCAGCTCGGCAGCAGACACCTCGACCTCTCCGGCCGCGTGCTGCGGGCCGGTGGCGCGGGCTTCTACACGATCGGTTCGTCGGGTCACGAGGGCAACGCGGCCGTGGCGGGCGTGCTGCATCCGACGGACCCGGCGTTGCTGCACTACCGGTCCGGCGGGTTCTTCCTCGAACGCGCGCGCCAGGTCGGCGGCGGAAATCCGCTGCGGGACGTACTGCTCGGGGTGGTCGCTGCCGCCGCCGACCCGATCTCCGGTGGGCGCCACAAGGTGTTCGGACGCCACGACCTCGCGGTGATCCCGCAGACCTCCACGATCGCCTCACACCTGCCGCGCGCGGTGGGCGTCGCGTTCGCGATCGGCAGGGCCCGCAGGCTGGGCGTCGATTCGCCCTGGCCACGGGATGCGTTGGCCGTGTGCAGCTTCGGGGACGCCTCCGCCAATCACTCGACGGCGGTCGGCGCGATCAACGCGGCGGCGTTGGGCGCTTACGAGGGGCTGCCGCTGCCTTTGCTGTTGGTCTGCGAGGACAACGGCATCGGCGTCAGCGTGCCGACCCCCGAGGGCTGGATCGAGTCCGCCTACTCGGGCCGGGTGGGGCTCGAGTACTTCGCCGCGGACGGCTGCGACCTCGCCGCCGCCGTCGACGCGGCAACGCGCGCCGCGCACTGGGTGCGCGAGCGCAGGCGCCCGGCGTTCCTGCACCTGCGCACGGTCCGGCTGATGGGGCACGCGGGCTCGGACGTGGAATCGGCCTATCGATCTCCCGCGGTGATCGCCGCCGAACAGCGCCGTGACCCGCTGCTCGGCACCGCCCGGCTGCTCGTCGAGTCGGGGGCCCTGACGCCTGCGGAGGTGCTCGCCCGGTACCAGCGCAAGCGTGACGACGTGCTGGCGCTCGCCCGCGAGGTCGCACTACTCCCCCGGCTGACGACCGCGGCCGCCGTGATGTCGCCGCTGCGCGGGCCGGACCAAGGGGCGGTGGCCGCCGAGGTCGGTACATCGGCCGGGACACGTTCTCGAGCAGAGGTTTTCGACGGCGCACTGCCGGAGGAGGCGGGTCGCCTCACCCTGGCGCAGTCGATCAACCGCGCCCTGCTCGACGTCCTCGCCGCCCACCAAGAGGCGATGGTCTTCGGTGAGGACGTTGCCCGCAAGGGCGGGGTGTACGGCGTCACCCGGGGGCTCGCGAACCGGGTCGGTGCGGCTCGGGTCTTCGACACCCCGCTCGACGAACAGACCGTGCTCGGGCTCGCGCTCGGCGCGGGTGTCTCCGGGCTGCTGCCCATCCCGGAGATCCAATACCTCGCCTATCTGCACAACGCGGAGGACCAGATCCGTGGCGAGGCAGCAACACTGGGCTTCTTCTCGGCCGGCCGCTACCGCAACCCGATGGTGGTGCGGGTCGCCGGTTACGGCTACCAGAAGGGCTTCGGGGGGCACTTCCACAACGACGACGCGGTCGCCGTGCTGCGTGACATCCCGGGCCTGGTGGTGGCCTCCCCCGCCCGGCCCGAGGATGCCGCGGCGATGCTCCGCACCTGTGTCGCTGCCGCGAAAACCGAAGGTGCGGTGTGTGTTTTCCTCGAACCGATCGCGTTGTACCACGAGCGAGACCTGCACGAGACCGGGGACGAGGGCTGGCTGGCCCGGTACGAGGGGCCGGGCCGTTGGGTCACGACACACGTACCGGTGGGGAGCGGACGCACCCACGGGGACGGAACGGACCTGACCATCGTGACGTTCGGCAACGGACTCCGGATGAGCCTGCGGGTCGCCCGGCGGCTGCGCACGCGTGGCCTCGACGCGCGAGTCTTCGACCTGCGCTGGCTGGCGCCGCTGCCGGTGGCTGACCTGCTCCGGGAGGCGCGTGTCACCGGGCGGGTCCTGGTGGTCGACGAGACCCGCCGGTCGGGCGGTGTCTCGGAGGGGGTGGTCGCGGCGCTCGTCGACGCGGGTTTCGAGGGCGCGATCGCACGGGTCACGAGCGGGGACAGCTTCGTCCCGCTCGGCGAGGCCGCACGACTGGTGCTGGTCTCCGAGGAGCAGATCGAGGAGGCCGCGGTGGGGCTGGTCGGCCGCGGCCGCTGACGGTCAGGGCCGGTCGAGCTCCATCGCGACCGCCCGCACGGGAGCACCGTCGCCGCCGGCCAGCTTCAGCGGCAGGATGCTGATCAGCGGGTCCGGGAAGTCGACGAGTTCGAGGTTGCAGAGATTCTCGGCGATCACGCCGCCCGCGTCTGCGATCAGGTGGTGTGCCGGATAGTCCGTGTCCTCGTCACCGGACGGGTCGACGCTCGGCGCGTCGAGACAGAACGCCCGCACCCCGCGCTCGAGCAGCAGCGAGCAGGCGTCGGCGCCGAGGAACGGGTGGTCGTAGTAGGCGTCGGTGCCGTAGTGCCGGTCCCACCCGGTATGGAGGAGCGCGATGTCGCCGGGCCGCACCGATTCGGCGGGCCCGGCGATCATCGTCGCGGTGACCGGCTGCCGAGGGGCCAGCCCGCGCAGGTCGAAGACGACGCCGCGGCCGACGAAGAGCGACAGGTCCATTCGGTCGATCGGGGTGTCGCCGTCCCGCAGGTGCACCGGCGCGTCCACGTGGGTGCCGGACTGCGATCCCATCTCCACGCGCAGGACGTTGTAGCCGTCGCGGGCCACGGTGCAGTGCGGGGTCAGCCTCGCCACCGGGTCGCCGGGGTACACCGGCATGCCGGTGTCGATCGGGTGTGAGAGGTCCACGATCCTGCGAACCACGCTCATCGGCCCCACCTCCATCGTGTGTCGATCAGTATCACCCGCGCAGCGAGTACTCGAAGCCCGGCACGAGCCGCCCGGCCACCCAGGCGGCCACCAGCACGATCGCCACCGCGGGTATCAGGGTGTGCGGGAGGTAGCCGAGCCCGGGACCGCTGAGCCCGATACCGCCCGCGCACAGCGCCGCGGGGATGTGTGGCGCTCGCAGGATGGCCATCAGCGCGACAGCCGCGACCACCGAGGCCGCGACGGCGGCCTCCGACGGTCCGAGGACCGCGGTGATCGGGAGCGCCGTCGCCGCGGCGGCAGGGTATGCCCGCAGAATCGCCCCCGGTCTCGCGGGCGGTCCGGACGGGGCGAGCGCGATCAGGGCGGCCGACGCCACGAACGGCAGCCCGAAGACCGCGAGGCCGAGCAGGTGTTGGGCCGTGGCCAGGGACGTGATGATGATCAGCGCCGCCGCGGCCGCGCTGAGGGCCGAGGCGGTGGTGCCCCGGCGGGCGATCGCGGCGGAGGCGCTGGTGAGGACGGACATGGGTCTCCTTCTGGCAGGCGTTGCGGGGTCAGGGGTTTCGGCGGAGGAAATCCCGGATCAGGTCGGCGATCTCCTGTCCGTGGGTCTCCAGCGCAAAGTGGCCCGCGTCGAGCAGGTGGATCTCCGCGTCGGGGAGATCGGACGCGAACGCCTCGGCGCCTGCGGGGCCGAAGATCTCGTCGCCGCGGCCCCAGGCGACCAGAGTCGGCGGTCGATGGGTCCGGAAGTACTCCTGGAAGGCGGGGTACCCATCGAGGTTGAACTGGTAGTCCCAGAACAACTGGAGCTGAATCTCCTTGTTGCCCGGCCGGTCCAGGCCCGCCTGGTCCGTCAGCCAGGTCTCGGGCGCGATCCGGTCCAGCCGGTCGGCGGGGACGCCGTGGGTGTACTGCCATCGCGTCGCGTCGAGCTCGAGGAGTTCGCGGACCGCGGGCTCGTGCTCCGTGCGGTTCTGCGCGTGCGCGAACAACACGTCCCAGAACGGGGTGAATCCCTCCCGGTAGGCATTGCCGCTCTGTGTGATCAGGGCGGTGACGCGTTCCGGGTGCTTGGCCGCGATCCGCAACCCGATCGGTGCGCCGTAGTCCTGGATGTAGAGCGCGAAGCGGTCGATGCCGAGCCGGTCGAGCAGCTGATCGGTGATCTCGGCGAGGCGGTCGAAGCTGTAGTCGAACTCGTCGACCGCGGGCATCGAGGAGTGCCCGAAGCCGATGTGGTCGGGCGCGACCACGTGGAACTCGTCCGCGAGTTCGGCGATCAGGTTCCGAAACATGTGTGAGCTGCTCGGAAACCCGTGCAGGAGAACGAGGGTGGGGTTGTCCGGGTCGCCGGACTCCCGGTAGAAGACCTCGAGTCCGTCGATGGTCGCGGTGCGGTGGCGGGTGTCGAAGCTGGACATGGTGGCTCCTGACCTTTTGAGAGAACGAACGTTCTCCCCTCTGGCGTGTAGAGTAGAGAACGATGGTTCTCCGCGCAAGTGTCGAGGTGAGTGATGGATTCGGATACCGCTGACACCCAGCTGCTCGACGCAGCCGAGGCACTGTTCAACGAGCGTGGCGTGCAGGCCGTCGGGATGGACGAGATCCGCTCGAGGTCAGGGGTCTCCCTCAAGCGCCTCTATCGGCTGTATCCGGCCAAGGACCGGCTGGTCGAAGCGGTGCTGCGCAGGCGTGACCTGGTCGTGCGCGAGGAGCTGGCCCGGTTCCTGGAGCCGATCGACGATCCCCGTGACCGGGTTCTCGGGGTTTTCGACTACCTGGACGACTGGTTTCGGCGGGAGGACTTCCGGGGCTGCACCTTCATCAACACCTTCGGTGAGCTGGGTGGGGGGAACCAGGCCGTCGTCGACATCGCCAAGGCGAACAAGGCGGCGCTGCTCGAGTGCCTACGCGAGCTGGTCTCCGCCGCGGGCCTCCCGGCGCCGCTGGCCGATCAGCTCGCGATCCTCGCGAACGGCGCGATGGCGACCGCGGCGATCGCCGGCTCGCCGTTGCCCGCCAGGCAGGCCCGCGATGCCGCCCGCGTCCTGCTGGACGCGGCGCGCTGACGACCGAACCGGGCCTCACCCCCGCCTGCGAACCCGCCGGTCGATCACCCGCGCGGCCGCGATCGGGTCCCACACCCCCGGGCGGGCACGAACGAGGGGATAGCAGGCTAGGCCGAGGAGGGCGGCGGTGAGGTGCCCGATGTCGGTGAAGGTGATGCCACCGAGCAGCGGTACCGCATAGAAGACGAGCACGCCGGCCAGGTAGACGTACCGCCAGGGCGCGGCGATCCGATACGTCAGCACCGCTACCACCCCCGCGAGGGCATAGCTGACCCCGTAGTCGAGGGTGTCGACCGCGGACTCCGGGGCGTGACCGTGCTGGATCGCCCAATACAGGACGCCCTCGCTGACGTAGGTGGCGCCGACGTGCGCGACCACGACGACGACGAGCCACCGCAGCGTGCCGAGCCAGCGTTCGGCGGGCACGTGGAAGATGTTGTAGACGACGAAGTAGGTGATCCAGCCGCCGCCCGCGAGCCAGAATGCGCTGGTGATCAGTACCCGGACCGGATCCTCGGCCAGGTGGTGCAGGTTGGTCGACCGATCGCCGAGCACGTCGGTCAGCAGGTCCGGCGCGAGGTGGCGGCCCACCACGGACGTCACGAGCAGGATCGCCAGCCAGACAAACGTGCCCGGCGCTCTCCGTACGTAGGCCCACACGGCCCGCGGGGCAGCGGTGAGGCGCCGAACCCTCGTGGCCGACATGCCGCCGTGGACGTCAGCGACCGGGCGGACGGTAGCTCGCCGGCCGCTTGGCAGCGTCGTCGATCTGTTCGGGGGTCAGCAGGGCGACGGTCACGGTGCGGGCCGCGCCGCTCGCCGCGGTGCGGATGCTCAGCGCCGCGGCGGCAACCTCGTCTGGCACCTCGCCGATGACGTAGAGGTCGTGGCCGCCGAACGCGAAATGGCAGCTCTCGACGGTCCCGCCGACGCTCTCGACCGCCTGGACGATCGCGTCGCGGCGTCCCGACCCACCCTCGGTGAGTAGGCCCTTTGCGCCATCGTGCGTGTATCCGACCTGCCACAGGTACTTGGGCATGATCATGTCCCTCGGCTCGGTTTCTGGGGTGCATCCATCGTCCTCCTCCCGGCCGGGGGCCGGTGCGGTATCGCGGAAACGACGACGGATCTACGCTCGGCTCATGGCGGAAGTCCGCATCGGGATCTCCGGTTGGACGTATCCCGGCTGGCGCGGAGATTTCTATCCCGCCGGCCTGGCGCACCGGCGGGAGCTGGCGTACGCCGCGTCCCGAATGGGGTCGATCGAGATCAACGGATCCTTTTACGCCCTCCAGTCCCCCGACTCCTTCACCCGGTGGCGGGACGAGACTCCCGACGCATTCGTGTTCGCGGTCAAGGGTGGCCGCTACATCACGCATATGAAGCGCCTGCGCGACGCGGACACCGCACTGGCCAACTTTTTCGCGTCCGGCCCGCTCGCGCTGCGGGCCAAGCTCGGCCCGATCCTGTGGCAGCTGCCGCCCACGCTCGCGTTCGACGCCGACCGCCTCACCCCGTTCCTCGCTGCGCTGCCCCGGACCACGACCGCGGCAGCGGAGCTCGCCGCGCGCCACGACGACAAGGTTCCCGAGGGAGATGAGCTCACCGTCGCCGATGCGCCGAGGCCGGTTCGGCATGCCCTCGAGGCACGCCACAGCAGCTTCGGCGACCCGGGGGCGGTGGCGCTGATCGAGCAGAACGGGGTATCCCTGGTGGTCGCGGACTCGGCGGGTCGATTCCCGATGTTCGACAGGCGCACAAGCGATTTCATGTACGTTCGGCTGCACGGCGATACCGAGCTCTATGCAAGCGGCTACGGCGCCCATGTCCTCGACACATGGGCGACGCGGATCGCGGGTTGGCACGCGGACGGGCTCGACGTGTTCGTCTACTTCGACAATGACGCGCGCGGCCGCGCGCCGTTCGACGCGATCGCGCTCGGGCGGCGGCTCGGTGGGGTCTGACGGGCCGGCACTGGGTCCGCGCGGCCCCAGGGCTCACTCCTCGGGCAACTCGACGCCCAGGGCCGCAGCACGCTCGGCCACCGCCTCGGGGAAGACGTTCCGGAACAGGTAGGGGTCCTTGCCGATCACCCATCCGGGGGCGAGCCTGGTGGCGTACCGCTCGAAGTAGCCGAGTTGTTTGCCGAAGAGGACCAACTCCTCCGGGCTGGCGACTCCCCACTGCTTGCCGAGCTGGACCAGCGCCATGATGAGCGCGCCCAGGTTCAGTTCGGCCAGGTCATTCGTGAACACCGGGGCCAGGACGGCGGCCACCTGCATGCCGATCTCGGCATCGCCTGCTTCGATGTCCGCGGTGTAACCGAGGTCGCGGATGCCGCGCGCCACCCTGGCGAAATCGCCGTCGATGAGGTTGGCGTAGAACATGTCCCGCAGGATCGACCGCCAGACCTCGGGCAGTTCGCCGACGATGCCGAAGTCGAGGAAGGCGATGCGTCCGTCGTCGAGCGCCCAGAGGTTTCCCGCATGCACATCGCCGTGGAACGGGCCGTGGACGGTGATCGACTCGATCCACGCCTTGACGCCGCGCCGGATCAGCATCGTGGTGTCGTGGTCGGCGTCGGGGACGAACCGGTCAAGGGGCACGCCGTGCAGCCGTTCCATACAGATCACGTGCGGGCCGCAGTAGTCCCAGTACACCTCTGGCGCCGTCACGCCCTTGTTGTCGCCGAATGCCCAGATCGCGTCACGAAACCGGGTCTGCCGGTCGGCCTCCACGGCGCTGTTGAGCTCCGTCATCGTGGCGGCGTGCAGGTCCCGGATGATGGCCGTCGCGTTCGCGATCCGGAAGAACTCGAAGAGACGCTCGAGCAGCTTGGCACCGCCGTACGCGGTGCGCAGGTCGACGAGCATTCGGTGATAGATGCCCGGCCTCTGCACCTTGATCACGGCCTCACGGCCGTCGGGGAGCACACAGGCATGTACCTGCGCGACGGACGCCGCGGCCAGGGGCTCGTCGTCGAAGGTCGCGAAGATCTCGTCGACGCGCCCGCCCAGGTCGCCCTCGATGACCTCCCTGGCCTTCTGGGCGGACACCGGCGGCACGTCGTCGAGACAGCGCAGACAGGCATTGGCGAGCGGGGCAGGGAACACCCCGGAGGAGGAGGCCATCAGCTGCCCGAGTTTGACGAAGGTCGGGCCCAGCGCCTCGAAGGCGTTGACCACACCCTCCGATGCGGCGTCAGCCCAGGTCTCGCCGCGCCGCAGGAACGGCTTGGTGAGCACCGCGTACCCCGCGCAGGCGATGATCACCACCCCGACCACAAGTGCACGCCACAGCTGGGCCGGGCCGAACTTGTTGAGGTCGGGCATGTGGACCGACAGCGCGGTAGCGGGCGGTCCCGACGCATAGGGGCCGACGGGACTCGAATGGTTGGACTGTGACACCGTTCACCTCGATTCGGGTCCAGCCAGCGTAGGGGTGGGGGTGTATTCCGTCGACACCCGGCCCGGGAGACGCGGAGTTCCCGCACGTCGATGTTAGATTCCGACGGCAACGTGGTCAGCCCGGTGGCGGGTCTGCGGGCCCGAGTTGAGCTCAACGCGGAGGTGCCCTTGACACGCAGGCTTGCCGTCGTAGTCGCGGCCGTGGTGATCGGTTCCTGTGCGGTGGTCTACGCGGAGAAACCGGATGCCGTCGCCGCTCCGCTGGGTTCGGACCGAGCAGGGGCGCAGGGGAGCGGATCCTGTGCCGCCGACCTGGTGACCACCACGGCGGCGCTGCTGCCGGAGAAGCTCGAGATCCCGGTGCCGCTGCCGGTGATCACCGCGGTGCCGTTTCCGGCGCCGACGACCACCCCGACCCGGATTCCCGCGCAGGCGCTGCCGCCGGACCCCTGCGCCGATCCCTGCCCAGACCTGACCGACGAGGCGCCGGCCGGTCCGGACACGCTGCTGAAGGCGCTGCGCATCCCCGAGATCGGTCTCAAGCTCCAGCCGTTTCACCTGGGTATTCCGGTGCCCGGGCCGGATCAAGGGCAGCAGGTGCTCGCCCCGGCACCGGTGTTCCCGCCGACGGAGGCGGTGGCGCACTCGGCCCCGCGCCCCATCCCAGGGGTCGGCGCGGTCACCCGGGTCGCGAAGTTGACGGGTGCCGGCTCGATCAACCGCACGGACAAGCGCTGGCAGGTGAACGGCACCGATCTGGGCATCATGTGGGAGAGCGCGCCCGGCGAGGTCGCCGTCGCGTTCGGTGACACCGTCGGCCGGGGCTTCCACCCGCCGGGCGGCCAGGGCGAAGACTGGCGCAGCAACGTGCTGGCTTTCAGCAGTGACGAGAACCTCTCGGACGGTATGAGTTTCGACTCCATGGTGCAGGACGATCGTTGTCACGCAGCTGAGCTTCTCAGCAGTAGGAAGCTGGACAACGTGGAGATCACCACCATCCCCACCTCGGGTTTCGCGATCGGCGAGCGGCAGTACATGAGCTATATGTCGATTCGCACGTGGAACAGCATTCCCGGCACCTGGTTCACCAATCACGGCGGCATCGCCTACTCCGACGACCACGGCCAGACCTGGGTCAAGGATCCGTATGCGCGGTGGGACAACATATTCGGGCTCTCCAACTTCCAGGTGAGTGCGATGGTCCCGCAGGGCGAGTACGTCTACATGTTCGGCACCCCCAACACCCGGCTCGGCGACTTGGGGTTGGCCCGGGTGCCGGTAGGGGAGGTGCTCAACACGTCGGCTTACCAGTACTTGCAGAACGGGGTCTGGACCCCGGTCGGTGGACAGGCGGCCGCCACGCCGGTGGTGCGCGGCCCGGTCGCCGAGATATCGGTCCGGTACGACGAGGTCCGGCGGGTCTGGCAGATGGTGTACCTGGACACCGCCAGGACCGCGATCGTCCTGCGCGAATCAGACTCACCGCAGGGGGAGTGGTCGGAGCCCGCGCCGCTGGTCAGCGTCACCGAGTACCCCGAGCTGTACGGTGGCTTCATCCACCCCTGGTCGACGGGTGACGACCTGTACTTCACCATCTCGACGTGGTCCGACTACAACGTCTTTCTCATGCGCGCGGAGCTGAACTGAGTCGTCGGATCCCATCCGCCGCCTGAACTTGGCGGTATCGAAAGATGCTGCCGCCATGATGAATTCGAAGGAGCAGGACCCCCGATGTGGCCCACCGAATGGCCGTCCGCCGCCCGTGAGATCGCCGATGCGACCGACGCCGCCGTCACTGCGGCCCGCGCCACCGAACCCCGGCCCTTCGCGGAGGCGTCCGCCCGGCTCGCCGCCCTCGATCAGGAGCAGGTCACCGTGGTGCACGCGTCGATCGTGCGCGAGTTGCTGGAGGAGTTGCATCCCGACGGATTGACCGGCGACGACGTGCAGGCCGTGCTCGGGCGCTGCGCCCGGTCCGCCGCGCCGTGGGTGCCCGATCTGGACGTGTCGGTGCTCGTCGTGGTGTTGACCGGTGCGCTGGGGCTGACCGATCCCGACGAGGAGCCGCGCTCGCTCGCCCGCGCGGACCTGCCCCGGTACGCGACCCTGGTGATCGCGGACCTGCTGGCGGCCGCGGACGCGCCGGGGTCGGGCTACATCCGGCGGGCGATCGGCGAGGTCGCCCGCGCGCAGACCGTGGAGATGCCCTGACGCCCTATCCGTGCAGGATGTTCGCGGCCGCGAACATCGCCTCGACGGACGACTCGGTCGCGGTGTCCGCGAGGCCGGCCGCCCAGTGCCTGCGGCCGCCGAGCTCGCACAGCAGGAAGGTCGCGGTGCGGCCGTCGCCGACCTTCTGCTGGTGGAAGGAGAGGATCTCCATCGGCAGTCCGGCTTCGTAGAGCATCGAGGTGAGCGCCGCGATCGGCCCCGCCGCGGTGGCCTCGGCCTGGTAAATGGTGTCGCCGAGGGCGAGCGTGGCCCGGAACTCGGAGCGTCCCGCGCCGAGGGCGTGCGCGGACCATCGGCCGAAGCGGATCGGGCCGCCGGTCGGCGAGTACGTGGAACGGAACGTGCGCCAGCTCATGCCCGCGGCCTCGGTACGCAGCGCGCGGGGGAGCGGGATGCCGAAACGCAGCGCGAACGGGTCAGACGCAGGGGTGGCGGTGTGCGAGGCGAATGCCTGAAGAGAGTTCATTGAAGCGGTCTTCCTGAATCAAGAGGAAGGACCAACAGATAGCTCGACGACCCGCAGCGAGGGGTCGGTCCGAATCAGACCCCGCTACGGGCGGAATACGAGCTTGATGCGCTTCATGGGACCGAATGTAGAGGCGAAACAGCGATGACGCAACTGTGGCGAGGAATCGCCCCGCGAAAGTTGAACGCCCGTCCATATGTAGTTAAATAATTGGACGCTTGTTCATGTGAGTGTCTACGTCAGAACCGGCCCTACGCCGGGCCAGGGCGATGGCCCTTAAGCGTCGCCCCTCGTGTCCCTGTTTCACTCGATCGGAGGATCTCAATGTCCCGTCCCATGATGCGTCGCATCGCGTCCGCGGTTGCCGCCACGGCACTGATCGCCGGTGGGCTCGCGATCGGCGGGGGTACCGCCGCGGCCGCGCAGGCGCCCTACTCGGCCACCAAGACCACGAGCAACATCAAGGTGACCAAGAGTGTCGTCGGTGACGGCACGGCCGCGCCGGGACAGAAGGTGACCTACCGGACCACCATCGCGACCACCGCGCATCCCGATCGGTTCATCAACCGGATCACCGACTTCCACCCGGCCGGCTTCAAGTACGTCAACGGGAGCGCGAAGCTCACCGCCTGGCACCTCATCGGCGGCGTGAAGACCGAAAACGTGACGCCCGAGGTCGACGTCAACAACAACACGGTCTCGGTGCCCAGCGCCGGGATGGCGATCTCCCAGACCGACAGCAAGACCGTCACTTTCGAGGTGACCTACCTGGTGCCGCAGAACGCGCAGATCGGCAGCGCGCCCGACAGCGGCGCGTCCTTCGACGTGTCGGGTTTCGCGACCACGCAGACCTTCAATCCGATGGGTGTGAGCGCCACCATCCGTGGTCTCAACCCGGGTGAGGCGGTCGCCACCGGTTCTTCGGAGCTCGGCCTCGGATCGTCCGACGGTGAGGGTGGCACCACCGGCTCCGCGGGATCCGCGATCGTCCAGAACCCGACCGGGTTCGTCGTCGACGTGCTGCGCGGGGTCGTCGGCAGCTAGCCGCACACACCTGAGACAAGGGCCGCCCCGGATACTCCGGGTCGGCCCTTGTTTTGTCTAACGATTCATCAAGTGCGACAGGAGTTTTCGAAATCCTGCACGAACCCGGGCACTGATCCATACGATGGCGCGACGCACGTTCGGGTCGGGGTCTCGGCGGCGTCGAGAGTCGTGTGCCTGTCCCTATCGAACGGAGATCTGCATGTCCCGTCCCTTGATGCGTCGCCTCGTGTCCGCTGTCGCCGCGTCTGCCCTGCTCGCCAGCGGTGGCCTGGCCATAGGCGCAGGCGCCGCGTCGGCCGCACCCAACCTGTTCGACTTCGGTTCCACGGCGGGCGGGCCCGCCCAGCTGGACCTCGGTTCCACCGCGGACGGCCAGGAGTTGCCCGCCTCCGCCACGGTGACCACCGACAATCTCGCGGTGACCAAGGCCGTCGTCGGCAGCAACAAGATCGCGACCACCGGTCAGGTCACCTATCGGACGACCATCGCGGCCACCGGCGGCCCGGACCGGATCGTCAACAAGATCACCGACATCTTCCCGTTCGCCCTCAGCTATGTGGCGGGGACCGCGACCGTCACCTCGTGGCAGGACGGCCAGATGAAGACCGAGGGTGTCGTTCCCGCCCAGGCCGGCGGGCGTCTGGCCGTGACCAAGGATGTCGGCTGGGTCGTTTCGGCGACGGGCAACAAGACCGTCACCTTCGAGGTGACCTACCGCGTGCGCACCGACATCTCGTTCGACATCGACGTCTTCGACAGCGGCACCGCCATCGAGGTCAGTGGGCAGGCAGCCCAGGAGTGGCCCGAGATGGGCGTCAAGATCGGGCTACTCGGACCGAGCGGCTCCTAGTCGATCGAGGCCGTGCGCAATGGTGCCACCCGTATCCCGGGTGGCACCATTGTGTTTAACGACAAGTGAAGCGCAACAAGAATATTCGCATTTCCGCATCAGATCGGATGTCGGTCAATACGATAACGCGACGCGTGTCTGGGGCCGGGGGAGTTCAGCGGTACCGAGGTGCCGCGTGATCACCCCTACCGAATGGAGTTCGTAAATGCTTCGTCCCATGGTGCGCCGGGGCGCATCCATAGTCTTCGCCTCGGCCGTGCTGGCCGGTGGCCTCGCCGCCGGTGTCGGCACCGCAGCCGCCCAGTCCGCCCTGCCGGATCTCGGGTCCTCGGGTACGACCGACCCGAATACTCAGAGCAAAGTCACCGAAAACTTCGAGAACCTTTCCGTGACAAGGGAGGTCATCGGCCGGACCGTCCTCGCGCCGAGCCAGGTCGTCACTTACCGGACCACGATCTCGGCAACCGGTGCACCTGTCCGAATCATCGACCGGATCACTGATCGTGCCGGCGGGCAATATGTGCCCGGTAGCGCCAAGCTCACCGCCTGGCGTGACGGGTCGTTGAAGACCGAGAATGTGACGCCCACCGTTATGGCGGGGGAGGCCACCTTCAGTGGCAACTGGACGGTGGCGTCCGAAGGTGACAAGACCCTGACTCTCGAGATCAGCTACCGCCTCGGCGGCCTGGCGGCATTCCCGGCAGGGGGTTCGGTCGTCGACAGCGGCTTCTCCGTCCAGGCGGAGGGGCTCGGACTCAAGACCTGGAATTCGATGGGGGTCAAGGTGACGGTCCGCGACCCGAACGCGATCGAACTCGTGGAGAGTCTCGGGCGGTGGGCCCTGTGCAGTGGAGATGGCCTCAACATCCCCTGCGGCTCGTAGCCCCCGTCATCGCAGTAGGTAGCGGCCTCGCCAGGGCCGTCCGGGATTCTTCCGGGCGGCCTGACTGCTCAGGTCGTGTCGTCGTCGCCGGGACGCTGCGACCCAAAGTTCGGGCGACGCATTGTGTTTGACAAAGATGCAGCGCAACGACAGTATTCGGTTTCTATGCCGGAGTTGATTGCCGAGCCATACGATGGCGCGGCGCGTGTTCGGGCCGGGGGAGTTCAGCGGTACCGAGGTGCCGCGTGAGCATCCCTACCGAATGGAGTTCGTACATGTTTCGTCCGATGATGCGCCGGGTCGCATCCGTAGTCTTCGCCTCGGCCGTGCTGGCCGGTGGCCTCGCCGCCGGCCCGGCCAGCGCCATCGGGTCGATCGACGATTCGGTTCAGGGCTACTGGCTTGAGGGGTCGAGCAACATTCCGAAAGAGGGTCTCAGTGACTATCGGCCTTTCGGCTCGAATTGGGCCGGGCCCGGCTGTTTCGACGGTCAGGGCGAGGTCTCGAACGTGCAGGGGCACATGCGTCTCTGCGGCTACGGACTCTGGACCATGCCAGCCGGGGCGGAGGCCTACCCGGGCGGCACGATTACCACCTCGTTCGGCCTCGGCCTAGGTGACGTAGCCGGTGTCGACCGCTTGGTCACGAAGATTGCGGTGCACGCGCCGGCGGGATACGAGTACGACAACAGGTTCGGTGACGCCTTGCTCAACGGGGTTGACTTCTCATGGACCCGGATTCCGCTGGTCCCCGAGCTCTCGGCGAACGGCAGCACGGCGACGTTCACGATGCCGGACGGTGGACGATGGGTTGGCCTCGGCAAGGGCATCGGGATGACGGCGTCGTTCCGTGTGCCTACTGGTGCTCGGGTAGGGTCCGCGGCCGACTTCGGACTGACCTTCGAGGGTTCGGCGTTCGACGGTCCTCAGGGCTGGCAGAACCTCACCACCATTCCCATCGGTCCGCCCTTCGGTCGGGTCGTTTCCGGGAGTTGACGCTCAGGCCATGTCGTCCTCGTCGCCGGGGGTCACCCGCCGCAACCCGCGATACGCCTCCGCGGGGGTGCGGCGGCCGGCGACCACCGCCTCCACCTCCGCGGCGATCGGCATCTCGACGTCGTAGTCGCGGGCCAGTTCCATCACCGTCGGGGCCGTCTTGACGCCCTCGGCGACCTGGCCGAGTTCGGCGAGGGTCTGCTCGATCGTGAGGCCGCGGGCGAGTGCCTCGCCGACCCGGCGATTGCGGGAGGCCGGGCTGATGCAGGTCGCGATCAGGTCGCCGACGCCGGTGAGCCCGGCGAACGTGCGCGGGTTGGCCCCCATCGCCTCGCCGAGTCGGGTCATCTCGGCGAGCCCGCGGGCGAGGACCATCGCCCGGGTGTTGTCCCCGACCCCGAGGCCGTCGGCCATGCCTGCAGCGATCGCGACGATGTTCTTCAGGATGCCGCCGAGCTCGCAGCCGAGCACGTCGGTGTTGCGGTACACACGAAACACCGGCGAGGCGAACAGCGGCTGCAGCGCGGTGGCCACCCTGTCGTCCTGGGTCGCGACCACCGAGGCGGCGGCCAGGCCGTCGACGATCTCTCTGGCGATGTTCGGTCCGGCCAGCAGCCCGACCGGATGTCCCGGCAGGCACTCGGCGATCACCTCGGTGGGCCGCTGCCGGGTGCCGGGCTCGAGCCCCTTCGCCAGGGACAGCACAGGAACCCACGCACGAACCCCGTTGGAGATCTCGCTCAGCGTCGAGCGCACCGCGTGCGAGGGCACCCCGACCACCAGGACGTCGGCCTCGTTCGCGGCCTCGGCGATATCGGAGGTCGCGCGCAGGTCCGAGGGGAGGGCCCGGTCGCCGAGGTAGCGGGAGTTGCGATGCTCGGAATTGACCTCATCGGCGGTGTCCGGGTCGCGGGCCCACAGCAGCGTGGGGGTGTTGCGCGCGGCGAGTCCCGCGACCGTGGTCCCCCACGAGCCGGCCCCCAGCACGACCACCCGTACCGGCCGCGCCATCACCGATCACCCAGTCCGCCATCGACAATTGCGATCATCGATTCAGGTTCCCACCCGCACCGACGGAGCGGAGCGGAAACCTGGAAACTCGTTGGACCGTCAGGGAGCGACGACGCCTGCGATGGGGATGCGGCCGCCGACCGCGACACGGAAGTCGACCATGGCGCGCTGCAGATGGTCCGGCGAGGTCACCACCACGGCGCTGGTGGCGCCGCGCTGAGCGAGGAGCGCGTTGGTGTTCCTGGCGTTCTCGACCGTGGAGCGCGAGGTGTATTCCTCGGTGATCCGGAATGCGGGGATGCCGTGCCCGATCAGCCAGTCGCGCATCGCGCGGGACTCGGTGATCCCGTTCTGCGGCACGCCACCGCTGACGATGATCGGGGACAGCGGGTAGCGGTGGGCGACCTGCAGGGTCGCCTGCATCCGGGACTCGAGCACCGGCCGCATCGTGCCGTTGGGGAACAGTCCCGCGCCGAGCGCCACGATGTTGGTGCCGAACGGATTCAGGTCGAGGACCACCGGGAACTGGGTGGTCAGGGTCTCGAACCGGGTGCAGGCGAGGATCGCATCGCGGGAGGGTGTCTGGCAGCCTCCGACGGTCGAGAGCACGCCGTTCACGAGCGTGGTCGGTGTCACGTCGGCATTCGCCGTGGCGGGCAGGACGGCGCCCGCCGCGGCGGCTATGGCCGTGGCGGCGAGGATCCTGCGGGCAAGCAGAGACGGCGAACGAAACGACATGACACTCCTTTGGGACGAACGGCTCCTCCCCCGCAGGAGGTGACGAACGGGGTTCAGTCTGGACTAGGACCCGTATCCGTGGTGGGGCTTTCGGAAATCTGCACTCTCCGACCGCCATTCAAACACGCGATACCCCAAGATGTCGGTTGGTGCGTCCTCGGCGTTTCAGTCCTCGGCCTTCGCCAGGGCCGACGGCCACCAGATGCGCTTGCCGATGTCATAGGAGAGGGCGGGCACCAGCACGCTGCGCACGATGATGGTGTCGAGCAGGACGCCGAACGCCACCGCGAACCCGATCTCCGCGAGGAACACCAGCGGCAGCACGCCCAGCACCGCGAACGTCGCGGCGAGAACCACACCTGCGGAAGTGATCACACCGCCGGTGACGGCCAGCCCGCGCAGCACCCCGGATCGGGTTTCGTGGGTGAGCGACTCCTCTCGTACCCGGGTCATCAGGAAGATGTTGTAGTCGATGCCGAGCGCGACAAGGAACACGAAGGCGAACAGGGGGAAGGCCTGGTCGGCGCCCGCGAAATGGAACACGTGGGTGAAGAAGAACCCGCACACGCCGAGCGTGGCTGCGAACGAGAGCACCACGGTGGCGATCAGGATCAGCGGCGCGAGCAGCGCCCGGAGCAGGATGGCGAGCACCAGGAAGATCACCACCAGCACGATCGGGATGATCAGGTTCCTGTCGTGCACCGAGGCGGTCTGCACGTCCAGGGTGGCCGCGGAGTTCCCGCCCACAAGGGCGTCGGCGCCGGGGACGGCGTGCACCGCGGTGCGCAACCGCTCGATGGTCTCCAGCGCCTCGGGTGAGTCGTAGGAGTCGGCGAGCGTGGCGGTGACAACGGTGCGGCCGTCGATCGGCTGCACCGTCAACTGCGGCGGCGGGCAGCCGGTCGGCGCGCCCGCGGGGGCGGCGCCGGTGCCCAGGTTCAGCCCCGCCACCTTGGCGTAGTCGATCTGCAGGCACACCGAACCCGGGGCGGTCGCGACACCCTCGACCCCGCCCGCGACGGCGATCACCTGCTCGGCGGCGTCGGCGTTGGTCATGATGACGGCGGGAGCGCCGGTGCCCTGCGGGAACTTGGCGTCGTAGATCGCCTGTCCCTGGGCGGCCTCGGGGTTGTTGGTGAAGTTCTCGGTCGCGGTGAGCCCGTCCGTCTGCAAGCTGCCGATCCCGATGGCGCACAGCGCGATCAACAGCACGGTGGTGCCGATCCACGCCGGCCGGGCCCGGTTGCCGACGGTGGTGGCGATCCGGCCCCACATGCCGTGCGCGGTGAGATCAGCGGCGTGGTCGACCTGCGGGACGCGCGGCCAGAACACCCACCGGCCCGCGGTCGCCAGCGCCACGGGTAGGAACGTCATCATCACCAGGTAGGTGCAGGCGATGCCGATGGCGGTGACCGGACCGAGGCTCTTGTTCGAGTTCAGTTCGGAGAAGGTCAGGCACAGCAGGCCGAGGATGACGGTCACCGCGGAGGCGGTGATCGCGGGCGCCGATTCGCGCCAGGCCCGGATCATTGCATCGAACCGGTTCGGGTACGCGTGCAGTTCCTCCCGGTACCGCGCGATCAGCAACAGGGCGTAGTCGGTGCCCGCGCCCAGCACGAGGACCATCAGGATGCCTTGGCTCTGGCCGGTCAGCGTCAGGACGTCCTGCTTGGCGAGGAAGTAGATGACCATCGAGGAGAGGCCGAGAGCGAGCATCGCGGACAGCAGCGGGAAGATCCAGAGGACGGGGGAGCGGTAGACGACCAGCAGGATCAGGATCACGACGAGGAGTGCCGCGCCGAGCAGCGCGCCGTCGAGTCCCTGGAAGGCGTCGATGAAGGCGACGAGCAGCCCGCCTGGGCCCGCGGGCAACACCTCGAGTTCGGCGGCGGCGGCCGATCTGGCGGCGTCCATCACGTGCTGCTCGGTCTCGGCGAGGACATCGCCCTGGACCTGCGTGCCGTCGGACTTGGCCACCAGCGGCACGAACAGCGACGCGGTGGTGCCGTCCTCGGAGTACTGGACCGGGGCCATTCCGGTCTTGTCGACACCAGGAACCTGCGTCACCGCCGTCGCGGCGTTGGCGATCGACTCCTTGTCCTGCTCGGTCAACGGCCCGTCGCGGTGGAAGACGACGAATCCCGGGATGGTCTCGACCGTGACGAATTTCGCGGATTCGTCGGCGACGATGGTCGATTCGGCGGAGGCGGACAGATAACTGGCGTTGTCGTTCTTCTGGACCTCGGCGAGCTTGCCCTGGAAGGAGCCGCCGACGCCGCCGGCCAGAAAGGCGATCAGCGCGATCGCGATGACGGTGAAGACCGGCCAGCCGCGCCGGGGCTTCCGGGGCGACACCGTCGAAGGCTCGTCGCTGATGTCGAGTTCGGCCATCGGTTCTCCTCGGAAATGCCTGTCGTCGCAGGTCTCCAACGGGTTCAAGTAGACCACGGGGCGAGCCGGGGAATCCGGGATTCCCGGGACCCGGATACGCGTTTCCCGACACGATGACGGGAACATGTTCTAACTTTGTCCTCGCTCGTGGCGCGCAGGCCGCGCCACCCACCGAGAGAGGGACATTGTCGATGGCCACAAGTCGTTCGGACCAGCAGACGGGCGGCTTCTCGCGTAGGAGCTTCCTGGCCGCCGCGGCGGGGGCCGCCGCCCTCACCGGACTCGGTTGGTCGCCCGCACAGGCGATCCCGTTCGGCGACGTCAGGGCGACCCTGCCCGCCCCGCCCGCCTTCCCCGAGGGCATCGCCCTCGTTCAGCAGGGCTACGAGAACTGGGCGCAGGAGATCCGCTTCGACCAGGTCTGGACGTGCACGCCCCGCGATGCGCAGGACGTGGTCCGGCTCGCGAACTGGGCGCACGCCAACGGCTACCGGTTGCGGCCGCGGGGGACCATGCACGGGTGGAGCCCGCTGACCCTGGAGGCCGGTCAGGACGTCGACCGGGTGCTGCTGGTGGACACCATGGCGCGACTGAACGCCGTCGCGGTCGACGCCGCCGGCGCCGCCGAGGGCCGCGCCACGGTCACCGCGGGCGCGGGTGCCACCGTCGAGGCGATCCTCACCGAGCTGCAGGAGCGCGGACTCGGCTGGGCCAACGCCCCCGCGATCGGCGGGCTCACCATCGCCGGGGTGCTCGCGATCGACGCGCACGGGGCCACGCTGCCCGCGGACGGCGAATCCGGGCTCCCTGGAGCGTCTTTCGGGTCGCTGAGCAACCTGGTGACCGCGATGACCGCGGTGGTCTGGGACGACGCGGCCGGTCGGTACGAACTGCGGGAGTTCGCCAGGGCCGACCCCGCCATCCGTCCGCTGCTCACCCACCTCGGCCGGTCCTTCGTCACCTCGGTGACGCTGCAGGCCGGCCCCAACTACCGGCTCCGCTGCGAGTCCGTCACCGACATCCCGTGGCGTGAACTGTTCGCCCCGGCAGGGGCGCCCGGTCGGACGTTCGAGAGTTACGTGGCCCGATCGGGGCGCGTCGAGGCGATCTGGTTCCCCTTCACCGAGACGCCGTGGCTCAAGGTGTGGACGCCGACCCCGGTCAAACCGCCGCGGTCCCGGGAGGTGACGGGGCCCTACAACTACTGGTACTCGGACAACATCCCGCAGGCGGTCACCGATCCGCTCGGGGCCATCACCAGGGGGATCGGGAGCGCCACTCCGCTGTTCGGCCAGGCGCAGTTCGCGACCATCGCCTCCGGGCTCGCCGCCTCCGGAACCGCCGACCTGTGGGGCTGGTCCAAGGACGTGCTGTTCTACCTCCGCGCGACCACCCTGCGGATGAACGCGGGCGGTGGGGTGGTGATCACCCGCAGGTCGAACATCGCACGGGTGATCAACGAGTTCACCGGCTGGCATCACCGGCGTCAGCAGGAACTCATGGCGGCGGGCCGGTATCCGATCAACGGGCCCTTCGAGGTGCGCCTGTGCGGGCTCGACGACCAGGACGAGGTGGCGGTGGAAAGCGCAGGCCCGCCGACCATCTCGGCGCTGCGTCCGCGTCCCGATCACCCGGAGTGGGACACCGCCATCTGGATGAACGTGGTCGGGGTGCCCGGCACGCCGGGCCAGGCCGCGTACTTCCGCGAAATGGAGTTGTTCATGCGGGAGAACTACAGCGGTGACTACGCCACCTTCCGGCCGGAGTGGGCCAAGGGCTGGGCTTTCACCGACCGGGCCGGGCACTCCGACGGGCCGTCCATCGAGACCGTCATTCCCGGCACCTACCGCGACGGGGTGCCCACCGGCGACAACTGGGACACCGCCCGCGCCGCGTACAACGCCCACGACCCGCACCGCATTTTCAGCAACGATTTCCTGGACAGGCTGCTGCCATGAGGCCCGGCGGCCCCGTCTGACGCCGCGCTAGCGGCCCGACCTGGGCCGGATGTGCTCGAAGATGAGGATCGTCTCGGTCGCCGCGACCTCCGGCCGCGCGGAGAGGTGGTCGAGCACGAAGTCGCGCAGCGCGCCGGTGTCGCGCATCGCGACGTGGAGCAGGTAGTCGTCGGCGCCCGCGATGAAATAGACGTCGAGCACCTCGGGCGTCGCGGACATCCGTTCCGCGAACTGCGCCATGTGCGGGCGCGCGTCGGCGCGCAGCCGGACCGAGATCATCGCCTCGAGGTCCCTTCCGAGGGCCGCCGGGTCGATGTCGGCGTGGAAGCCCCGGATGACGCCCTTCTCGACCAGCGCGCGCACCCGGGCCAGGCAGGTGGAGGGTGCGATCCCGGCCAGCTCGGCGAGCGCGTTGTTCGGGGTGCGGGCGTCGCGGGTGAGCTGGGCGAGCAGGACGTGATCGATCTCGTCGAGCCTGACCGCCCGAACATCGTTCGGGCGGGCACCCCGCGACGAGCCCTGGGTCGAAGATTCAGCAACCATGTGCCGATTCTAGAGAATTATCAGCACAAATCTGTGCATGGAATCGAGGAAAATTCATACTTGACCCAGCGTCGATCACGCTCACCCACACCGAACCACCCCCGAAACCCGAGGAAGTGTCATGAGGATCGGAATCCCCCGCGAGGTCAAGAACCACGAGTACCGAGTCGCCATCACGCCCGCAGGCGTCCAGGAACTCGTCTCCCGCGGCCACCAGGTGTTCGTCGAGCAGGAGGCCGGTGCCGGTTCTTCCTTCGCCGACGCCGACTACCGCGCGGCCGGCGCGCAGATCCTGGCCGACGCCGACGATGTGTGGGCGTCCGCCGAGCTGCTTCTCAAGGTGAAAGAGCCTATCGCTGAGGAGTATTCGCGCCTTCGTTCGGACCTGGTGCTGTTCACCTACCTGCACCTGGCGGCCTCGAGGGAGTGCACGGACGCGCTGATCGCGGCGAAGACGACCGCGATCGCCTACGAGACGGTGCAGGCCCCCGACGGTTCCCTGCCGCTGCTCGCGCCGATGAGCGAGGTCGCCGGGCGGCTCGCACCCCAGGCCGGGGCCTACCACCTGATGGCCAGCTCCGGCGGCCGCGGCGTCCTGATGGGCGGCGTGCCCGGGGTGCGCCCGGCCAACGTGGTGATCCTCGGTGGCGGCGTTGCGGGCCAGAACGCGGCGGCGATGGCCGTCGGGATGCACGCCGATGTCACCGTCCTGGACCTGAACGTCGCGCGGCTGCGCGAGCTCGACGACCGGTACCGCGGACGGCTGCGGACGGTCGTGTCCAACGCCTTCGAGGTGGAGCAGGCGGTGCTCGGCGCGGACCTGGTGATCGGCGCGGTGCTGGTGCCGGGGGCGAGGGCACCGAAGCTGGTGTCGAACGAACTGGTGTCCCGGATGAAGCCGGGGTCGGTGCTGGTCGATGTCGCGATCGACCAGGGCGGGTGCTTCGAGGACTCACATCCGACCACCCACGCCGAGCCCACCTACCGGGTGCACAACTCCGTCTTCTACTGCGTGGCGAACATGCCGGGCGCGGTGCCCCGCACGTCCACCTTCGGGCTGACCAATGCCACCCTCCCGTACGTCCTCGAGATCGCGGAACTGGGCTGGCGACGGGCCACCGCCGCAGACCGGGCGCTGGCAGCCGGGCTGAGCACCCACGACGGCGAGGTGCTCTCCACCGCGGTCGCAGACGCGCACGGCTATCGCGGCTTCGCCGCCGGTGCGAGCGTCACACCCCAGTTGGGGTAAGACACGCGCACGGTTCCGCACCGCCTACCCTTGGCCGCGACCGGAAGGAGTGCGCAGTGACCGAGGCAATCGTGGTGGCGCGGGACGGGGACATCGTCACGTGGACGCTGAACCGACCGGAGACCCGCAACGTCATCTCCGAGCCCGACATGATCGAGGCCTTCGAGACGGCGATCGCGGACGTCAATCGGGACGTGACGGTGCGCGCGGTGGTGCTGACCGCCGCCGGGCCGTCGTTCTCCTCGGGCGGCAACGTCAAGCACATGCGCGACCGCGAGGGCATGTTCGGCGGCTCGCCCGTGGAACTGCGCGGCGGCTACCGGCACGGCATCCAGCGGATCCCCCGAGCGCTCTATCACTGCGAGGCGCCGGTGATCGCCGCGGTGAACGGCCCGGCCATCGGGGCGGGCTGTGACCTTGCACTCATGTGCGACATGCGGATCGCGGCGACCACGGCCACCTTCGCGGAGAGCTTCGTCAAGCTCGGCATCATCCCGGGCGACGGCGGTGCCTGGTTCCTGCCGCGCGCGGTCGGGCAGGCGCGGGCCGCCGAGATGGCCTTCACCGGCGACGCGATCGACGCCGCGACCGCCCTCGAGTGGGGCCTGGTCTCGCGGGTGGTCGAGCCGGATGAGCTGGTCTCGACCGCCCGTGCGCTGGCAGAACGGGTCGCGGTGAACCCGCCGCAGGCCCTGCGGATGACCAAGAAGCTGCTCCGCGAGGGACAGCACCAGAGCCTGGAGAGCCTGCTCGAGCTGTCCGCCTCGATGCAGGCGCTGGCGCACCACACGCAGGATCACCAGGAGGCGGTGGCCGCGATGCTCGAGCGCAGGCCGCCGCGGTTCACCGGGGCGTAGTCGGGCCGGGAACGGGGTGCCCGCCGCGGGCCCGGCGCGGGCCCTTCGCAATGTCGGGGGGCCACCGTAAGGTGTCGGACGTGATCATCGTCAGCACGGACGGCTCCTGCCTTCGCAACCCCGGCGGCGCGATCGGCTGGGCGTGGGTCAACCACATGGGGCCGAGCCGTTCCGGCGGCGAGCGGTCGGGCACCAACCAAATCGCCGAGCTGCGTGCGCTTTTGGAGGCCATCCGGGCGCATCCGGGTGATGAGCCGATGCTGATCGAGTCCGACTCGCAGTACGCGATCAAGTGCGCCTCCGAGTGGGTGTCCGGTTGGAAGCGCAAGGGCTGGCGTACCGCCTCCGGCGAACCGGTGAAGAACCTGGACCTCGTGCGCTCCATCGACGAGGCGATCGCCGAGCGGACCGGCCCTGTGCGCTTCCGTTGGGTACGCGGTCACGTCGGCAACCACTACAACGAGGAGGCGGACAAGCTGGCCGGTGAGGCGGCTCGTGCCGTCGCGGCCACCGCTGCCTCTGCCCCGGCCTCCGTCCCGCGGGCGAAGACCACGACGCACGCCGCGCCGGTGTCACCGGCGAAGAAGGTCTCGCGAGCCAAGTCGGTGACGGCGCACACCGTCGTCCCGAACGAGATGGAGCCGACGCTGTTCGAGGTCGCCGAGTCGGACGACTCGCTCACCCTCTTCTGATCAGAGGTCGAACAGCCGCACACCGTTGCCGTGGCACACGGCGCTGACCCACTCCGCGCCCAGGTCGAGCCGAGAAACCGCCTCCAGGGCATGGGCGTACGGGTACGGGATGTTCGGGAAATCACTGCCGAAGAGGATCCGCTCCTGCAGGTCGAGCAGGCGTGGCAGGTCGGCAGGCAGCAGCGGCGCGGCATCGTTGATGAAGTCGGTGAACGCCATCGTGGTGTCGAGCAGCACCCGGTCGTGGCGTTCGGCGAGTCCGAGGAACTCCGCGTACTCGGGCATGCCCATGTGCGCGATGACCAGACGCAGCCGTGGGTAGCGGGCCAGCAGCTCCGCGATAGGTCCCGGGCCCGTGAAGCGTCCGGGCGCGGGCCCGGACCCGCAGTGGATCACGATGGGGGTGCCTGCGTCCTCGAGGACGCCCCACACGCCATCGAGCAGCGGATCGTTCGGCGCGTAGTCGCCAACCTGGATGTGCGACTTGAACACCCGGGTTCCGGCCTCAAGTGCCGCGGTGACGTACTCGGCGGCGCCGGGCTCGGGATAGAAGGTGGAGGTGTGCAGGCAGTCGGGGTTACGGGCAGCGAACTCGACCGCCCATTCGTTGAGCCAGGCCGCCATGTGCGGCTTGTGCGGATAGATCATCGAGGTGAACGCCCGGACCCCATAGGAACGCAGCCGGTCGAGCCGGACGTCCTCCTCGTGTCGGTAGGCGATCGGCCACTCCATGCCGGTCAGTGGTCCGGCCGAGTCGAAGTACCTCCACACCTTGTCCATCACGTTCTTGGGCATGAAATGCGTGTGCACGTCGACGATTCCGGGCAGGTTCCACTGCTCGCGGAACGCGGTCACCGCATCGATGTCGGCCTGCCGGGATTCGGGTTCGTCGATCACGTGACCCACCCTGTCATGCCCGGTATCGCTTCTGCCAGACCGGTCGACAAGGTCATGGCGGATCGTTACCGTAGCTGAGGATCGCGGTCCCGCGATCCTCATCGGAGTGCTCTCGAGGAGAAATTCAAGCATGCTGACCAACGTGATCAACGGGTTCCTGGGTGCCGTCGGCGGAAGCTCGGCCGGCAGCAGCGGTTACCAGATCGCCCCGGGCACACTGCCGTTCGGTAGCTGAACCCCGCGTTCGGAGCTGATCGGGTGGGCCGGAGGTCTACCCGATCAGCTCGGCCATCAGAATCCGCCGTCGACTCGGACCACGGCGCGCCCGGTGTAGGTCCCGGCCCGTACCCGGTCGAGCACCGGGGCGACATCCCGGATCGGCACCTCGTGCGCGATTGAGGGCAGGTGTCGCGGACGCAGATCTCCCGCGAGGCGCGCCCACAGCGCGCGGCGCTTGTCGATCGGCAGCTGCACGGAGTCGATGCCGAGCAGGGAGACGCCGCGCAGGATGAACGGCAGCACGGTGGTGGGCAGCGCCGCTCCGCCGGTCAGTCCGCTCGCCGCGACCACGCCGCCGTAGCGGACGGTGCTGAGCACGTGCGCGAGCGTCTTGCCGCCCACGCAGTCGACCGCGGCCGCCCACTCCGCCTTGCCGAGCGGGCGGGGCTTCGCGTCCGGGTCCTCGGGCAGCCGCCCGATCACGGACGCGGCACCGAGCGAGGTCAGCAGGTCCGCGGCCTGAGGCTTGCCGGTCGACGCGACCACCTCGAACCCGGCCGCGGCGAGAAGGTCGACGCTCACGCTTCCGACGCCGCCGCTGGCACCGGTGACCAGGACCGGCCCGTCGGCCGGGGTGATCCCGCGGTCGAGGATTGCCTGCACGCTCATCGCCGCGGTGAAGCCCGCGGTACCGATGGTCGCCGCATCGCGGGGGGAGAGGTCCGAGAGCCGGACCACCCAGTCGGCGGGTACCCGGGCGAGCTCGGCGTAGCCGCCGTGACGTCCGGTGCCGATCTCGTAGCCGTGCGCGAGGACCAGGTCGCCGGGCGTGAACGACTCGTCGTCGGAGGCGACGACCTCGCCTGCGAGGTCGATGCCGGGGACGATCGGGTACTCGCGCACCACCCCGCCCCGTGGCGTCACGGCGAGGGCGTCCTTGTAGTTCACGCTCGAGAAATGCACCCTGATGGTGACCTCACCCGGCGGCAGCGCGTCGGTGTCGAGGGTGTCGGGGGCGAGCGTGATCTCCCCGTCCTGGTCACGTGCGATGAGAGCCGAGAAGGTCGTGGTCACCGTGCCGAGCCTAGGGCGTCCGACACCGCACGGCCAGGCTTCTACTTGCGTTCGGCGAGGAATCCCACCGCCTCCACGACCAGGACCGGTTTCGCCGTGCCCTCGCGCTCGAAGGACAGTTTGTTCAGGATCTGCGCGCCCCCGGCGATCTCGTGCACCGCGGTGATGGTGGCGCGCATGCGGATTCGGGACCCGACCGGCAGTGGCGCGGTGAACCTGACCTTGTTGTAGCCGTAGTTGAGTGCGTGTGCGAACCCGTCGAAGGCGATCAGCTGCCCGGTGAAGAACGGGCCGAGCGAGAGGCTGTAGTTCCCGTGCGCGATGGTGGTGCCGAAGGGTCCGTCCGCGGCCCGCTCGGGGTCGACGTGGATCCACTGGTGGTCTCCGGTGGCGTCGGCGAAGGCGTCGATTCGCTGCTGCGTCACCTCGTGCCAGTCGGTGGGGCCGAGCACGGTCCCGATCAGCGCGGTGAGCTGGGCGAGGGTGCTCGGCCGGACCGGGTCGGGGCTGGACTCCGTCATGTCTGTCGCTCCCATGCTCCGCGTGGCATCACGCCTTCCTCTCAGTATGGGCCGTCGGAGGGGAGCAGGCCACGCACGCCGACGACCCGCATTGCCGTATAAATACGGCATGTCAGGATCGGTTTCCGGGGATGATCGCGACGACGCGCCGCCGTCGATGGCGCGGTCGGCTCTGCTTCGTGAGCTACCGGTCACCGAGCGCGGGCTGCGGACCCGGGCGGCGCTGATCGCGGCCGCCAGAAGGGTGTTCGAGCGCTCGGGCTACCTCGACACCCGCCTGATCGACATCACCAAGGCGGCCAAGTGCTCGGCCGGGACGTTCTACACCTACTTTGCGAGCAAGGAAGAGATCTTCGCCGCGGTCCTCGAGCTGGCGCAAGAGGACATGATGCACCCGGGGATGCCCCGCGTTGCGGTCGAGGACGATCCCGCCGCGATCATCGCGGCCAGCAACCGGGCGTACTTCGAGGCATACAAGCGCAACGCGAAGCTGATGGGGCTGCTCGAACAGGTCGCCAGCATCGATCCCGAGTTCCGGGTGCTGCGGCAGCAGCGCGCCGACGCCTTTATCCGTCGCAACGCCCGCAGCATCGCGAACCTGCAGCAACGCGGACTCGCGGACCCGGATCTCGATCCCTTGCTGGCATCGTCGGCGCTGTCGGGCATGATCAGCCGCCTCGCATTCGGGTACTTCGTCACCGGTGGCAGCGACGCGGTGTCGCTCGAGGACATCGTTGCCACCGCCACCCGCCTGTGGGTGAACGCGCTCCGTATCGCCCCGAGAGGCTGACGCCCACTTCACTCGTTTGTCCAGGTCCGGGGGCAGAAATCGCGTGACAGTTGAATCTGAACTCATATTTAACTAGCCTTCGGCGATACTCGGATCAGGACTGATCGCCGCGAGGGAAGAGGAATTGCTGTGAAGGTTGCGCAGAAGGTCGCCATCGTCACCGGTGGCGGCGGAGGAATCGGCGGCGCGCTCGCCGAACGGCTCGCGGCCGAGGGCGCGAAGGTCGTCGTCGCGGACCTCGACGAGGCCGCCGCGCTCGCCGTCGCCGCGAGTGTCAACGCCGAGCACCCCGGTTCCGCGATCGGCTCGGGCGCTGACGCCTCCGACACGTCCGCGATCCAGCGACTGATCGCGCTCGCCGAGTCCGAATTCGGGCCGGTGGACCTGTATTTCGCGAACGCGGGCATCAGCGGCGCGCCGGGGCTCGAGGCGACCGAGAGTGACTGGGACCTGTCGATCGACGTCAACCTGCGAGCCCACATCCGCGCCGCGCAGCTGCTGGTCCCGCCGTGGCTCGAACGGGGCGAGGGCTACTTCGTCAGCACCGCGTCGGCGGCGGGCCTGCTGACCCAGATCGGCTCCGCCACCTACTCGGTGACCAAGCACGCCGCGGTCGGCTTCGCCGAGTGGCTCAACGTGACCTACGGCGATCGCGGGATCCGGGTCAGCTGTCTGTGCCCGATGGGCGTGAACACCAAGCTGCTCTACGAGGGGGAGGAATCCGGCGACGCCCGCGGCGTCGCGGCGACGCGGGCCGTGACCTCTGCGGGCGACGTGCTCGAACCTGCGCAGGTCGCCGAGGACGTGCTCGCCGCGATGGACGACGAGCGCTTCCTGATCCTCCCGCACGCGGAGGTGCTCGAGATGTACCGCCGCAAGGGGGCCGACTACGACCGGTGGCTGCGCGGGATGCGTCGTTTCCAGGCCGGACTTCTACCGGGCGACTGATCGCCCCTCCCGCCATTCCTTCCTCCCCACCTGTCTGGAGTTCACATGTCCCTGTTCGATGTCTCGGACCGCGCCGAGAAGATCCGGGCCGACCTGCTCGAGTTCATGGACTCGCACGTCTACCCGGCTGAAGCCGTCTACGAGGAGCAGATGCGGGCCGCGGGAGACCCCCACTTCCAGCCGCCGATCGTCGAGGAGTTGAAGGTCGAGGCGCGAAAGCGGGGACTGTGGAACCTCTTCCATCCGCATCCAGGAACCGGGGCGGGCCTGACCAATCTGGAGTACGCGCCGCTGGCCGAGATCATGGGTCGCAGTCACCTCGCCTCCGAGGCATGCAACTGCAACGCACCCGACACCGGCAACATGGAGGTCTTCGAGATCTTCGGCACCGATGAGCACCGCGAGAAGTACCTGAAGCCGCTGCTGGACGGGAAGATCCGCTCCGCCTTCGCGATGACCGAGCCCGAGGTCGCCAGCTCCGACGCCACCAACGTCGAGATGCGGATGGAGCGCGACGGCGACGAGTTCATCCTCAACGGCCGTAAGTGGTTCGCCTCCAATGCAATGCACCAGAACTGCCGGGTGCTGATCGTGATGGGCAAGACCGATCCGACGGCCGAGATCCACCGCCAGCAGTCGATGCTCGTGGTGCCGATCGATGCTCCCGGCGTCACCGTCGTGCGTAACCTGCCGGTCTTCGGCTACCACGATCGGGAGGGCCACGCGGAGATCACCTTCGAGAACGTGCGGGTCCCGGTCAAGGACGTGCTCAAGGGCGAGGGCGAGGGCTTCGCGATCAGCCAGGCCCGCCTCGGCCCCGGCCGGATCCATCACTGCATGCGCGCCATCGGCATGGCCGAGCGGGCGTTGGAACTGATGTGCAAGCGTGCGCAGTCTCGGGTCACGTTCGGCCGCCCGATCGCCGACCGTGCCAATATCCAGGATTGGATTGCCGAAGCGCGCATCGAGATCGAGATGAATCGCCTGCTCACGCTCAAAGCCGCCTACCTGATGGACACGGTCGGTAACAAGGAGGCGCGCACCGAGATCGCCGCGATCAAGGTCGCCGCACCACAGATGGCGTTGAAGATCGTCGACCGGGCCATCCAGGTACACGGCGGGGCCGGCGTGACCGACGACTTCCCGCTGGCGATGGCGTATGCGCACCTGCGGACCCTGCGCCTTGCCGACGGGCCCGACGAGGTACACAAGCGGGCCATCGCGAAGCAGGAACTGCGCAAGTACCGGGCTCACCGGCCCACCGGTGCCTGAGGTGGGGGAGATCGTCGGTCTCGACCCGGCCGCGGTCACGCGGTGGTTCGGCTCGCTGGGCGTCGAGTTCACCGCCCCGCTGAGCTTCGACCGGATCGGGCTGGGTCAGTCGAACCTGACCTTCCTGGTCCGAGATGCCGAGGACCGCAGGTGGGTTCTGCGGCGCCCGCCGCTGGGGCACCTGCTCGCCTCGGCGCACGACGTGGCACGCGAGGCGCGGATCATGGCCGCGCTCGCCGAGACCGAGGTGCCTGCGCCCAGGATCTTCGGGGTCGCACAGGACCCGGCGGTGTCCGACGTGCCGCTGGTGTTGATGGAGTTTCTCGACGGCCAGGTCGTCGACACCATGTCGATCGTGGAATCGCTTGCGCCGCAGCGGCGTAGGGAAATCGCGGAATCGCTGCCGCGGGCCCTGGCCAAGATCCACGCCGTGGACCTCGAGTCGACCGGCCTGACCGATCTCGCCAGCCACAAGCCGTACGCCCAGCGCCAGCTCAAGCGGTGGGCCGGTCAGTGGGAGGTCTCCAAGACCCGCGAACTACCCCAGCTCGACGACCTGACGAGGCGACTGGCCGGGGCGGTCCCGGAGCAGCGCGTGGTCGCGCTGGTGCACGGAGACTTCCACCTGCGCAACGTGATCGTCTCGCACGAGACCGGCGACGTGATCGGGGCGCTGGACTGGGAACTGTCCACGCTCGGTGACCCGCTGGCCGACATGGGCAGCATGCTCGCCTACTGGCCGGAACCGGGCGAGGACGCGATCGGCGACTTCCCGGCGTCGACGCTGGCGGGCTTCCCCACCCGCGCGGAGCTCGCCGAGATCTACCTCGACGAGACCGGACGGGACGCCGCGGCGTTGAAGTTCTGGCATGTGCTGGGCCTGTGGAAGATCGCGGTCATCGCAGAGGGCGTCATGCGCCGGGCACTGGAGAACCCACAGAACAGGGCGGCCGCGGGCACGCCCACCGCCGAACAGATCGACGCGCTGGTGCGCAAGGCCGATGAGATCGCGGCCGACGCCGGGATCTGATCGACTCTCATCCATCACCCAATCGACGTAGTTGTCAGGAGAGGCATCATGAAGGCTTGGCGCGTCAACGAACTCGGCGAACCGCGCGACGTACTGAGGCTCGAGGAGATCGCCGACCTCACGCCCGGCCCGGGCCAGCTCATGGTCCGGGTGCTGGCGGCACCCGCGAACTTCCCCGATGTGTTGCTGTGCCGTGGCGAGTACCAGATCAAGCCGCCGCTGCCGTTCACCCCCGGCGTCGAACTGTGCGGTGCGGTGGTCGCGGTGGGTGACGGCGTCACCCGGTTCGCGGTCGGCGACCGGGTGATCGGCAACCCGAGCCTGCCCGGTGGTGGATTCGCGGAGCTGGCGGTCACGGAGGAGTCGAACACCTTCCCCGCGCCCGCGTCCCTGGACGACGCCGAGGCGTCCGCGCTGAGCATCGGCTACCAGACGGGCTGGTTCGCGCTGCACCGCCGCACTCAGCTGCAGCCGGGCGAGACGCTGTTGGTCCACGCCGCCGCGGGCGGGGTTGGCAGCGCGGCCGTGCAGCTGGGGAAGGCCGCAGGCGCCACGGTGATCGGGGTGGTCGGAGGGCAAGAGAAGGCCGAGTACTGCCGCCGACTCGGGGCGGACCTGGTGATCGACCGGCACACCGAGGACATCGTGGCCGCGGTCAAGGACTTCACCGGCGGCCGCGGCGCGGACGTGGTGTTCGACCCGGTCGGCGGCGATGCGTACACGAAGTCCACCAAGTGCATCGCCTTCGAGGGCCGGATCATCGTGATCGGGTTCGCGGGTGGCACCATCCCGCAACCGGCCCTCAATCACGCGCTGATCAAGAACTACTCGATCATCGGGCTGCACTGGGGCCTGTACAAGGCGTACAACCAGCGGGCCATCGACGACTGCCACGTCGAGCTGACCCGGCTCGCCGACGAGGGGGCGATCAAGCCGCTGATCAGCGAGCGGCTCTCGCTCGCCGAGGTGGCGGACGGCATCGGCAGGCTGGGCGATGGCACCACCGTGGGACGGATCGTGTTCCAGCCCTGATACGGAAGGCAGCGACTGATGACTGAGTGGCAGGTCGCCGCCCGCTCGTCGAGCGCGGCGGCGACCAACGTTGGCATCTCCCTCAGCGGAAGTCCGCCGCATGATCGACAGCCCACTGCCGGAAGGGCCGGGCCGCGGTGCCCGTGATGCGCTCCACCTCGTCGGTGACCGGCTCCGGGTTGTCGAGCAGCTCCGCCTGGGCCGGCATCACGGCCTCTACCAGCTCCGCCGGGTAGCCTTCGGCCATCATCTGCTCGATGGCCTCGTCCACCGTGATCTCTTCGAACTGCAGCGGACGCCCGATCGCCTCGCCGATCAGCGCCACTTGCCGCTCCTGGGTGACCAGTTCGGGGCCGGTGATCACGGAGCGGGCGCCGACCAGGGCATCGGTCGTCAGCGCTTGGACGGCGACCGAGGCGATGTCAGCTTCATGGATCAGTGGGCGGGCCATCTTCGCCAGCGGCGCCCGTACCGCGCCGGTGGTGCGGACCTCCTCTGCCCAACCCAGCGTGTTGCCCGCGAACCCGGTGGGACGCAGTGCCGTCCACTCCATGCTGGACGCTGCGATCAGCCGCTCCAGTTCCGTGTGGAACATGGTGATGGCCTCGCCAGGCTTCTCCCCCTCGTCCCCGACCCCGGCGGATGACAGGTACACCACCCGCCGGGCGTGCCTCCCGATCGCGTCGATCACGGTCGGTGCGCCCTCGGCGCTCAGGAACGGCCACACCAGGAAGACCGATTCGATGCCCTCCAGCGCCGCGTCCAGCGATGTGGGATCACCGAGGTCCCCGCGTACCGCCTGTACGCCCTCCGGGAAGGCGGCCTTCCCTCTCGTCAACGCCCGCACGGGAACACCCGCCCCATGCAGTTGGGCCACCACCGCGCCGCCGACCTTTCCGGTCGCGCCACGCCACCATGCGAGTGTCGCCTGGACCCCACAACAGAGGGCATCCGGTGGTCGGTCGGGGAAGACGACCACCGGATGCCCTCTGCTGGAGCGGAACTCCGTTGTTACCGTTCGATTCCCAGCTCTCGCAGCTGCTCCCAGTAGAGTTCCACGTTGCCGAGCTTGACGTCCTCGTAGCCGCGGACGACATCGGGCAGGGCGGCGATCGTGGTGGCCCTGTCGTAGTTGCCCGAGTCCAGTTCGTCCGCGAGCCGCAGCACCGTCGCGGTGTAATGCGACAGCAGTTCGCGCTCGACCTTGCGGACGTGGGCGTAGCCGAACGGGTCGAGCTTGGTCCCGCGGAGCACCTTGCCCTTGGCCAGCATCTTCAGTGCCACATGCGACTTCGGCCGGAGTCCGATCTTCTTCTTGCGGCCCAGTGCTCGCAGCGCGGGTGGGTGCAGCTTGTAGGTGAGGTTCTCACCGCCGGGGACCTGGGATGCGACGTTCTCGAGGAAGGCGGGATCGACCAGCATCCGCGCCACCTCGTACTCATCCTTGTACGCGGTGAACTTGAACAGTCCGCGGGCCACGGCCTCACTGAACTCCGTCCGGTCGGTAACCGAGC
Source organism: Rhodococcus sp. NPDC055112 (assembly GCF_053607505.1). Taxonomy (NCBI): domain Bacteria; kingdom Bacillati; phylum Actinomycetota; class Actinomycetes; order Mycobacteriales; family Nocardiaceae; genus Rhodococcus; species Rhodococcus sp. NPDC055112. The sequence goes on from NZ_JBSGTR010000001.1 coordinate 170,566, forward strand.
GTTCCGCGGCCCAGATGGACTGCACTGCATCGATGTACCGGCGCGCAACCTTCGCGTTCTGGAACTCGACCAGCTCGCCTGCGCGAAGCTCCACGAGCCTGCGGACCTCACCGTCAAAGGTGGAGTCGGCGAGCAGGTGTGCCGGTGCAACGGCGGGGGTGCGGGCGACCCGCGAGGTGACCGCGGCGAACGCATCCGGATCGGCGAGCGCGACGCGACCCCAGCGGAAGGCGTCGATGTTCGCGGAGACCGCGATGCCGTTGATGCCGATGGCCTCCTCGATGGCCTCGGCGGGCAGCCTCAGACCACCGCTCTGGAAGGCCGCACCGATCAGCAGGAAGTTCGCCGCGGCGGTGTTGCCGAACAACTCCTGGGCGGCGGCCAACGCGTCGAAAGCGGTGAGCGACTTGGACGCCGAGCCGAGGCGGGCGAGCAGGCCCTGCTCGTCCGGGTACCGGACGGACTTGTCGTAGACCATGTCGCCGGTGGGGGTCTGGCTGGTCGACGCGACTGCGACGGTCGCGGCGGCACTGCCGTAGCCCAGGTTCTTGTTGTCGGTGGCGGTGAGCAGGTCGAAGGCGACGATGCAGTCGGCGCTGCCCGGCGTCAGCCGGTTCGAGGGCTCGAGCGCACCGGGGGAGAACCGCAGGTGCGAGACAACCGGTCCGGCCTTCTGGCTGAGCCCGATCTGGTCAAGGGACTCCACCTCGTAGCCGGCGCGCAGTGCGGCGGTGGCGAGCACCTGGTTGACCGTGACGATGCCGGTGCCGCCGATGCCCGCGAGGAAGACGTTCTGCGTCGAGGTCAGCTCGCCGAGATCCGGCTCGGCCGCGAGCGGCGGCACGGGACGCTCGGCCCGGGCGGACTTCTTCTTACCCGGCACCACCTCGACGGTGACGAACGACGGGCAGTCGCCGTCCAGGCAGGAATAGTCTGTGTTGCAGGAGGTCTGGTCGATCCGGGTCTTACGGCCGAACTCGGTGTCCACCGGCTGCACGGACAGGCAGTTGCTCTTGGTGCCGCAGTCGCCGCAGCCCTCGCAGACGGCCTCGTTGATGATCACGCGGGTGTTGCGGGTCGGCAGGGTGCCGCGCTTGCGCTGACGGCGCGCGTCGGCGGCGCAGTGCTGGTCGTAGATGAGCACGGTGACTCCCTCGACCTCGCGAAGCTCCTTCTGCGCCTCGTCGAGGCGGTCGCGGTGCCACAGCTTGGTGCCCTTGGCGAGCTGCCTCTTGTTGTGCCGCTTCGGGTCGTCGGCACAGATGATGATCCGCTTCACGCCCTCGGTGGTGAGCTTGTGGGTGAGCTGCGCGACGGACAGCGCACCCTCGGCGTCCTGGGCGCCGGTCATCGCGACAACGTCGTTGTAGAGCAGCTTGTAGGTGATGTTCACGCCTGCCGCGACGCAGGCCTGCACGGCGAGCTGGCCGGAGTGGAAGAAGGTGCCGTCGCCGACGTTCTGGAAAAGGTGCTTGACGTCGGTGAACGGTGCCTGACCGATCCACTGGCTGCCCTCGCCGCCCATCTGGGTCAGCCCGGTGACGGCGCTGTCCTCGCGATTGGAGATGGTGACCATGGTGTGGCAGCCGATGCCGCCGCCGCCGATCGAACCCTCGGGAAGTGCCGTGGAGCGGTTGTGCGGGCACCCGCTGCAGAAGTAGGGGGTACGGGTGGCGGACAACACCTCGAGCGAAAGCTGTGGCGGCAGAGCCTTCTTCAGCTCGACGCGGTTCTTCAGTACCCGACGCAGCGGGCCGAGCAGCCGGCCCGCGGTCAGCTCGCCGTCGACGGGCATCAGCGGCCGCCCGGCGGCGTCGCGCTTGCCGAGGATCTGGGGGGTGTGCTCGGTGCCGTAGAGGATCTCGCGGATCTGCGTTTCGATGAAGGCCGTCTTGTCCTCGACCACGATCAGCTGCTCGAGGCCGGCGGCGAACTCCCTGACCTTCTGCGGGCCGAGCGGGGTCGGCATGCCGATGCGCAGCAGCCGGATCCCGGCGGCGTGCAGCGCGGCCTCGTCGACGCCGAGGTCGAGCAGGCCCTGGCGCAGCGAGTCGAAGGTGGTGCCGGTGGCCGCGAAGCCGATCTTCGCGCCGGTGGGGTCGACCTCGATCACATCGAGATCGTTGGCGGCGCCGTAGGCGCGCACCACCTCCCAGCGGGGCCCGTACAGGTCGGCCTCGGCAATGACGCTGTCCGTCGGCACCGCCATCGGTCGCTGCTTGTAGACGAACGGCTTACCTTCCCATTCGATCTCGGGGACGGTGATGTCGATGTTCGACACCCTGCCGTCGACCGTCCAGGCGCCGTCGGCGACGTCTGCGACGACCTTCAGCGCGACCAGGCAGCCCGAGGCGCGCGACAGCGCGACGCCGTGCATGCCCATCGTGATCATCTCTTCGGCGTTGCGCGGGAACAGCACCGGGATCCCCAGTGCGGCGAGGGACCGCTCACTGACCGCGGGGACGGTGGAGGACTTGGAGGCGGGGTCGTCGCCGACGAGCAGCAGCACGCCGCCGTTGGGGTTGACCCCGTACATGTTCGCGTGCCGCAGGGCATCGGTGGCGCGATCGACGCCGGGGCCCTTGCCGTACCAGACGCCGATGACGCCGTCGTGCGTCGCCTGCCCCGCGGGCAGGTCGGCCTGGCTGCCCCAGACGGCGGTGGCGGCGAGTTCCTCGTTGAATCCCGGCACGAAGGTGATGTCGTGCTCGGCGAGCACCTGCGGCATCCCGTGCAGCATCTTGTCGACGCCGCCGAGCGGGCTGCCCTGGTAGCCGGAGACGAAGGTCGCGACCCGTCGCCCCGCGCGGATGTCGTGGACGTGCTGCTCGACGAGCTGGCGCGCGATCGCCTGGACGCCGGTGAGCAGGACCGGACCCGACCCGGACCGGTAGCGGTCGTCGAGGTCGTACGGGGCGGGCAGCGTCGCCGTCGGGGTGACGGGACGATCGGCCAGTTCAGTCATCGCGGTCCACCGTTTCTTCGCCGCATCGGATCACGTTGCGCGCATTAATCGGGCATCAGGTGTAGCAATGATTTGCCCAGGTGGTGTGACCGTCAACACCCGCCGAATGAGCTGACGGATATGATCAGTTGTGACCCACAACACTGGAACGAGGTCGACATTGTGATCAGCATCGATCGGCTCGACGCCTCGCTGCTCAAACTGCTCACCGACGATCCGCGCGCCGGGGTGATGGAACTGGCCGCCCGCCTGGGCGTCGCCAGGAACACGATCGCGTCCAGGATGCGGCGCCTCGAGGAGACCGGGGTGGTCACCGGGTACCGCCCGGACGTCGACCTGCCCACCCTCGGGCTGCCCGTGCAGGCCTTCGTGGGTGCCGAGCTGGAACAGGGCCGCATCAAGGACGTCATCGAGGACCTGCGCGGGGTACCGGAGGTGCTCGAGGTGCACACCACGACGGGTCGGGAGGACCTGCTGATCCGGATCGCGGCGCCCTCGCACGAGGAGTTGCTGCACGTGCTCGAGAGCATCCTCGGGCTCGGCGGCGTCGCGCACACCACCACCACGCTCGCGCTGACGACCCCGGTGAAGTACCGGACGCAGCCGCTGGTCGACCACATCACCCGCGAGGCGGGGCACGGGCGGTCGGCGGCGTCATACCGGGGCGAGGGCGACGAGGGTTCGCGCGGCCGCGAAGAGTCCTAAACTGTTCCACCGTCCGATTCCTGTTCACCAGGAATCGCGACGGCTCACCCCGATCGACCGCGCCGTACTCCAGGTCGCTCGCCGCGCCCCGCGACTGGCGCGTGCCGCTGTCAGCATGGCAAACGCCAGGCAACGACGACGGATGGGATCGACCGGCGGCGGTTGACGGGCCGGGCCAATCGGTGGATGACATGTACACGCCGGGTGCCCGTTGCTTGACTGGACCTGTCGGTCTCATCGGAGAACGACAGGACACGGGAGGTGTCTCATGTCAGCTCAGCAGAACATCGAGATGGCGAAGAAGGGGTACGCGGCGTTCTCGGCCGGGGACGGAGAGGCGGCGATGACCGACCTCGCGGACGACCTCGAGTGGATAGTTCCGGGCAACAGCGCCGTATCCGGCAATTACCACGGCAAGGCCGAGGTCGGCGGGATGTGGGCGAAGTTGGCCGAGAAGTCCCTGACCACCACTCCCCAGCACTATCTCGGCGACGAGGAGAGGGTCGTGGTCCTGACCCAGGTGACCGCAGGCGGGGAGAGTTGGGACTCCGCCGACGTCCTCACCTATCGGGACGGGAAGGTCGTCAAGGTCCAGACGGCGGGCGACACGGCCAAGTTCGAGAAGGTGTTCGGAACGCGCTAGCCGGGTGGTGGGTCGTGAGGCCGCGTGTGTCCGCGGGCAACAGGCGACCTATCGTCGGGGGATGACCACCCCCGCCGCGCACCCCGATGTGGTGGAGACGACGCTGGTCAGCGCGCGGCCGCTGGCACTGGCCAGCACTCTCGCCCCGCTCGGTCGCGGCCCGTACGACCCCTGTCACCGGACCACCGCGGACGGCGCGATCTGGCGGACGTCGCTGATGCCGACCGGCGCGGTGACCTATCGGTTGACGCAGACGGGAGCGACAGCGGTGTCCTGCCTCGCCTGGGGGCCGGGCGCGGCGGAGTTCGAGACCACCCTGGCCGACCTGCTGGGCGAGGGCGACGACACCGCCGGCTTCGCGCCCGAGCACCCCAAGGTGGCCGAGGCCCATCGGCGCTTCCCCGGGCTCCGGATCCCCCGGACCGGCCTGGTCTTCGAGGCCTTGGTGCCCGCGATCCTGGAACAGCGGGTGCACACCGTGGCGGCCCGCGCGTCCTGGCGGCGGCTGGTCGCCCACCACGGCGCGCCGGCGCCGGGCCCCGCCCCGGAGGGGATGCGGGTGCCGCCCCCGGCAGAGGTGTGGCGGCGGATCCCGTCCTGGGAGTTCCATCGGGCCGGGGTGGATCCGCGCCGCTCCCGCGCGATCGTCACGGCGGCGGCCGTGGCGAACCGGTTGGAGGAGACTGCCGCGATGTCGGCCCCGGACGCCGCGGCCCGGCTCCGGGTGGTGCATGGGATCGGGGAGTGGACGGCGGCGGAGGTCGCCCAGCGGGCCCTCGGCGACGCGGATGCCCTCTCGGTTGGGGACTTCCATCTGTCCGCGATCGTCGGGTGGTCGCTGCTCGGCCGCCCGCTGGACGATGCGGGGATGGTCGAGTACCTCGAATCGGTGCGGCCACACCGGCATCGGGTGGTCCGGCTACTCCAGGTCAGCGGCCAGGCGGTCAAGCCCAAGTTCGGTCCGCGCACCACGATCACCGACCACCGCCTGCGCTGAATTCGCGGCGCGGGGAGATTCTTTCCCACGCTGCGGCTTCGTCTCGCCGAACCGGCCCGGCCGGGTGCACGATGGTGTTCGATTGACGACGGCGCGCTACCGACGCCACGGCAGTGGGAGGCAATCAATGGGTCAGGTCCAGGAACGGATCGAGCAGTTCGCGGAGGAGATCCGCGCCGAGGGTGTGGAGGGTGACCGGCTCATGCGGCTCACCGACACCTCCGCGAAGCGGCTGCGTGAATCGGGCGCGATCCGCATGCTGCAGCCGAAGCAGCACGGTGGGCTCGAGGTCCACCCGCGCGAGTTCGCCGAGACGGTCATGAGCATCGCCGCGATGGACGGCGCCGCCGGATGGGTCACCGGCATCGTCGGCGTACACCCGTGGGAGCTGGCCTTCGCCGACCCGAAGGTGCAGGAAGAGATCTGGGGCGCGGATCAGGACACCTGGGTGGCGTCGCCGTACGCGCCGATGGGCGTCGCCAAGGCCGTCGACGGGGGCTATGTCCTCAACGGTCGCTGGTCGTTCTCCTCGGGCACCGATCACTGCCAGTGGGCATTCCTCGGCGCCCTGCTCGGCGACGAGAACGGCGCGCCGGTCATGCCGCCGGTCCCGCTGCACGTGATCCTGCCGCGGTCGGACTACCAGATCGTCGCCGACTCGTGGGATGTCATCGGACTCCGCGGCACCGGTTCCAAGGACCTGATCGTCAAGGACGCCTTCATCCCGAGCTACCGCACGATGCTGGCCTCGGAGGTGATGGACGGCACCGCGGTGAAGAAGGCGGGCCGCACCGAGACGCTGTACAACATGCCGTTCTCCTGCATGTTCCCGCTCGGCATCACCTCGGCGGTCGTCGGCATCGCCGAGGGCGCGCTGGCCTGCCACATCGCCGCACAGAAGGACCGCGTCGCGATCACCGGCACCAGGATCAAGGAGGATCCGTACGTCCTCTACGCGATCGGTGAGGCCGCGGCCGAGATCGCCGCGTCCCGCGCCGCGTTGCTCGAGACCGTCGACCGGTTCTGGGACATGACGGAGGCCGGCAAGGACATCGACTTCGAGGCGCGTGCCATCGGGCGTCGTACCCAGACCGCCGCGGCCTGGCGTGCGGTGCGCGCGGTGGACGAGATCTTCGCGCGATCGGGTGGCGGCGCCCTGCACTACAAGTTCCCGATGCAGCGCTTCTTCCGCGACGCGCACGCGGGCATCGCCCACGCGATCCACGTGCCGGGCTCGATCTTCCACTCCTCGGCGCTCACCCAGCTCGGCGGCGAGCCGCAGGGGATCCACCGCGCGATGATCTAGGCGGCTCCGCCGCCCGTGCGCGGTTGACGAGTCCCAGGACTCCTCAACCGCGCACGGGCGCGCAGCGCCTAGATGGCGGCCTTCTCCAGTTCGGCCACGCTGTGGGCGGCGTAGGTCTCGTACCGCCCGCGGCCGACGAAATAGGACGAGAGCTGCTGGTCCAGCTCATCGACCGTGAACGCAGAACCGCTTGTGTCGAAACGGTTCTCGACCTTGGGTGACGCCATGAGCGCGACCATCTTGCCGTAGACGACGAACACCTGGCCGGTGATCTCGTGCGAGGCGGGGGAGGCGAGGTAGGTGACCAGGGTGCCGACGCGCTCGGGGGCGAGCGGATCGAGGTCGCCTGCCTCGGCGGTATCGGCTTCACCGAATGCCTCGGCGGTCATCGCGGTTCTCGCGCGCGGGCAGATCGCATTGGCCGTGACGCCGTAGCGGGACAGTCCCTGCGCGGTGGACAGTGTCAGTGCGGTGATGCCTGCCTTCGCGGCCGAGTAGTTCGGCTGACCGGCCGCGCCGAAGAGGAACGCCTCGGAGGAGGTGTTGACGACGCGGCCGAAGACCGGACCACCCGCTGCCTTGCTGGCCGCGCGCCAGTGCACGGCGGCGGCGCGCGATGTCGCGGCGTGTCCCTTGAGATGCACTCGGATCACGTCGTCCCAGTCGGATTCGGACAGGTTGAAGATCATCTTGTCGCGAAGGATGCCCGCGTTGTTGACGAGGATGTCGAACGAGCCGAAGTTCGATACCGCCTCCGCGACCAGGCGCTCGCCCAGGGACCAGTCGGACACGTCGCCGGTGACGGCGATCGCCTGTCCGCCCGCGGCCTTGATCTCGTCGGCGACGTCGTGCGCGGCCTCGCCCATGTCGTTGACGACGACGCGAGCACCCGCGGCGGCGAGGGCGAGAGCCTCCGCGCGCCCGAGTCCGGCGCCCGCGCCGGTGATGACGGCCGTCCGGCCGTCCAAGCTCACTGATTCACCCATCTGGGGCCTCCTTTGGGCCGCATGGCCCACGAAATTTGTATTCAGTCCAGTCTTGTCTGGCGGAGGCAACTCGGGTCGGCCGATCTCGGTGACCGAGAGTCGACCGCGATACCCGTTGAGGACGTGGGGCTTTCGGGCCTGCCGTGGGCCTCACTCGACGATCAGGATGCTGTACATCTCGGGGTGATAGACGCAGTGGAACGTGTAGGCACCCGGGGTGGTCGGCGCAGTGAAGGTGGCGGACTCGTTCCCGTCGACATGGGTGTCGAACAACCCCTCGGTGTCGGAGGTGACGGAGTGCTCCGGTCCGGCGCCGTTCCGCACGACGACCTCTTCGCCCGCACGCACCGACGGCGGGGTCTTGTAGGTGAAGTCCTCGATCGCGATCACCGGCGCCCCTGACTCGGGTGCGACAGTGGTGCTCGGGTGATGCTCGGATCCGTCGTCGGCGGAGCAGGCGGCCGCGAACGCGGCCGCGACCGCCAGGGTGGCGAGGCCGGCCCGCCGAAGTGCCGCACGCCTGCGGGTGAAGGGGGCGATGGATCCGGGCATGTCGGGCCTCCGTCGGTCGATCGCGTGACGACGCGCTGAGGAACGTTGCTGGAGTGAGTCCAGCGTAGGCCCGGCCCCCGTCCTCGCGATACCGCCGCGGGACCGCCCGACGGTTGCAAGGCTAGAGCGTATTTCAGTTCTTGACGCCCGCGGCGAGGATCTCCCGCGCCTCCGCCCGGCCGTCGAGGAGTCGGTTGGTGCGCAGCGTGACCTTCCACTCGCCGTCGATGCGGGCGAACTCCCAGCGGTTCGCGGTGATCCGGGCGACCCGGTAGGTCCGGGTCTCCTGGTCGTGCAGGACCAGCTGTGAGTGGCAGGTGGCGACCGCGGTGTCGCCGTCGACGTCGATGTGCGGCGGGCCGACGAGGTGGCCGCTGCCGGCGTGGATGTAGGACTGATGAGGCTTCGACTGCACCATCGCCTCGATCTCCCCGTGCCCGCGCAGGCAACCGGTGTCCACGTCGTAGACACCGTCCTCGGTCCACATCCCGGCGACCGCCGCGCTCTCGCCGCTGTCGACCGCGGGCCCGTACGCGCTGATGATCCGCATCAGCGCGAGCTGATCCTCGAGCAGCTGAACCCGGGCGGCGAGGGCGGTCAGCAGGGTTTCGGTGTCGGTCATGGGCGAGTCCTTCATGTCGATTGCTTTGGTTCGTGGATCGGGTCAGGAGAACTCGACGCCGAGCGGCGCCGCGAGCTCCTTGAGCGCCTCGAGTTGTTCGGCGTAGTGGGCGGCGCCGGTGGCGGCGATCGAGGCGCTGGCGATGGTGGCGCCCGCATCGCGTAGCCGGGTCAGCGCCCGGGCCGACGCCTCGGGCGAGCCGGTCGGGTCGAGGGGGCGGCCCGCGCCCAGCACCACCTCCATGTCGGCGGGTACCGGTGCCTTCGCCAGCATGTCGGCGAGGTCGGGCAGGCCGAGCCCGAACGGCACCCAGCCATCGCCGAGCTCGATCGCGCGTCGAAGCGAGCGAGCGGTGCGACCGCCGATCCACAGCGGCACCCGCGGCTGCAGGGCGTGCGGTTCGACGATGACGTCGGCGAAGTCGTAGAACTCGCCGTGATATTCCGGCCGCGGCCGAGAGAGGCAGGCCCGCAGCGCGCGCAGGGCGTCGTCGCCCCGGGGGCCCCGGCCCTCGAACGGGGCGTCGAGGAGGTCGAACTCCTCCCGCAAACTGCCGACCCCGAGACCGAGGGTGAGGCGTCCGCCGCTGATCCGGTCGAGGGTGCCGTAGCGCTTGGCGATCTCGAGCGGATGGTGGTAGCCGAGGACGAGCACCTGGGTGACGAGCCGGATGCGACGGGTGCGCGCGGCCAGGAAGCCGAAGGTGGCCAGCGGGTCCCAGTAGGTGCCACCGCGCTCGGCCGCGATCGGCGCCGGGACCGCGATGTGTTCGCTACAGGTGACGTGGTGATAGCCGAGACGGTCGGCCGCCTCGGCTATCGACGCGACCTCGTCGATGCCGGCGCCGACCTCCCACTCCGCCCGTACGGCGGGGTGCTGGATCAGCACGGGGGTCACGATCCCGATCTGCATGCCACCTTTCATATCCCAACGGCCCCGATCGCCGTGGTGCTCTCCCGGTGATCGGGATCGAACGAATTCCTGTGGGGGGCTCCCATTGGGAGGTGCAGCTTGCTAGGGTTTCAGAATTCATTTCAGTTTCGGTGATCGGGCGGCCCCCCGATCGGGACCGGAGGAGGACCCATGACGGTCGTCACGGAACATGTCGTGCGCAATGATGCCCGTGAGGCGCCGCCCTCGATGGTCGAACGTATGACCCTGATCCTCGATGCGTTCGACGGGCGGGCGGCGCGGTTGACGCTGGAGGAAGTGGCCCGCCGCGCCCGTCTGCCTCGATCGACGGTGCACCGGATCCTCGATTCATTGGTGAAGCTGAACTGGGTGGAGCACGCCACGTTCGGGTACCAGCTCGGCCGCCGTGCGCTCGGGGTCGGTGGCGACGGCGGGAATGCAGAGATCAGGGAGGCCGCGGCGCCGCTGCTGCACGAGCTGCACCTGCAGACCGGGATGGTCGTGCACCTGTCGGTCCTGGACGGCCACGAGGCCCTGTACCTCGACAAGGTCGGCGGCCGGCTTGCCTCGTCGATTCCGTCCCGCGTCGGCGGCCGGGTGTCCGCACATTCCACGGCGAGCGGGAAGGCGATGCTCGCCCGGCTCGCCCCCGAACAGGTCGACGCGCTGTTCGGCGACCGGATGAATCGCTGTACCGACCGGACCATCTGGGATCTCGGTGTCCTGCATCAGGAACTCAACCGGATCCGGCAGCGCCGCGGGCTGGCGTTCGAACGCGGAGAGTCCGCGCGCGGGGTGGCCTGCGTCGGCGTCGGCATCCGCGGGCACGAGGGCCCAGTGGCCGGGCTCTCGCTGTGCGGGGATGAGCGGACGGCGCCGCTGGAGCGGCTCGCACCGCTGGTGGCAGAGGCCGCCCGCGAGATCACCCGGACGCTGTTCCCCGAGCTCGACGGCGGTCGCCGCGCCGCGCGGCAGGAGGAGACCCAACAGGCGGAGACGTGGTCCGCCGAGGCGCGCACACGGTTCCTGTCCGTGCGGGGTGCCGGCTGGATCTAGGCGGACCGGCCGCCCGGCGGGTGCCTGTGTCGCCGGGTGCGCCAACTGTCCGGTGCGTGAACCCTTCGTAAATGTTGCGAAGCACCCCTGCTCTCGAGTTGAACGATCGTCCATGAATGGGTGTGATTGTCCGGCCGAGCGACATCGTCGCAGGCAACAGGCTGCCGACGCACTCGCACGCAGTCCTCCACTTCGATCAGTCGGGAACGAGCATGAGCCGGGTTTCACGTCAAAGAGGGTTTCGGTCCGCGGTCGCCGCGGCGGCGGTGGGCCTGGCGCTGGTGGGTGGACCCCTCTCGCAGCCCGCTCTCGCCGCTCCCGCGCGCGCTGCCGAGACCGTTCGCCAGGACGACCCGGTCTGTGTGGGGTCCGATCGGGCGACGATGAGCGCGGTCTTCGACGCGGTCCTGCAGGCCTCGAAGCCGATCCTGCCCCAGCCGTACCTCGACAACTACGAGGGCATCCGCGCGGAGGGGCAGGCGCGACTGCGGTCGGTTGGCATCAGCACTCTCAGCGTGTCGAACCCCGCGTCCGTCTACTCCAGGGACGACGAGGCGGGGATCCACAAGTACGGCGATCCGATCACGCAGTACATCGTCACGCAGCTCATGAACGTCAAGGCCGGGCGGGAGGGCGCGGTCATCCGCGCCGAGAACCTCACCCTCGGTCAGGCGATCGAGACGGCGTACGCGGTCATCTACACCACCGCTGTCATCCCGGCGAACATCGTCGCAGGCATGATCCCGTCCATGTTCGCGGTCGGGCCGGTCAGCGCCGGGACCCTCATCAGCCTCCCGCTGAGGCTGGGCGCGAAGGGCTTCACGACCATCTACGAGGCGGCCAGGGACCAGCTCGAGCAGAGCTGCGTGGTCTGGACCAGCAAAGCGGTTGCCGACCGAGCCGGCCAACCGGATCCGGAACTCGACTACGGCTTCCGGGCTCCCGCCTTCGTCGAGGCTGTGGCGAACGAGCTCGACATCGCCGGTCCCGACTGCCTGGCCGTGTCCGGCATGCCGCTCTCGCGGGTGCTGTCGCGGACCACCAGCCACCTGACGTCCATCGAAGCCGATCCCGGACGCCGGGCGCAGATCGAGGATCAGCGCTCGAGGCTGGAGTGGATCATGGGCAACGCGATGGTGCCCGCGGGCCTCGTCCCCGCGCACCCGGACGACTTCTCCTCGATCGAGAAGTTCCTGTCCATGGGCCTCGGACTGGTCCCGAAGATCGGTGGCGCCGCGACCGACGCCCTGATCGGGCTGGGCCACAATGTCTTTGCCGGGAAGGATTTCAGCAAGCTGGTACCGCTCGGCACGCTGACGGTCGGGGATTCACTGACCGCCGCCTACTTCTCGTACGCACTGACCAGCCAGGTGATGGAACTCGTCTTCGGCGAATCCATGAGCGCCATGGCCGCTGCCTGGACCGGGGCCTCCGGGGGTGTCGGCGCGCTCGTCAACCCCTTCGAGTGGATTCCGTCGCCCTTCCCCCTCATCAATGCACCGAACGTCTACGGGCTGGTGACCTACCACCACGTCCTGAACTCGGTCTGCATCACCTCCGAGTCCGACAAGTAGTCGGGCAGCGAGACCCCCAGTGCCTCCTGGGGTCTCGCTGATCGGGATCGGTTGGGCGGGTGGCCTGCGGTTGCGGCAGCGTGCGGAGTCATGACGAGCGAACTCACCCACGAGGGCACCATGCGGGAGGTCTTCACCGACCTCGGCGTGCTGCGCTACCACGAGGCAGGCGACGGACCGCCGCTCCTCCTCCTGCACGGCTCCGGCCCCGGCGTCACCGGGTGGCGCAACTACCGCGGTGTGCTCGGGGACTTCGCGCGGCACTTCCGCTGCCTCGTGCTCGAGTTCCCCGGCTTCGGCGTCAGCGATCCGGGCGACGGACACCCGATGGCGATGGCGATGGGGTCGGTCGGGACATTCCTGGACGCACTGGGCATCGAGGAGCCGGTCCACATGATCGGCAACTCCATGGGCGGCATCGTCGCGACCAACGTCGCCATCCATGCGCCGGAGCGGGTCGACAAGCTGGTGACCATCGGTGGCATCGGCAAGAACGTCATGATGCCCAGCCCCGGTGAGGGCATCAAGCTCCTGATGGAGTTCACGGACAATCCCACCAGGGAGGGACTGATCCGGTGGCTGCACTCGATGGTCTACGACCCGTCGGTCGTCACCGAGGAGCTGATCGAGGAGCGGTGGACGCTGGCTACGGAGCCGCTGACGCTGGAGATCGCCGCGCGGATGTACGGCAGCAGGGCGTTCGCGGCGAACACCGCAGCGGCCAAGAACTCCGGTGCGACGCCGTACTGGGCGCAGCTGCACAAGATCTCGGCACCGACGATGCTCACGTGGGGTCGCGACGACCGGGTCAGCCCGGTGGACATGGCGATGCTCCCGATGCGCGACATCCCGAATGCCGAGCTGCACGTGTTCCCCAATTGCGGTCACTGGACGATGATCGAGGCCAAGCAGGCGTGGACGTCGGCTGTGCTGGCGTTCCTCACCCGTGAGGAGGCGAACCGATGACCGGGGAAGGGTCGATCCGCGAGCACGACTCCGGAGACCAACAGGATTGGGACGCCACCGTCGACTTCCTGATCGTCGGGAGCGGCGGCGGCGGAATGAGCGCAGGCATCACCGCGGCCGACCTCGGGCTGGACACCCTGATCATTGAGAAGGGCAAGAAGTTCGGCGGCTCGACGGCGATCTCCGGCGGCGGCATCTGGATTCCGAACGCCCCGACGCTGACCCGCAGGGACGGGGGCGACGACCCGAACGCCATCCGCCGATACCTGCGCACCCTCACCAAGGGCACGGTGCCCGCGGCCCGGATCGACGCGTATGTGGACGCCGGTCCGAAGCTGATGCAGCTGCTGGACCGCAGCCCGCACATGAAGCTGTACTGGGTGAAGGGCTACTCCGATTACCACCCGGAGGAGGACGGCGGCAGCGCGCTGGGGCGCACCATCGAATGCAAGCCCTTCGACACCCGAAAGTTGAAGGAGGACGAGAAGTTCCAGCGTCCGAACAGCATGAAGGGCCCGCTGGGCCTGTGGGTCACCTCGAAGGACTACCACGACCTGGCGATGGTCAAACGCACCTGGGCCGGTCGCAGGGCCTCGATGGTCGCCGCCTGGCGCGTTGCGTCGAACATGGTGCTGCGCCGCCACATGTCCACCGGTGGACGCGCCCTGGTGGCGCGCCTGCGGATGGTGCTCAAGGACGCCGGGGTCCCCCTGTGGCTGCGCACCTCGATGACCGAGTTGGTGACCGACGCCGGCGGCGTCGTGGTCGGCGTTGTCGCCGATCGTGCGGGTGAGTCCGTCCGGATCCGCGCGCGGCGCGGCGTGCTGCTGGCCACCGGCGGCTTCGACCACAACCAGCACATGCGCGATCAGTACCTGCCCGAGCTCGGACGTGCGAACGTCAGCGCGGGGGCAAGGGAGAACACGGGCGACGGCATCCGGGCCGGCCAGGGGCTCGGCGCGGCCGTCGACCTCATGGACGATGCCTGGTGGATGCCGTCGGTGTTCCACCCGATGGGCGCGGTCATCCCGCTGGTGTCCGAGCGGTGCATCCCGCCGTCGGTGATCGTCAATGCGCGGGGTGAACGCTTCACCAACGAGTCGTCGCCGTACGTGAACTTCGTGCACGACCAGCTCGAGGGTGGTCACGTACCGGCCTGGTTCGTCATGGACACCAAGGCGAAGAACCGGTACCCGTTCGCGCAGGTGTTGCCGAACATGCCTTTCCCGCAGGGGTTCTACGACTCCGGTGTCGTCCACAAGGCGGACACGCTGCCGGAGCTGGCCGCCGCGATCGGCGTCCCTGCCGGCGCGCTCGTCGCGACCATCGAACGGTTCAACGGCTTCGCCCGCAGCGGCAAGGACGAGGACTTCGGTCGTGGCGACAGCGCCTACGACCGGTACTACGGCGATCCCACGATGGCGAACCCCAACATGGACGAGATCGTCAAGGGGCCGTTCTATGCGATCCGATGCGAGGCAGGCGATCTCGGCACCAAGGGTGGGCTCGTCTGTGACGAGAACAGCCGCGTGCTGCGCGGCGACGGCAGCGCGATCGGCGGCCTTTACGCCACCGGCAACACCACCGCCTCGGTCATGGGCAACGAATACGCCGGCGCGGGCGCCACCATCGGCCCGTCGATGGTCTTCGGGTACCTCGCCGCGCGGTACGCCGCCGAACACGAGCTCTCACTGAGCGAGAGCACACCCGTCGCCTCGACCTGAGGCTGCCACGTTCACGTACAGGAGGCGGCTCGCCGCCAGGCAAACAGAGAGGGCCGAGGAAACCATGGGTCAGGTTCAGGAACGGATCGAGCAGCACGCCGACGAGATCCGCGCGGAGGGTGTCGAGGGCGACAAGCTCATGCGACTGTCGGACACCGCCGCCAAGCGACTGCGCGAGTCCGGCGCGATCCGGATGCTGCAGCCGAAGCAGCACGGTGGCCTCGAGGTGCACCCCCGCGAGTTCGCGGAAACCGTCATGAGCATCGCCGCGATGGACGGCGCGACGGGCTGGGTCACCGGCATCGTCGGCGTCCACCCCTGGGAGCTCGCCTTCGCCGATCCCCGAGTGCAGGAGGAGATCTGGGGACCCGACCAGGACACCTGGGTCGCCTCGCCCTACGCGCCGATGGGGGTCGCCACGCCGGTCGAGGGGGGCTACATCCTCAACGGCCGCTGGTCGTTCTCCTCCGGCACCGATCACTGCCAGTGGGTGTTTCTCGGCGCCATGCTCGGGGGCACCGACGGCAGGCCACAGATGCCGCCGGTCTCCCTGCACGTGATCCTGCCGCGGTCCGACTACGACATCGTCGAGGACTCGTGGGACGTCATCGGTCTGCGCGGGACCGGCTCGAAGGACGTGATCGTCCGGGACGCCTTCATACCCGGCTACCGCACCCTGCTCGCCTCGGATGTCATGGACGGCACCGCGGTCAAGGCATCGGGGCGAACCGAAACGCTCTACAACATGCCGTTCTCGTGCATGTTCCCGCTGGGCATCACCTCCGCGGTGGTCGGCATCGCCGAGGGGGCGCTGGCCTGTCACATCGCGGCCCAGAAGGATCGGACCGCGATCACCGGGCAGAAGATCAAGGACGACCCGTACGTGCTGTACGCCATCGGTGAGGCGGCGGCCGAGATCGCGGCGTCGCGTGCGGCGTTGCTCGAGACCGTCGACCGCTTCTGGGACATGACCGAGGCGGGCAAGGAGGTCGACTTCGAGGCACGTGCCATCGGCAGGCGGACCCAGACGGCCGCGGCGTGGCGTGCCGTGCGCGCGGTCGATGAGATCTTCGCCCGCTCCGGCGGCAATGCCCTGCACCGGAAGTTCCCGATGCAGCGGTTCTTCCGCGACGCGCACGCGGGCATCGCGCACGCCATCCACGTGCCGGGCTCGATCTTCCATTCGTCGGCACTGACCCAGCTCGGTGGTGAGCCGAAGGGCATCCACCGCGCGATGATCTGACAGGCCCAACAGCAAAGGGATTGGTGGAGAACATGTCTGACATCCGTTCGCTCGGCTATCTCAAGGTTCAAACGCGGGACGTCGATCGCTGGCGTGAGCTCGTGGTCGACGGACTCGGTATGGCCGTCGGCTCGGGCCCCGACCGGGACGGGCTGTACCTGCGGATCGACGAGCGCCGGTCACGCCTGCAGGTGCTGCCGGGCGAGGTGGACAGGGTGCTCGCGGTCGGCTGGGAGGTACGCGATCAGTTCGCGCTGCGGGCGGTGCGTGATCAGCTGGAGAAGGCGGGCGTCTCGGTCCGCGAGCTGTCCCAGGAGGAGGCGGACCACCGCGCGGTGGAGCGCGCGATCACCTTCGTGGATCCCGCAGGCACCACCGTCGAGGTGTTCTTCGGCCCGGTGCTCGACCACAGCCCGGTGGTCACCCCGCACGGCGGCCGGTTCGTGACCGGACCCGCGGGCCTGGGCCACGTGGTGCTGCCGACGCCGCACTTCCAGGAGACCTACGACTTCTACACCGAGGTGCTCGGCTTCCTGCCCCGCGGCGCCATCCGGCTCGGCGGACCGGGCGCACCCGGCCCCGCCCGGCGGGTGCGGTTCCTCGGCATCAACCAGCGGCACCACAGCCTGGCGATCTGCCCGGCGCCGCCGTCGGAGGTTCCCGGGATGGTGCACCTGATGATGGAGGTCGACACCCTGGACGCGGTGGGTCAGGCGCTGGACCGGGTCGGCAGGCTCGGCTTCTCGATCTCGTCCACCCTCGGCAGGCACACCAACGACAAGATGGTCTCCTTCTACGTCCGCGCGCCCGGCGGCTGGGACGTCGAGTTCGGCACCGAGGGCATGCTGGTGGACGAGAGCCACTACACCGCGGAAGAGATCACCGCGGACAGCTACTGGGGTCACGACTGGTCCGGTTCGGAGCCCCTCGCGGCGTTCACCCCCGAGTCGTAGCGTTCGGCGCCCCGGGGCCGGGCGGGCGCATATCGTGGACTGCCGGGGGCACTCGCGGAGGAGTCCGAGATGACAATTCCATCGTCACTGGGCATTGCGCCCAGGTTCGACGGCCTGCTGGCCGCCTTCGTCAACTGCACGCTGAAACGGTCGCCGGAGGTCAGCAACACGCAGGGGCTGATCGACCGCAGCGTCGGGCTGATGCGCGACGCGGGCGTCGCGGTCGACGAGATCCGCGCGGTCGATCACGACATCGCCACCGGCGTGTACCCCGACATGACCGAACACGGCTGGCCGAGCGACGAGTGGCCGCAGTTGTACGGGCGGATCATCGCCGCCGACATCCTGGTGCTGGCGGGCCCGATCTGGCTCGGCGACAACAGTTCGGTGATGAAGAAGGTCATCGAGCGTCTGTACGGCTGTTCGTCGATCCTCAACGACCGGGGGCAGTACGCCTTCTACGGACGGGTCGGTGGTTGTCTGATCACCGGCAACGAGGACGGCGTCAAGCACTGCGCGATGAACATCCTCTACAGCCTCCAGCACCTGGGTTATGTGATCCCGCCGCAGGCCGACGCCGGCTGGATCGGCGAGGCGGGTCCGGGGCCGTCCTACCTGGACGAGGGGTCGGGTGGGCCGGAGAACGACTTCACCAACCGCAACACCACCTTCATGACCTACAACCTGATGCACGCGGCGGCGATGCTGAAGGGGGCCGGCGGGTTCCCCGCCTACGGGAACCAGCGGTCCGAGTGGGACGCCGGCTGCCGGCCGGACTTCGCGAACCCCGACTACCGCTGAGAACACCCGCTGCGTCCGGGGCGCGGCTGGGTTACCCTCACGCCATGGCGTCAGCGGCCTCGGTGGGGCGATCGGCCGCGTGGACCTCGATGGCCATCGCGGTGGCCTTGAGCGCCACGGCCTGTATCGGAGCCGTGGACCGGGCCGAGTTCGATGCGGACATGCGCGCGCGGGGCGGTGGGATGACCACGGCCGTGGTCAGGGACGCGATGGCCGCCCTTGCACTCACGTATGGCACGACCGAGTTGCAGGTCACCTCGGTCGACATCGGGCCCGTCGAGGCGCTCGATGTGACCGTCCGGAACCCGGCGCGCCCCGATCAGCTCGACCGATACACCTTCGACGGTCGATGGCTGAGTGAACCGACCCCCGTCCTGGTCAGTGCCCTCGACGATCTCGATGCGCAATCCTTCGGCGTCGGTGAGGTTCCCGCGCTCGGCCGCGTTGAGAGCCTGGTCGACGATGCCCTGGCGAACACCGCCTTCGACGACGGCCAGGTCACCGGGATTTCGGTCAACAAGACCGAGGCGATACGGCCGACGGTCATGGTCGAATCACCTAGGTCCCGGGCGCTCGTCGTCTTCGATGCCGATGGCGCTGTCTCGGAGGTACATCCGCTGTGACCGAACCCGTTGAGCTCGGCGTGAACCGCAAACGCGGGCGGCGACCAGTTGTCGCGTGGCTGCTGATGTGGGTGATCGTCATCGCCGCGAGCGCGGGCCTGCTCACGTTGATCTCCTCGGTGATCTGGCCGGGGCAGACGCTATACCTGGCCCCGCTGTTCTGCGAGCCACCCACCGGTGAGGCCGTCATCGTCTCGGACACCTACGCATCGGGCGACGGCACCTCGACCAATTTCACGCTCTACTGCATCGGCGATCGCGGTCAGACGATCGATGCGGGCTGGCTGTACCCGTTCCTGCTGCTCTGGGGCGGGTATGCCGCTGCGCTCGTCGCGGTGGTGGGTGTGGTGGTGATCTCCTCGCGGAAAACGACTACACCGTAGCAACTCTCGCCATAGTCGAGCGGCGACACCTCGGTGCGGCAGCGGCGGGGGACTTGCGCGCGCGCCGCGGTCGAGGTATTCCTGGATACAGCGTCGCGTGTCGATGACGGACTGCGTCAGGCATGGAGGCGTCGAATCCCAAGGGGTTTCCTTGACCATCTCGTTCAACCACACCATCGTCGCCGCGAAAGACAAGCAGCTCTCGGCGTACTTCTTCACCACGCTGTTCGGCCTCCCGGATCCGGTTCCTGCCGGCTTCTTCCTCGCCGTCGAGCTCGACAACGGAGTCACCCTGGACTTCGCCGAACCTCCGCCACACCTCGATGTGACCCCGCAGCACTACGCGTTCCTGGTCTCGGAGGACGACTTCGACAGCATCTACGGTCGGATCCTCGAGGGCGGAATGGAGCACTGGGCCGATCCCCGGCAATCGGCGACGGGCATCAACAGGAACGACGGCGGTCGCGGGACCTACTTCCTCGACCCGGCCGGGCACTTTCTCGAGATCATCACCCGGCCATACGGTTCGGGCAGATAGGGTCCGCGAATACGGCGATGGCCGCACCCCGGGCTCGGGGTGCGGCCACCGGGCCGGACGGGTGAAGACCTAGGCGCGCCCGAGGAGCTTGCGCATGCCGTCGGCGGCGCCCTGGACGATCTTGTCGCGCGGGAAACCGGCACGTTTGACGACCGCCGGATAGTTGCCGCCCGCCACCCAGACGGGGCCGTCGGCGAGGTGCTCGAGGCCCTCGCGTGCCACGTCCTCAGGCTCGGCGACCAGCATGCCGGGGATGTCGAAGTTCAGTCCGGCCCTTGCCATGGCGGGAGTGCGGGTGACACCGAGGACGAGTTCGAGCACGTGCACGCCGAAAGGCTTGAGCTCCAACCACAATCCCTCGGCGAACACCCGGCTGAACGCCTTGGCCGCGGAGTAGATGCTCTGCTGCTCGGCGCCCAGGTATCCGGACATCGAGCCGAGCAGCACGATGCCGCCCCTGCCGCGCGCCTTCATCCTGGCGCCAAAGTGATGCGTGAGCTGCAGCTGCGAGGTCACGTTCAGGTCGATGACGCCCTGCACCTTCTGCAGGTCGCTGTCGACGAATTCGTGCCCGTAGGAGTTGGCCCCCGCGTTGAAGATCAGCAGCCCGACCTCGAGGGCGTCGGTGATCGCGCGGATCCGGTCGAGTGCATCCGGTACGAGCAGGTCCAGCGACAGCGTGCGCGCCTGCACACCCAGAGCACGCACCTTCTCCGCGGTCTCCTCGAGCGGACCGGGCTTGCGCGCGATCAGGACGAGATGGATACCGGCGGCGGCGAGTTCGTGTGCGAACGCGGAGCCGACACCCTCGGAGCCGCCCGCGATCACTGCCCACGGGCCGTACTGGGACTTGTCGATCATGGTTCTCCTTGAGGGGGTTCAGTTCTCGGCGACGTCGAGTCGCCCGTCGAGCACGGCCTGGTCGATCGATCCCTGCAGCGCATCGCAGACCTGAACCCGGACCGTACGGGCCCGGGAGGGTTTCCCGTCGCGGAACTCGGCGCAGGAGGACTCGGATTCCGACGTCCATTGGATGGCGGTGTGTTGCCAGCTGGTCTTCTCGACGAGGACCCGGTTGCCGCAGCGGTCGCATGCCAACGGCTGCATCGCTAGACCGGCTGGTTCTTGGCCGCGATGTTGGCGTCTACTTCCCTGCGCCACGCCTCGACCGGCTTGGTGGTGTCCATCTCGAACTCGAAGCGCTCCACCATCTCCGGTGTGACGTCGGCGACGTCGACGTAGAACTGCTCGTACCAGCGGCGTAGCTGGTAGACCGGGCCGTCCTCGTCGCACAGGAGCGGATTGTTGATGCGGCTCTTGGACTTCCAGATCGCAACATCCTGCTCGAATCCGGTGGCGATGAACTTGGTCATCCCACTCGCGATCGACTCCGCCCCGCCGGTGGGCAGCTGGTCGGTCTTCTTGACCATCACGCCGTACATCAGCACGAACTTGTCGGGGGAGATCGGGAAGTGGCAGTTGATCAGGATCGACTCGACATCGAACGTGTCGTACCGGTAGATCAGCTCGTCGATCATGAAGGACGGGCCGTGGTAGGCGGCGACCGAGTCGCTGCCCAGCAGCTTCGGCCGGGTCGGGTCGTTCGACGGGGGCCGCATGTCCTCGCGGGCGATGCCCTCGAAGTACTGGATCGCGGTGTGGCCCTCGAAGATGTTCTTGAACCGGGTGGGGAAGGAGAAGTGCACGTAGAAGAAGTGCGCCATGTCCACGACGTTGTCCACGATCTCGCGGCAGTTGGTGTCGATGACGATCGAGTGCCAGACCCAGTCGGTCCACTCCTCGCCCGTCCGGCGCATCTGCGGGATCGTGACGTCGGCAGGCGGTGGGTTGCCCTCCGGGTCGTTCCAGACGAACAGCAGGCCGTCCTGCTCGAGGGTGGTCCAGGCACGGGTGCGGGCGAGCGGGGGGACCCGCCGGGCGTAGGGGATGCCGGTGCACTTGCCGTTGCCGCCCCACCGCCAATCGTGGAACGGGCAGGCCACCGCGTCACCCTTGATGCTGCCCTGGCTGAGGTCGCCGCCCATGTGGCGGCAGTACGAGTCGAGGACGTTGAGCTTGCCTGCGCTGTCGCCGAACACCACCAGCTTGGTGCCGAAGGCCTCGATGCCGTGGGGCGTGCCGTCGCGGAAATCCTTCGCGAGGCCGAGGCAGTGCCATCCGCGCGCGAACCTGGTCGGTGAGGCGCCTGCGTCGATCACGCGAACTTCATCGTCCGCGGACTGCGTGGTGGTCACGGTTCTTCCCATCCCTTCGAGCGAGGCCGCCTGTGGGCGGCGAGTCCTACTGATCACCGCCCCGACGCTAACGAGCACCGTGGCGGGCAATGGTCCCGGTCTCACTGGCCGGGACCGGCCTGACCAGCAGAATTGGACTTTGCCGGCCGGCAAGGGCCTCGGCAGCAGGCGGTCGGACGGATAGCATCGGTCAGATGGACAACGAGGTTCTCGCGGCGGTTCGCGAGTTGCTGCCGGGCATCGCCGAACGGGCGCGCGCCACCGAGGACGCACGCCGGGTCTCGGACGAGACGATCCGGGCGCTCGCCGATGCGGGCGTGTTCCGGATGCTCCAGCCGAAGCGGTACGGCGGGGCGGAAGCCGACCCCGCGCACTTCTACGAGGCGGTCCGTGCGATCTCCGGTGCCTGCGGCTCCACCGGTTGGGTGGCCTCGGTGCTCGGGGTGCATCCGTGGCACCTCGCCCTGTACGACGACAAGGCTCAGGCCGAGGTCTGGGGCGGCGACCCGGGCGTGCTGGTCTGCTCGTCCTACGCGCCGACCGGAACCCTCGCCCCCGTCGAGGGCGGCTACGAACTGTCCGGCGTCTGGCGATATGCCTCCGGCTGCGATCACGCGCAGTGGGCGTTGCTCGGCGGTCTGCTGGTCGGCGCCAAGGGCGAGCCGATGGACTTCATCACCCTCCTGGTGCCGCGCGCCGACTATCGGATCGAGGAGGTCTGGGACACCGTCGGCCTGCGGGGCACCGGCAGCCACGAGATCGTGGTGGACGGGGCATTCGTCCCCTCGTACCGGGTGATGAACAACTACGAGGTGTCGAACCTGCGCGGTCCGGGGCAGAAGGTGAATCCGGGCCCGCTGTACCGGATTCCGTTCGCGACGATCTTCACCACGGCGATCTCGGCGCCGGTGATAGGTGTGGTCGCGGGCTGCTACGAGAACTACCTGTCGGCGATGCGCGACCGGGTGCGGCTCAGCCTCGGCGGCGGACGATTCGCCGAGGACACGTTCGCGCAGGTGACCGTCGCCAGGGCCTCCTCCGAGATCGATGCCGCGATCCTGCAGATGGACCGCAATGTCCGGGCCCTGCTGGAGGTGGCGGTTTCGGGCCAGGAGATCCCGATGCAGTTGCGGCTGCGGGCCCGTCGCGACCAGGTACGCGCAACCGAGCGGGCGCTGGAGGCCATCGAGAACCTCTTCAAGACCGCGGGCGGTCAGTCCCTCGACCGGGGCAACCCCATCGAACGGGCCTGGCGGGACGCGCACGCGGGCGGGGTGCACGTGGCCAATGACGCCGAGCGCGCGCTTGCCCTCTACGGGCGCGGTGCCTTCGGGCTGCCGATCGAGGACAACCTGGTCTGAGTCGCCGCTCGGCGCCGACTAGCCCCCGCTTCGCGTCGGCGGCAGGAACCTGCGCGCGACGTTCTCCTCGGTGGACGCGCCAGGCGACCACTGCGAGATCCACGGGCCGGTGCCCTCGCTCTGGTCGGTCACGCCGGCCTCCAGCCAGGTGTACCGGCCGTCGAGAACGGCGTCGGCGAGCCGGTGGTCCACCTCGTCGGTGTTGTCCCACAGGGCCGCGAACAGCCGATCGATCCGGATCCGGGACTGCTGGCAGAACGCGTCGGCCAGCTCGTAGGCCGCATCGCCCTGGCTCGGGTCCTGACCGCGCAGCATCTCGGCGCGCACGCAGCTCGCCGACATCGCGAACAGTTCGGCGCCGATGTCAACCACCCGGCCGAGGAACGCCTGGTGCTTCTCCATCCCGGCCTGCCAGCGGGCCATGCCATAGAAGGTGGAGCGGGCCAGTTTGCGGGCGTTGCGCTCGACGAAGCGCAGATGCGTTGCGTTGCCGCCGAATTCACCGTACGAGGTGGGGATCTGCCCCTTCCCGGAGACCAGGTGTGGCAGCCACTTGGCGTAGAAGCCGCTGGCGCCGAGCGCCGCCTTCGCCTTGTGCTGCAGGTCCGCCTTGGGGTCGGCGAGGTCGCCCGCCGCGGCGAGGTGGGCGTCGACGGCCTCGCGGGCAACCAGCAGCCGCATGATCTCGCTCGAACCCTCGAAGATCCGGTTGATCCGCAGGTCGCGGAACTGCTGCTCGGCGGGTACCGCTCGCTCGCCCCTTGCGGCCAGCGACTCGGCGGTCTCGTAGCCCCGGCCGCCGCGGATCTGGATCAGCTCGTCGGCGATCAGGCAGGCCATCTCGCTCGACCACAGCTTGGCCAGCGCGGCCTCGATCCGGATGTCGTTGCGGCCCTCGTCGGCCATCTGCCCGGACAGTTCCAACACAGCCTCGAGCGCAAACGTGGTGGCGGCGATGAACGAGAGCTTGGCGGCGACCGCCCCGTGCTTGCCGACCTGTCGGCCCCACTGCACTCGCTCCGCCGACCACTGGCGCGCGATGAGGAGCGACCACTTGCCCGCGCCCGCGCACATCGCGGGGAGAGCGAGCCGACCGGCGTTGAGAGTGGTCAGCGCGATCTTGAGACCGTCGCCCTCGCGCCCGATCAGATTCGCGGCGGGCACGAGCACCTGGTGCAGGCGGGTGACGCCGTTCTCGATTCCGCGCAGGCCCATGAAGGAGTTGCGTCGCTCGACGGTGATGCCTGGCGAATCCGCCTCGACCACGAACGCCGTGATCCCGCCGCGGTGTCCCTCGCTGCGGGGCACCCGCGCCATCACCACGAGCAGCTCGGCGACAACGCCGTTGGTGGTCCACAGCTTCACGCCGTCGAGCACGTAGGCGGAGCCGTCCTCGGTCGGGGTCGCGGTGGAAGCCATCCGGGCCGGGTCCGATCCGACGTCGGGCTCGGTGAGCAGGAACGCCGAGACCGCGCCCTTCGCGCAGCGGGGCAGGAACTCCCGCTTCTGCTCCGGGGTGCCCGCGAGCTTGAGCGGCTCCGGCACGCCGATGGACTGGTGGGCCGACAGGAGCGCGCCGATGCTCGGGTGCACGGACGCGGCGAGCATCAGGGCCCGGTTGTAGGCCACCTGCGACAGGCCGAGCCCGCCGTACTCCTCGGCCACCTTGAGGCCGAAGCAGCCGAGCTCGGCGAACCCCTTGACGTAGTCGTCGGGGATCCGGGATTCGCGCTCGATCTGAGCCCCGTCAAGAGTGGCGCAGTACCGCTCGAGCTCTGCGAGGAACCGGTCGGTCTTGGCCGCCTCCGCGGGTGGCGGCTGGGGGAAGGGGTGCACGAGGTCGAGCCGCAACCGCCCGAGGAAGAGCTCCTTCGCGTACGAGGGCTTGTCCCACCCGCTCTCCCTGGCTTCCTCGGCGACCGCTCTCGCCTGTTCCTCGGTGACCTCGGCCGGTGCAACCATGATCCGCCTCCTGGAAGGACGTGCCAGTTGTTACTGGCGAGTATCCTCCGGCGGCACCGGTTTGGGAAGACAAAAGAGGCGCTGCGCGCCCGTGCGCGGTTGACCAGCCCCTGCACTCGTCAACCGCGCACGGGCGGCGGAGCCGCCTTGTGTGTCCCGGTGAGCGGAACATTGCGGCAGTGGGCCCCGCAGGATGTCAGGATCTATCCTGCGGGGAACCATTGCGGACAGAAGGCGGGGAGACATGCCCAGGCTTGCGGAGGCGCGTGACGCGGCCGAGCCCAGTTCGGTCGAACAACGGGCGCGGTACGGCCGCATCCTGGACGCGGCCGCCGTGTTGGCCTCCGGGAAGGAACTCGAGCGCGTCCAGATGCACGAGGTCGCCAAGTCGGCAGGCGTGGCCATCGGCACCCTGTACCGCTACTTCCCCTCGAAGACCCACCTGTTCGTCGCGGTGATGGTCGACCAGATCGACCAGATGGGCGTCGGGCTGACCAAGCGGCCGAAGGGCACCGGCACGCCGGCGGACGCGGTCTACGAGATCCTGCTCCGCGCGACCAGGGCGCTGTTGCGCAGGCCCATGCTGGCGACCGCGATGATCCAGTCCGCGGCCACGTCCAACGCGGCCACGATTCCCGACGTCGCCAAGATCGACCAGCACTTCGACGCGCAGCTGCTCGACGCAGCGGGAATCGCGAACCCGTCCGTCCGCGACACGACGGTGATCCGGTTGATCGTCTCCCTGTGGTTCGGGCTGATCCAGTCCAGCCTCAACGGGCGCGCGTCGATCCCCGAGATCGAATCCGACCTGCGGATCGCGTGCGACCTGCTGCTCGCGGACCTCACCGGCACGATCCGGTAATCGGACCACCCCTCGCGATGCGGCGGCCCGGCGAGGAACCCCCGCCGCGGCACGGGCAGGCTATGATCAGCGGTGTGCCGCACCGATAGTGGCTTCTGTCGATGATCCATCGGATCTTGAACACGGAGTCCCGCATGCCTCACATTCGTCCGTTCCGCCGCTCCGACCGCCAGCAGGTCACCGACGTGGTGAACGCGCACATCTCGGCCGTCGTTCCTGGTTGGGCCGTCTCGACCGCCACCCTGCTCTCCCAGCTCGAGGCCGACCCCGGTCAGTACGTCACCGACCCCTGGGTCCAGACCCGCGAAACCCTGGTGGTCGTGGTGGATTCCCGGGTGGTCGGGGCGGCACACCTGCGGTCCTATCGGAACTCCCCGGACGTCGGACCCGACTACCGCGGCTCGGGCGAGGTCGCCTGGATGGTCTGCTGGCCGAACCAGGCCGACGCCGCCGCCGCGCTACTGGGCGCCGCGCTGCGCGTGATCGAGTCCTGGCGCGCAAGAAGGGTTTTCGCCGATGGCGACCTCCCCACGCCTGCCACGTTCGGAATTCCGGACTGTTGGCCGCACCTCGAGGAGTCGCTGATCGAAGCGGGTTTCCGGCCAGCTGAGGACGCCGTCGAGATGTTGTATGCCGGCGGGATCGAGACCCTGCCGATGGCGGATGATCCTGCGTCCGAACACGTTCGGCGGTCGGTGGGGGAACATGGGGTTCGATTCACGCTCGGCGACGGCGAGACGGAGCAGGGTCACGTCGAGACGATCGACGACTGCACCAGGGGTGGAACACTGCTGCGGCTCGCGGGGTGGGCTGAGGTGGCCGACCTGAACCTGCCCTTGGATCCCGGGGCAAGGGATGCGCTCCTGGGGAGCGCCGCGGACTGGCTTCGAACAGCTGGCGTCGCGAACCTCTTCATCGCCCTCGGGCGCGAGGACGTCGAGGAGACGGAGTACCTCGAGGGCCTCGGGTGGCGGCGACTGGCGACGGTCCGGCGCGGGTGGGAGCGCACGCCGCGGCCATAGCCGGGCGCGCCGTTGCCAGGCCCAAGAAAATGGAATACATTCCAAAAAGTGGTCAGGCCGCCCTCGGGTGCCGGTAACCGCTCCCTGATGTTCGTGAACTCGCAGTGCGTGTCCGTTGCGGGTGATACCACCAATGTGCAGCTGAACACCATCGGCGAGCGCATCCCGGGTCTCCCCCGAGACCCCGAGCCCGGAAAGTAGCAATTGTTATGAATCGCACCTTCGTTGTCGGCGTCGGCATGACCAAGTTCGAGAAGATCGAGAGCCGCGACTGGGAGTACCCGGACATGGTGTCCGAGGCCGTTGGCGCCGCGCTCGCGGACGCGGGCATCGCGTACGACCAGGTGCAGCGCGCCGCGGTCGGCTACGTCTTCCAGCCGTCGTGCGCCGGCCAGCGCGCGCTGTACGAGACGGGGCTGACCGGGATCCCGATCGTCAACGTCCACAACAACTGCGCCACCGGCTCGAACGCGCTCATGATGGCGCGCGAGTGGGTCCAGGGCGGCATCGTCGACGTAGCTCTCGCAGTCGGGTTCGAGAAGATGACCAGGAAGTCGCTCGTCGGCGACGGCACCGTGCCGAAGGTCTCCACGCTCGACGATCACCTGAAGATCATGACGGCCAAGCACGAATGGGGCCACGGTCCCATGACGGCCCAGCTGTTCGGCAACGCCGCGCTCGAGCACATGGAGCGCTACGGCACCACCGTCGAGCAGATCGCGTCCGTGGCGGTGAAGAACCACAAGCACTCGGTCAACAACCCGTACGCGCAGTTCCGTGACGAGTACACGCTGCAGCAGGTGTTGGACGACAAGATGATCCACGCGCCGCTCACCCGCTCCCAGTGCTCGCCCACCTCGGACGGTGCCGGCGCCGCGATCGTCGTCAGCGAGCGCTTCGTCCGCGAGCACGGCCTCGAGGACCAGGCGATCGAGATCGTCGCGCAGGCGCTCACCACGGACACCGCGGAGGCGTTCGCCGACAAGTCGATGATCGACGTGGTCGGTGCCCCGATGACGCGGGCCGCGGCCGAGCAGGTGTTCGCCGAGTCCGGCCTCACGATCGAGGACGTCGACGTCATCGAGCTGCACGACTGCTTCGCGATCAACGAGATCATCACGTACGAGGGCCTCGGCCTGTGTGGTGCGGGCGAGGGCGGCAAGCTCGTCGAGTCCGGGGCCACCACGTACGGCGGCCAGTGGGTCGTCAACCCGTCCGGCGGCCTGATCTCGAAGGGGCACCCGCTGGGCGCGACCGGCCTGGCGCAGTGCGCCGAGCTGACCTGGCAGCTGCGCGGCAAGGCGGACGCCCGTCAGGTCGACGGTGCCCGGGTGGGTCTGCAGCACAACCTCGGTCTCGGCGGCGCGTGTGTGGTCACGCTGTACCGGGCCGGGACCCTGGAGCTCAACTGATGGACCTCGGTACCCACCCCACCTTCGAGAGTCATGATGACGGAACGGTTCTGACCTCCGCACCGCAGGACGCTCCGGTGGACCGGGCCACCGCCGCCGCCCGCCGGGTCGTCGACGCGATGCTGCGCACCGACCGGGCCAACGCGAACCTCGACCGGGTGGCCGAGGAGCTGAACAGCATCGCCGATCACCTCGAGGAGCACGCTCCCGCCGTGGCGGAACGGCTGATCGACATGTGGAACGGCGAGGGCGTGACGCGGCACGACCCCGTCACCGGTCCGGAGAACGCCATCGCGCCGCCGATCGTGCTCGAGGGTATGAGCGATGGCTCGGTGCGGGGCGAGGTCACCCTGACCATGCCCTACCAGGGGCCGCCCGGGTGCGTGCACGGCGGCGTCTCGGCGCTGATCCTCGATCACGTGCTCGGCGTCGCGAACGCATGGGGCGGCAAGGCGGGCATGACCGCGCAGCTGAACGTGCGGTACCACCGCCCGACCCCGCTGTTCGAGCCGCTCACGGTCACCGGCAGGCAGATGTCCGTGGAGGGTCGCAAGATCAACACCGTCGGCAGCATCACCACCGCCGCCGGGGAGGTGTGCGTCTCGGTGGAGGGACTGTTCATCGACGCCGCTGTCCCGCGTCCCCGGTAGGCGGCTACGCCGCCCGTGAGTCCTTCTGGTCCGCCACGGGGCCACAAGGACTCACGGGCGGAGCAGCTGCGCCAGGTGCACGCCCGACCGGCCGGCCAGGTGGTCGGCCTGGGTGCGGCAGGAGAAGCCGTCCGCCAGCAGCACGGCGTCGGGTCCCGCCTCCCGGAGCGCGGGCAGGATCCCGTTCTCGGCCACCGCGGCCGAGACGTCGTAGTGGCCGCGTTCCATCCCGAAATTCCCCGCAAGGCCGCAGCACCCGGCGACCTCCCGAACCTCGGCGCCCGCCCGCGCCAGCAGCGCCCGATCGGGCTCGAAACCCATCACCGCGTGCTGGTGACAGTGCGGCTGCACGACGAGCCGGACCCCGTCGAGTCGGGGAGGCGACCACGGCTTGCCGTCGGTGTCGGTTGCGGTGGTGAGGAATTCGGCCAGCGTGCGCGTGGACGCCGCGACGAGGGCCGACCGGGGATCGTCCGGGAGCAGCTCGGGCAGATCGGCCCGCAGCACCGCGGTGCAGGACGGCTCGAGGCCGATGATGGGGCGGCCCGCCTCGAGATGGGGCTGCAACTGGTCCAGGGTCCCGAGCAATTGTCTTCGCGCACCGTCCAATTGCCCGGTGCTGATCCACGTCAGTCCGCAACAGGCCGACCGTCGCGTGATCAGGACCCGGTAGCCGGCGTCCTCGAGCAGGGCGACCGCTGCGTGTCCCGCCGCGGGGGAGAAGGCCTCGGTGAAGGTGTCGATCCACAGCAGCACCTCGCGGCCGGGCCCCGCGGGGGTGGGCCTGCGCCGCCACCATCGGCGGAAGCTCTGTTCGGCGAACCGGGGGACCCCGCGCCGGGGGTCGAGTCCGGCCAATCGCAGTCCCGCTCGGCGCAGCGGACCGATTGCGCTCGCCGCGTTGATGATCGACGGCAGCCTTCCAGCGATCCGTGACCACCGCGGCAGCATCCCGAGCGCGTAGTGGGTCCGCGGACGCGGCCGCCGTCGATACCGCCGATACAGCACCTCGGACTTGTAGGCGGCCATGTCGACCCCGGCCGGGCAGTCCGAGCCGCAGGCCTTGCAGGACAGGCACAGGTCGAGCGATTCCTCCAGTTCCGGCGAGCCGAAGCCGCCCGTCACCAGCGACCCGTTGATCGTCTCCTGGAGCACCCGGGCACGGCCGCGGGTGCTGTCCTTCTCGTCGCCGGTGGCGAGGTACGACGGGCACATGAAACCACCCGCACCCGAGGTGTCCGCCCGGCACTTGCCGATGCCGACGCAGCGGTGCGCCGCCGTGCTCAGGTCGCCGCGGTCCGCGGCCAGCGCCAGGCCGCCTGCGAAGGGGGCCGGCGGCGCCTGCGCCACCCGCAGACCGGCGTCAACGGGAGCCGGGTCCACCAGCACGCCAGGGTTCAGGGCATTGCTCGGGTCGAAGACCGCCTTGAAGCCGGCGAACGCGGCCAGCGCCGACTCCGAGTACATCAGCGGGAGCAGTTCGGAGCGGGCGCGACCATCGCCGTGCTCGCCGGACAGCGAACCGCCGTGGCCCGCGACCAGTGCGGCGGCGTCGACCAGGAAGGCCCGGAAGCGTTGCGGGGCATCGGCGATGGGTAGGTCCAGTCGCACGTGTACGCAGCCGTCGCCGAAATGCCCGTACAGCAGGCCGTCCACCCCGTGCCTGCCGGTCAGTTCCGCGAAATCGCGTAGGTAGGCGCCGAGGCGCTCCCGGGGGACCGCGGCGTCCTCCCAGCCGGGCCAGGCGGGCCGCCCGTCGACGGTGCGGCCGGCCAATCCCACGCCGTCAGCGCGGATCCGCCACAGCGCGGCCGATTCCCGGCCGGTCGGCACGACGCGGCTGTCCAGTGCGCCTGCGCCGCGACAGATCTCGGCGGCCCTCGCCAGTGCCTCGGCAGGCGTCGAGCCGTCGACCTCCACGAACAGCCAGCCGGCGCCGCGGGGCAGGTCCGGAACCGCGCCCGCACCCTTGTGCCTGCGAACCACGTCGACCAACCGGGCGTCGATGCCCTCGATCGCCAGCGGGCGGCCGGTCAGCACCACGGCGGCACCGTCCGCTGCGGCCGGCATGTCGGGGTAGCCGAGGACCGCGAGCGCGGTGGCGGCAGGCACCGGTACCAGCCCGACCGTCGCATCGAGGATCAGGCCGCAGGTGCCCTCCGAGCCGACGAGGGCACGGGCCACGTGGTGCCCGCGCTCGGGGAGCAGGTGCTCGAGCCCGTACCCCGACCCCTGCCTCTCGAAGCGGCCCAGTTCGGTGCGGATCAGGGCGAGGTTGTCGGCCACCAGACTGTCGAGTCCTGGCGCGGCCGTGAGGTCATCGGCCAGGCGCCGCTCGGACCCGGTGCCGTCGAGGATCCGCAGGGCGTGGACGTTGTCGGCGGTGCGGCCCCAGGCGACGGCCCGGGGTCCGCAGGCGTTGTTGCCGATCATCCCGCCGAGGGTGCAGCGGTCCTGGGTGGACGGATCCGGGCCGAACCGCAACCCGTGCGCCGCGGCCGCCCGCTGGAGGGTGCTGAGCACCACGCCGGGCTGCACGAGCGCGGTCCGGCTGTCGGGATCGAGTGCCACGATGCGGTCGAGGTGTCTGCTGAAGTCGAGGACCAGCCCGGACCCGATCGCGTTGCCGGCCACGGAGGTTCCTGCCCCGCGGGCGGTCACAGGAAGGCCGTGGATGCGGCCGACCTCCAGGACCGCTGCCACGTCCTCGTCGGAGCGTGGAAACACCACGGCATCGGGCACGACGCGGTAGTTGGAGGCATCGGTGCTGTACTCGGCCCGCCGCCGAGTGCTCTCGTCCACCTCGCCCGCGACCCGCGCGCGCAGCGCGGCGAGCGCCGAGGCCAGATCGTCGGTACCGCTGATCCGCGACACGTGCCGATACTACGGCCCGCGGGCCGCCCGCTGCCAGCTCACGGCGTCCCTATCGAATGATCGAGGCAGGCACATTAATTCGACGGATCGTGGTCGGAGAGGAAATCGGAGAAGTCCATCGAAGGTTCCGAGGGCCATGCAAGATGGCAGCCGCAGCGCTGCTGCTCCCCGTTGTCCAGGTCCGAGAGCCTGAGCAAACCCGATACGAAAGGTCATGCAGTGAGGACATCCCGCAAGAGCATCGCCCGTGCCGGCGCCGTCACCGGATTCGCCGCCATCGCCGTGCTCGCGAACCCCTGGCTCGGCTCCGCCGCGGTCGTCGGCACCGCCGCCGTGCACACCGAGGGCCAGAGAGTCGTCGTGGACTTCACCGGCGTCAGCTCGCCGAGCCTGCTGTTGTGCTGGGTTCAGGTGAAGGACCCCACGGGCGACCTGCTGGAAGGAAATCCGGTCTCACTGACCGGAGACCCGGGCGCGGGCACCTATCGGTCGGCTGTGCTCGAAGACGGGACGTACCGGGTCGAGGCGCTCTGCGCCGACGGGGACGGCCTGACCTTCCTCACTCCCTTCGGTGGGGAGCGGGTTGTCCTCGGCGACGCGTCGGGCAGCAGCGGCAGCTCCTCGGGCAGTGCGGACTCCCCGTCGGGTAGCTGATCAGTCGAGTCGGCCGCGGTCCGGTTCCAGGCCTCCGCGGGCGCCGGAGTGGGTACATCTGCGCTCCGGCGTTCGCGAGGCAACGGGATGTTTTCATGAAATCTGTTGTTAAACAGTATATCTGGACGAATTGGACGAAAGGTCCGATCATTCGAGAATGAGGCATCGGATGGCGTGGTGCGTTGCATGATGTCAGCTGTCATGCCTGCTCGTGCTCCGTCGGACCAGGCCCCTCGTCAAGAAATGGACACACTGTGAAGGCATCCCGCAAGAGCATTGCCCGTGTCGGCGCCGTCGTCGGATTCGCCGCTCTGGCCCTGTTCGCCAATCCCGCGCTCAGTTCCGCGACCGTGGCCGGTTACATGCACGCGACCACGTGGCCGGACAGGACCATCAAGGTGGAGCTCACCGGAATCAGTTCTCCGACACCGGTCGGATGCCATGTCGACGTGACCGAGCTCTTGGGAAGGTACTCGCACCGTGGCGAGGTGGTGCTGACGGGAAGTCAGGGCACGTACACCTCGCCGGTGCTCAACAAGGAATGGAGTTACAACGTCACCGCGACCTGCGTCGATGCGGACGGTGCGACGGAACTTCCCTCCAGCCCGGACACCCCTCGGATGGGTTCTGCTGATTCGGTCGGCATGTACGTGAGGGCCGTCGGATCCCTGTTCGGCAGCTGATCCGCCGAGCTTGTTTCACGCGTCCCCATCGCCGGTCCAGGCGATTCGGGCCCCGCTACCGCGCGGCAAGCCTCGACCGCAGTTCGACCAGCAGGTCGGTGCCGTCGCGGCGGCCGCGCGGTCCGTCGGCCTCCGGCGTGATCATCCGCCCCTCGTCCGAGCGCGTCCATTCGCGCACGGCCCACCGTTCCGCGATCGCCCACCGGCCGTCGCGGCGCTCCATCAGGTCGACATAGCGGGCGCCGCTGGTGAAGTCGCCCCCGGTGGGGTGGCCCCAATGTGTTGCCGTGGAATAGGACTCACTGATCGCGAGGTCGCCGTGCAACTCGACGAGGTGATTCCCGATGTGGTGCATGGTGCCGCCGAGCAGCTCCAGCTTGGGGCGTACCCAGGCGATGTACTCCTCGACGCCGCCGTCGAATCCGGTGTGGTGATCGATCCCGTCCGGGTGGTAGGCGCCGCGTACCAGGTCGAAGTCGAGCCGGTCGATGCCGCGGCAGTAGCGCATCACCACCTCGTAGATGGCCTGTTTGTCGAGGAGTTCATCGAG
This sequence comes from Rhodococcus sp. NPDC055112, assembly GCF_053607505.1. Taxonomy (NCBI): domain Bacteria; kingdom Bacillati; phylum Actinomycetota; class Actinomycetes; order Mycobacteriales; family Nocardiaceae; genus Rhodococcus; species Rhodococcus sp. NPDC055112. The sequence continues at coordinate 204,400 of NZ_JBSGTR010000001.1, forward strand.
TGCCGTCACTGCCGTCCCCTTCCGGTCGCCCTTTCCGCGTGCCACCGTGCGCTCACGAGTTGTACCGCAGGGACCGGCCGTGGGTCATGGCCTTCCCGGTCACCGGGAGGGGGAGGCGGCGGCCGTCACCGCTGACCGGGACCACGGCCGCCGAGTGGCGGCGGTGTGGCTAGTCTCGAAGCCGCCGAAGCTGTGAACACCGAGACACCCAGTTACAGGAGTCGAGTTGGAACGCGCCACGATCGCCGAGATGCTGCTGGACCGCCTCGGCGACGAGCACCTGGGCGTGCGCACCCGCGAGCGGGACTGGACCTGGGACGAGACCGTCCGCGAGAGTGCGGCCCGCGGCGCGTTGGCCGCCACGCTGCGCGTCGACGGTCCGTTCCACATCGGCGTGCTGCTCGAGAACACCCCGGAGTTCCTGTTCTGGCTCGGCGGGGCCGCGCTGAGCGGGGCCGCGATCGTCGGGATCAACCCGACGCGGCGCGGCGCCGAGCTGGAGGCGGAGGTCCGCTATGTCGACTGCCAGCTCATCGTCACCGACGCGGCGGGCATGGCGCAGCTGCGCGGGCTCGACCTCGGGCTGACCGAGGACCGCTTCCTCCTCGTCGACGACCCCGCATACGCGGAGCGCGTTGCGGCGCAACGAGTTGCGGATCCGGTGCGGGATCCGGACATCTCCGAGTCGACGTTGTTTCTGTTGCTGTTCACCTCCGGTACCACCGGCATGTCCAAGGCCGTGCGATGCAGCCAGGGCAGGCTCGCGCGCCTCGCGCACGCGAACACCGCGAAGTACGGCCACGTCCGTGCGGACGTGGACTACTGCTGCATGCCGCTCTTCCACGGCAACGCCCTGATGGCGCTCTGGGCACCGGCCCTGGCCAACGGCGCGACGGTCTGCCTGACTCCCAAGTTCTCCGCATCCGGGTTCCTGCCGGACGTGCGGTTCTTCGGCGCCACCTTCTTCACCTACGTGGGCAAGGCGCTGGCGTACCTGATGGCCACCCCGGAGCGACCGGACGACGGCGACAACACGCTGGTCCGCGCCTTCGGCACGGAGGCCTCTCCGGAGGACAAGGCGGAGTTCGTCCGCCGGTTCGGTGCCGAGCTGTTCGAGGGCTACGGGTCGAGCGAGGGGGCGGGCTCGGTACGCCTCGACCCGGCTGCCCCCGATGGCGCGCTTGGGCGTCCCGCGCACGCGGAGATCGCCGTGGTGAAACCCGACAGCCTGGTGGAGTGCGAGCGGGCCCGCCTCGACGAGCATGGCCGGGTCCTGAACCCGGACGCGGCGATCGGGGAGATGGTCGACAAGGGCGGCGCCAAGCGGTTCGAGGGGTATTACAAGAACGAACAGGCCGTGGCGGACCGGATCAGGCACGGCTGGTACTGGACCGGTGATCTCGGCTACGTGGACGAGGCCGGGTTCATCTACTTCGCCGGGCGCAAGGGCGACTGGATCCGCGTCGACGGCGAGAACACCTCGGCGCTGATGATCGAGCGGGTCGTGCGCAGGCACCCGAAGGTCATCGCGACCGGGGTGTACGCGGTGCCGGATCCGCGCTCCGGCGACCAGGTGATGGCGGCGATCGAGGTGGCCGACACCTCGGACTTCGATCCGGTCGAGTTCGCCGCCTTCCTCGCGGCCCAGGACGACCTCGGCACCAAGGCGGCCCCGCGTTTCGTCCGGGTCTCGACGAACCTGCCGGTGACCGGGTCGAACAAGGTGCTCAAACGCGAGCTGCAGTCCGAGCTCTGGCGATGTGTCGACCCGGTGTTCCGCTGGGAGGGACGCGGGGAACCGATGTACCGGCTGATGTCCGAGGATGACAAGGTCGCACTGGAGGCGGAGTTCGCCTCGCACGGGCGCCTGCGCTTCCTCTAGGCCGCCTCTGTTGAAAGGATGTTCCATGAAGCTGGGAGTCGTGATCCCGGTCGAGCTCGGTGTCACCGGGGAGCCCGACAAGATCCTCGAGTTCGCCAGGGTCGCCGAGTCTCTCGGGTTCGACGAGATCTCCGCCGTGGAGCACTCCGTGGTCATCGGGGACACCGAAAGCGCATACCCGTACTCGCCGACGGGCAAGTCCCACCTGCCCGACGACTGCGACATCCCGGACCCGCTGGAGCTGTTGTCCTTCGTGGCGGGGGCCACGACCACGCTCGGCCTCGCGACGGGGGTATTGGTGCTGCCGAACCACAACCCGGTGGTGCTGGCGAAGCGGCTCGCGACCCTTGATCGGCTCTCCGGCGGACGGCTGCGGATCTGCCTGGGCGTCGGCTGGATGCGTGAGGAGATCGAGGCCTGCGGCGGCCAGTTCGACCGCCGCGGGAAGGTCGCCGACGAGGCCATCGCCGTGATGCGCGCACTGTGGGCGGGCGGGTCCGAGGGCGTCGACCACGCGGGCGAGCACTATCGGTTCGAGCGGGCGTATTCGTTCCCGAAGCCCGCGCGCCCGTCCGGCGTGCCGCTGTACATCGGCGGCCACAGCAAGGCGGCGGCGCGGCGGGCGGGGCGGTTGGGCAACGGTTTTCAGCCGCTCGGTCTCGGTGGCGAGGACCTCGACGCGGCGGTCGCACTGATGCGCTCGTCGGCCGTCGAGGCGGGCCGCGACCCTTCCGAGGTCGCGCTGGTGCTCGGCCACCTGCTGACCAGGGTGGACGAGTCGAAGATCGACTGGGCGACGTCACTCGGCTCGGATCGGATCCTGCTGTCCGCGTCGCGACACGCGACCACCTTCGAGGCCGTGCTCGACGAGATGGCCGAGTGCTCGAAGCGGCTGGGTCTGGCCTGACCGGTCGTCCGGAGCCGGGTGACGGCAGCCGTCACCGGGTCCGGGGCCTGCGGCCGGATCGCCACCCGGCCACTGTCGCCTCGACGTCCACCCGGTGCACCGGCACCCGGGGCGCGCTGGGGGCGCGCAGGTAGTCGGCGATGCGACGGTTCAGGTCCGCGACGGCCTCCCGCACGTCGGCCTCCGTCGGCAGGTCCCCGACCGTCTCGGGCAGTCGCGCGACCTCGCGCCGCAGCTGTAGCGATGGCGGCAGCAGCGCCTCGGTGGACAGTCCCTCGGCCCGCAGCTTGTTCTTCACCCACCACAGCTCGTCGTCGTCGGCGAGGTGCGGGATGGGCTTGCCCGCGCCGGGCAGGTCGTCGAAGTCGCCGCGTTCCTGGGCGACCCGGATCTGACGCTCGACCCACGACTCGAACGGGACGTCCCAGGGCTTGCGTTCGGTCATGCCTCCAGGATGCACCGATCCCGATGCACCGGCTACAGCCACCAGGTGTGCTCGCCGAGGACCTTCTTCTCGTAGACGTACACGTTCGCCCTGGTCGCGCAGAAGACGGTGAGACCCATGGCGACGCCCCGGTCCAGCCACACGGGGGTGTCCGCGAGCATCGCGACCACGCCATAGGCGACGCCGAGCACGTTGGACGCACGCCGGCGGGATTCGGTTCCGGTCGAGGCATTTTCGAGCGGCAGCCGGGACGTGAGATCGGGAACTCAGGTGTGCTCGGACACCAGCACTGCCCGTGTCCCTGGCTCCAGGGCCTGGAAGACGTGGGCGGCATCGCCCGGGTACGAGATGTAGTCGCCTGGCCCGAGCTCCACGGGACTGCCTGCGAGGCCGACCAGTGCCCGGCCGGCGCTGAGCACCACGTGCTCGACGACGCCGGGTGGGTGTGGCTCGGCCTCGCGCGCGGGGCCGGGTTCGATCGAGAGGCGGTAGATGTCGCGGCGCGCGTTCGGCGGACACGACGCCACCAGCGTGGCCTGGTAGTCGGACCGGTCGGAGTGCACTGCGGGGCCTTCGTCCGCGCGGATCACCCGGACGCGCGGTCTGGGTGGGTCGATGAGCCGGGAGAACTGGATGTCGAGGGCCACGCAGAGCGCCCAGAGGGTCTCCACGCTGGGGTTCCCGCTGCCGGACTCGAGCTGGGACAGGGTGGATTTTGCGACCCCGGCCCGGCGGGCCACTTCGGTCAGCGAGAGCCCGGCCCGCTCGCGTTCCTGTCGCAGCGACGCCGCGATGACGTCCAGCGGTGCCTTTCCCTCCGATGCCATGCGTTCACTCTATCGGTCGTATTGTTCGACTTGACGAACACTTGTCATCTGTTCATTATAAAAGTCATGCGTTCGACATGGCGAACACTTGATCGCGGGCTCCGGGCAGATATCGCCCTGGTGTGCCTCGCCGACGGGATCGTCGGCGTGTCCTACGGCGCCATCGCGGTCGGTCTCGGGTTCGCGCCGTGGCTGCCCGTGCTGATGGCCGGGCTCGTCCTCGCAGGCGCATCGGAATTCCTGTTCGTCGGCATCGTCGCGGCGGGCGGGAGCCCGCTCGCGGCGCTCGCCGCGGGACTGCTCGTCAACGCGCGGCACCTGCCGTTCGGCCTGGCTGTCGGCGGCGTGACCGGCGGCGGCTGGCGACGGCTGCTGGGCAGCCACATCCTCAACGACGAGAGCGCGGTCTTCGCGCTCGGTCAGGACGAACCGGCGCGCAGGCGCGCCGCCTACTGGCTGTGCGGCATCGGGATCCTGGTCTGCTGGCCCGCCGGGGCGCTGATCGGCGCGACCGCGGGCAGTGTCATCGGCGACACGGACGTGCTCGGGCTGGACGCGATGTTCCCCACGGTGCTACTGGCGCTGGTGATTCCGGCGCTGCGGGATCTGGCCACCGCCCGGGCGGCACTGGTCGGCGCGGGCGTGGCGCTGGCAACGACACCGTTCCTGCCCGCGGGCATCCCGGTGTTGCTGGCGCTCGTCGGGCTCTGCGCGGGCGGCGCGCGAAAGGCGGCGGTTCGGTGAACGTATCTGCGGTACTGATGGTTTCGGTACTCGTATTGGCGGCGGGAACGTTCGCATTCCGCTTCGCGGGTCCCGCGCTGCGGACGAGGGTGGTGGTGCCGGATCGGGTGGAGAAGCTGATGGGCACGGCGGCGGTGGTGTTGCTGGTCGCGGTCGCCGCCACCACTGCGCTGACGCAGGACCACGGGGCGGCGGGCATCGCGCGACCGCTGGGCGTGCTGGTCGGTGGGGTGCTCGCCTGGCGCAAGGCGCCCTTCCTCGTGGCCGTGCTCGCCGCCGCGGCGACGGCAGCAGGACTGCGCCTGCTCGGCGTCCCCTGACGGCTCAGGCGCCCGGCACCGTCACCGGTCGGTCCTCGGCGAAGTCGACGGTCAGCTCGCGGCGCGCGACCAGCCATCGACCGTCCACGCGCCGGTAGCTGTCCCGGTAGCGGATGGCGAGGCTGTTGTCGCGGAACCCGTCCTCGACCCGGTAGATGTGGTGCGCCTGGCAGTAGACCAGTCCGTCCGCGGCGGCGCCGTCCACGGTGAGCACCTGCTGCCCGACCGCGTGATGCGTCGAGTGCAGGTGCCCGACCGCCCCGAGCACCGTAGCGGCGATCTGCTCGGGGCCCGCGACGGTGGGGCTCTGGCCGCGCCGGACGATCGCGGCGGGCTGAACGAACTCGGCGTCCGTGGTGAACAGCGCGGCCAGGGCGGCGGTGTCGCGGCCGTCCACCGCCGCCGCGTATCGTCCGACCAGATCGGCGAGATCGAGTCGGTCGGTGTGGTTTTGAGTGCTCATGCCCCGAGTATGCGACGCGGGCTGCGGGTGCGGACCGCGTCCGTGCCCGCTGAGCGGGAAAAGCGCCCCGGGATTCGGCTACGGGGGCGCATGATCGGGGTCGAGAACTCTGTCTGGAGGAATGTTGGCCACACAACCGATTGTCGGGCGGCCGACTTCCGCCCGACTCGTGGTCATCGCCCTGGCCTCCTGCGGCATCGCGGTCTCGCTGATGCAGACGATCGTGATGCCGCTGCTGCCCGAGTTCCCGCGGCTGCTGAACACCTCCGCCTCGAACGCGGCCTGGCTGGTGACCGCGACCCTGATCGCGGGCGCGGTCTGCGCTCCCGTGCTGGGCCGGCTCGGCGACATGTTCGGCAAGCGCAGGATGCTGCTGATCGCGCTGGCCGTGATGGTGCTGGGCAGCGCCCTCGGTGCGGTCTCCGACGAGTTCGCGGTGGTGCTCGTCGCCCGTGCGCTGCAGGGCGCCGCGATGGGCGTCATCCCGCTCGGCATCAGCATCATGCGCGACGAGCTGCCCGCGGATCGGGTCGGCTCGGGCATCGCGTTGATGAGCTCGACCCTCGGCGCCGGCGGCGCCATCGGGCTGCCGCTGACCGGCGTGGTCGCGGAGCACCTGAGCTGGCATTGGCTCTTCGGCGGCGCCGCCGTGCTCGGCATCGTCGAGATCGTCACCGTCTGGGCGCTGGTGCCAGAATCGCCGGTGCGGACCGGCGGGAGGTTCGACCTGGTGGGGGCGGTGGGGCTGTCCGCGGCGCTGATCTGCCTGCTGCTCGCTGTGACGCAGGGCAACAACTGGGGTTGGTCGAGCGCGGTGGTCCTCGGGCTGTTCGCGGGGTCGACCGCGCTGTTCCTGCTCTGGGGCGTCTACGAGTTGCGGCTGGCCTCGACAGGGGTCAAGCGCCCGCTGGTGGACCTGCGCGTCTCCGCTCGACGGCAGGTGCTGCTGACGAACATCGCCTCGATCCTGATCGGCTTCGCCATGTTCACCTCGTTCATGGTGAGCGCCCAGATCTTCCAGGCACCGTTCGCGACGGGGTACGGATACGGGATGTCGCTGACGCTCAGCGGGATCGCGCTGCTGCCCGGCGGCCTGATGATGATCGCCTTCTCGCCGGTGTCCGCGCACATCTCGCGGCGCAGGGGGCCGCGGACGACGTTCCTTCTCGGCGCCGGGATCCTGCTGGTCGCCAACCTCACCCGCGCACTGGTGCCGCACCAGCTGGGCGTGATCGTCGCGTGCATCGCGGTGACCGCGATCGGCGCCGCCTTCGCCTACGGGGCGGTCCCGGCGATGATCATGCGCGCCGTGCCGGTGTCCGAGACCGCGGCCGCGAACAGCCTCAACTCGCTGGCCCGATCCATCGGCACCTCCGCGTGCAGCGCGGTCGTCGCTGCGGTCACCACGGCATCGATGATGCAGGTCGCGGGCGTGGAGTTCCCGACGGCAGGCGCATACGCGCTGGTGTTCGGGATCGGATCGGCCGCGGCGCTGGTCGCACTGCTCGTCGGCGTGTTCATCCCTGGCGACGAACACCGCCCGCAGGGCCTACCGCTGAGTGAGACTGAACCGGACCGGATCAGCGCCGCTCCGTAGCGTCCCACTCGCGCGAGCGCACGTGATCTGCGCACGCCGCGAGATTGGGGAGAGCATCAATGGATCTGATGGAGTCTGCCGCGCAGACCGAGCTGCGCCGCGAGCTGCGCGCGTATTTCGCCACACTGCTGCCGGAGCAGCAGCGTCGCACGGCCGGTGAGCAGGGTGTCGGCGGCGGGAACTTCCGCGAGGTCGTCCGGCTGCTCGGCCGCGACGGCTGGCTCGGCATCGGGTGGCCGGTCGAGTACGGCGGACAGGGCCGCTCCATCGAGGAGCAGTTCGTGTTCTTCGACGAGGTGCAGCGCGCCGGCCTGCCCTTCCCGTTCGTCACGGTGAACACCGTCGGCCCGACGCTGATGAAGTACGGCACCGAGGAGCAGAAGGAACGCTTCCTGCCTGGGATCCTCGCGGGCGACATCGTCTTCGCGATCGGCTACACCGAGCCCGAGGCCGGCACCGACCTCGCCTCGCTCAAGACCCGCGCCGTCCTCGACGGCGAGGAGTGGGTGGTCGACGGCAACAAGATCTTCACCTCGGGCGCGAACACCGCCGACTTCGTGTGGCTCGCGTGCCGCACGGATCCGGAGGCGCCCAAGCACAAGGGCATCTCGATCCTGGTCGTGCCGACCGACGACCCCGGCTTCTCGTGGTCACCGATCAACACCGTCGGCGGACTCATGGTCACCTCGACGTACTACAGCGGCATCCGCATTCCGCAGAAGGACGTCATCGGTGAGGTCAACGGCGGCTGGCAGCTGATCGCCGCGCAGCTCAACCACGAGCGCATCGGTCTCGCCGCGATCGGTGGCCGTACCTATGGCCTGTGGCACCAGGTGCTGGACTGGGCCAAGGGGAACGGCGCCATCGAGATCCCATGGGTGCAGCAGGAATTCGCCCGCACCCACGCCAAGCTCGAGGCCATGCGCCTGCTGAACTGGAAGATGACGGCGGCCGTCGCGGCGGACACGCTGTCCGGTGCGGACGCCGGCGCCACCAAGGCGTACGGCACCGAGACCCATATCGACGTGTACCGCACGCTGCTCGGCATCCTCGGTGCCGCGGGCCGCATCCGGCCGGACTCGCCGGGCGCGTTGCTGGCCGGTCAGATCGAGCAGATCTCCCGGCAGGGCATGGTCAACACCTTCGGGGGTGGCGTCAACGAGGTGCTGCGCGACATGGTCGGCACCATGGGCCTTGGCCTCGTGCGTGAGAAGAGGGTCAAGTGAGTGAATTCCTCACCGAACTAAAGGCATTCGAGGGTCAGGTACTGACCCCCACCACCTGGGGGCCGGACCCGGTCAACACCCCGATGATCCGGCACTGGGTCGAGACGATGGGCGACACCAGCCCCGTCTACCTCGACGACGAGGCAGCCCGCGCCACCGGGCGGGACGGTGCCGTCGCGCCCGCGCTGATGGCTCAGGTGTGGACCATGCGCACGTACAACGACAAGATGGCGAACAACGATCCGTCGCAGGTGTGGACCGACCTGATCGCCACGCTCGACGACGCGGGCTTCACCTCAGTCGTCGCGACCGACTCGGACTTCGAGTTCTTCATGGAACTGCTCCCCGGCGACCGGGTTTCGCTCACCGAGGTGATCGAGTCGATCTCCGAGGAGAAGAAGACGGGCCTCGGTGTCGGGCACTTCGTCACGACGCTCAAGACATACCGCCGCGACAGTGGTGACGAGGTCGTCGCGACCCAGCGGTGGCGCACACTGCGATTCAAACCCAAGGCTGCTGAAGGACCCACGGGCCTGCGGCCGCGTCCGGCGCTCAACGCCGACAACGCCTTCTGGTTCGAGGCCGCCAAGGCACACCGCCTGGTGATCCAGCGCTGCACCGCCTGCGGGACGCTGCGCCATCCCACCGGACCGATGTGCGGTGCCTGCCGCTCGCTCGAGTGGGACACCGTCGACGCCGCGGGCCGCGGCACCGTCTACAGCTTTGTCGTCAACCACCACCCGCAGATCCCCGGGTTCGAGTACCCGCTCGTCGTGGCGACCATCGAACTCGAAGAAGGCACCCGCCTGATCGCGAACATGACCGGCGTCGAGCCGGACGATGTCGAGATCGGCATGCCGGTGGAACTGGACTGGATCGACGCCGACCCGGATCTGACGCTGCCCGCGTTCCGTCCGGCCGCACGGGAGGAGCACTGATGGACTTCAACTTCAGCGAAGAGCAAGAGGCGATTCGCAACCTCGCCGACGAGGTCTTCACCAGCAAGGCCGACATCGATCGGGTCAAGCAGGTCGAATTGAGCGACGAGCGCATCGACCGCGAGCTGTGGCGCGAACTCGCGACCACGGGACTGCTCGGTATCGCCCTGCCCGAGGATCTCGGCGGCGGCGGCATGGGCCTGTCCGAGCTGTACGTACTGCTCGAGCAGCAGGGCAGGCACGTCGCGCCCGTGCCGATCTGGCAGTCGGCCCTCGCGGCCCTCGCGGTGGCCGAGTTCGGCACCGACGAGCAGCGGACCGCGCTGGTCCCCGGTGTCGCCGAGGGCGCCACCTTCCTGACGATCGGTCTCGAGGAGTTCGGCCCGTACATCGCGGGCGACCCGCAGACCACGGCCACCGAGGCAGGCGGCCGGTGGTCACTGACCGGCGCCAAGGCCGTCGTCCCGATCACGCACGTCGCGGACCGCGCGATCGTCTCGGCCACCACGCCGTCCGGTCCGGCGCTGTTCGTCGTCGACCTGACGGCCGACGGTGTCACGGTGGAGCAGACGCAGTCCACCAACTGGGAGATCTGCGGCAACGTCACGCTCGAGTCGGCTCCCGCGGAGCTGCTCGGCCCCGCGGACGGCAGCACCGCCCAGTGGCTGCAGGGCCGCGTCGAGCTCGCGCTCGCCGCGATCCAGCTCGGTGTCGGCTCCGGCGCCGTGCAGCAGGCCGTCACGTACCTCAACGGCCGCATGCAGTTCGGGCGTCCGCTCGCGACGTTCCAGGCCGTCAATCATCAGCTGGCCGACTGCTACATCGACCTCGAGGCCATGCGGGTGACACTGTGGCAGGCGGCGTGGCGGATCGCGGAGGGCAAGGAGCTCGGCACGTCGGTGCTCGTCGCCAAGTGGTGGGCCACCGACGGAGGCCAGCGCGTGGTGCACCGCACCACCCATGTGCACGGCGGCATGGGCGTCGACACCGACTACCCGGTGCACCGGCACCTGCTGTGGGGCAAGCAGATCGGCGCCACCCTCGGCGGGGCCGCGTCCGATCTCGCCCGCCTCGGAGCGCAGCTCGCGGCGGGCGTCGAGGTGGTCGCGTGACCGCCACCGCACCTGCGCTGACCGGGCGCAGCTACGACGACATCGCGGTCGGGGAGGTGCTGCCCGAGCTGGCGATCCCGCTCACCCGCACGCTCATCGTGGCCACCGCGATCGCGACGCGCGACTTCCAGGACGTGCACCACGATCCCGAGCTGGCGCGCGAGCGCGGCTCGAAGGACGTGTTCATGAACATCCTCACCAGCAACGGTCTTGCGGGGAGGTTCGTCACCCACTGGGCGGGGCCCTTCGCGACTGTGCGCCGGGTGAAGATCCGCCTCGGTGCCCCGAACTACCCGGGCGACACGATGACCATGACCGGCGAGGTGGTCTCGGCCGAGAACGGCATCGTCGAGGTGAAGGTGCAGGGCGCCAACAGCCTCGGCAACCACCTGTCCGGCACCGTCACCGTCGCGTACCCCGCCGTCGAAGGGAAGGACGCCTGATGGCCGTCAGCCCACTCTCGGGTGCCGCCGCGATCGTCGGCATCGGTGCCACCGAGTTCTCGAAGGAGTCCGGCCGCTCCGAGCTGCAGCTCGCGTGCGAGGCCGTCACCGCGGCGCTCGCCGACGCGGGGATCGACCCGTCCGAGGTCGACGGTCTCGCCACCTACACGATGGAGACCAACGGCGAGATCCTCGTCGCCCGCAACTGCGGCCTCGGCGAGCTCAAGTTCTTCTCCCGGATCGGTTACGGCGGCGGCGCGGCGTGCGCCACGGTGCAGCAGGCGGCGATGGCCGTCGCGACCGGTGTCGCCGACGTGGTGGTCTGCTACCGCGCGTTCAACGAGCGTTCCGGGGTCCGGTTCGGTCTCGGCCAGCACGACCGGCCCATGGACAGCACCGCCGATCGGGCCGCGTACGCATGGCTGACCCCGCAGGGTCTGGCGACTCCCGCCCAGTGGGTCGCGATGTTCGCCCGGCGGTATATGCACCAGTACGGTGCGACGAGTGAGGATTTCGGTCGGGTCGCCGTCGTGGCGCGCAAGCATGCCGCGAACAACCCCGCCGCGTGGTTCTACGGCAAGCCCATCACGCTCGAGGACCACCAGAACTCCCGGTGGATCGCCGAGCCACTGCACCTGCTCGACTGCTGTCAGGAGACCGACGGTGGCCAGGCCCTCGTCATCGTCTCTGCCGAGCGTGCAAGGGACCTGCGCCACAAGCCCGCGATCGTCAAGGGTGCCGCGCAGGGTTCGGGTAAGGACCAGCACATGATGACCAGCTACTACCGCCCCGACATCGCAGGCATCCCGGAGATGGGTCTGGTCGGTCGTCAGCTCTACGGTCAGAGCGGTCTGACGCCGGACGACATCAACGCCGCGATCCTCTACGACCACTTCACCCCTCTGGTGCTCCCGCAGCTCGAGGAACTCGGTTTCTGCCCTATCGGCGAGGCCAAGGACTTCATCCGCGAGGGCAATCTGGAGATCGGTGGACGGCTGCCGAGCAACACGCACGGCGGCCAGGTCGGTGAGGCGTACCTGCACGGCGTCAACGGCATCGCCGAGGCGGTCCGGTTGCTGCGGGGCACGTCCACCAACCAGCCCGAGGGGGTCGAGAACGTGATCGTCACGGCGGGAACCGCGGTTCCCACGAGCGGTCTGATTCTCGGCGCCGCCTGACCCGAAACATCTGGAAGGACCGAAGAATGACGGCAGTGGAGCACAAGCCGGCCGGCGCGTGGCGCGGGGTCGACCTCGGCACCCGCACGGTGACCTACACCGAGCGTGACGCGATCTTGTACGCGCTCGCGGTCGGGGCCGAGGCCACCGAGCTGGACCTGGTGTTCGAGGACCGGCTCCGGGTGCTGCCGACGTTCGCGCTGACGCTGGCGCAGTGGGCCCCCGACGAGCTGGGCTCGCGCGGCGCCTTCGACACCAAGACCGCGCTGCACGGGTCGCAGGAACTGAAGGTGCTCAAGCCACTGCCGCGCAGCGGCGAGCTGAGCCTGACCGCCTCCGTCGGCGAGGTCTGGGACAAGGGCGCCGCCGCGGTGTTCGAGGTGCGCGTCGAGTGTGAGTACTTCGTGGCGACCTGGTCGCTGTTCGCGCCCGGCTACGGCGGATTCGGCGGCGAGCGGGGCCCGTCCAAGCCCCCGGCGCCGGAGGGTGAGCCGAACCTGTCGACGGAGCTGGCGACCTTCGAGACCCAGGCCGCGCTCTACCGGTTGACCGGCGATCTCCACCACATCCACATCGACCCGGCCGCCGCCGAGCGCATCGGCCAGCCGCGGCCGATCCTGCAGGGCCTGTGCACCCTGGCCGCGAGCACCCTGCCGCTGGCGCGCGCGCTCGGTGCGCACCCCGCCGACCTGGTGGAGCTGTCGGGTCGGTTCTCCGCGCCCGTGTTCCCCGGCCAGGTCCTGCCCGTGCGCGGCTGGCGCGACGGCGACGCGGTCGAGTTCGAGGTCGGTACGGACACCGTGGCGATCGCAGGCGCGCGCGCCCGATTCGCGGGCTGACCGCGATGGGTGTCGCGAATCCCGCCGACTTCGAGGGCCGCGCCGTCCTGGTGACCGGTGGCACCAAGGGCATCGGGCGCGTGGTCGCCGAGACGTTCCTGGCCGCAGGCGCGCGGGTGCTGGTGTGCGCCCGCACGGAACCGGACGAGCTGCCGGAGGCGGATGGTCGCCGCGCCGAGTTCCGGTCCGTCGACGTGCGTGACCCGGATGCGGTCCGGGCGATGGTCGAGGACGCGCATCGGGCGATGGGTCGGCTGGACGTGCTGGTCAACAACGCCGGTGGCTCGCCCGATGCCGACGCCGCCGAGGTCTCGCCGCGGTTCGTGGAGAAGATCGTCGCGCTGAACCTGTTGGCGCCCTTCTACGTTGCGCAGGCCGCAAACCGGTTGATGCAGGCACAGGAGGAGGGCGGGTCGATCATCAACATCGGCTCGGTCTCCGCGCACGACCCACAGCCCGGCACCGCCGCGTACTCGGCGGCCAAGGGTGGGCTGCTGGTGCTGACCAGGGCCCTGGCGCTCGAGTGGGCGCCGAAGGTCCGGGTCAACCACATCACCACCGGGCTGATCCGCACGGAGGCCGCCGCGTCGGTGTACGGCGCGGACGGGGGAGCGGCGGTCACCCGCACGCTTCCGATCGGCCGGATGGCGGTGCCCGCGGACATCGCCGGCGCCTGCTTGTTCCTCGGCGGGCCGCTGTCCTCGTACGTGAACGGGGCCGACATCGCCGTTCACGGTGGCGGCGAGTACCCGGCGCGCTACATTGCCACTCATCCCGAACTCGGCTGAGCCGCACGCACCCTCACAGATCGGACACTGCACATGGGGACTCTGGACGGAAAGGTCGCGCTGATCACCGGCGCGGGTCAGGGGATCGGTCAGGGCATCTCGTTCGCCCTCGCCAAGGAGGGCGTCGCGATCGCGGTGGCCGGACGGACCGAGTCCAAGCTCGACGCCACGGTCGCGGCGATCCGTGAGTTCGGGGGCACCGCGATCCCCGTGCGCTGCGACGTCTCCGACAGCGGCGACATCGCGGCGGCGGTGGACAAGACCGTCACCGAACTCGGCGGCGTCGACATCCTGGTGAACAACGCCAACGACGCCATGCCCGGCAAGCTGCTCGACGTCAAGGACGGGGAGTTCGAGAAGGCGTTTGCCTCCGGACCGCTCGCGACGCTGCGGCTGATGCAGGCCTGCCATCCGCACATGGTCGCGCGTGGCGGCGGCTCGATCATCAATCTGGTGACCTCGGCGGCGGTCCGGTGGGACGCAGGCGGTTACGGCGTGTACGGCTCCATCAAGGAGGGCATGCGGGTGCTCACCCGCGCCGCCGCCTCCGAGTGGGGCCGCGACGGCATCCGCGTGAACAACGTTGCCCCGCATGCGCTCACGCCCGCGCTGAAGTGGTGGATGGGCAAGAATCCGGAGGAGGCCGCCGAGTTCGTCGCGGGCATCCCGCTCGGCCGTGTCGGCGAGCCGGAGGCCGACATCGGCCGGGCCGTGGTGTTCCTGGTCGGCGAGGACGCCCGCTACCTCACCGGCGCCACCATCCCGCTCGACGGCGGCCAGTCCCGCTGGGGGTAGGCCCGCGTCGCCCCTGCGGGGCCGGGCGGCACGAAGGCCTGCCCGATCCCGTAGGGGTGTTGTTCACCTATCCGTCGCCTACCAGCCGTTCTCAGTTTCCTGCCAGTTTCGCTCAGTAGATTCGCGCGGATGCGCGATCAATTCCACCCACCGCGGCACTGGCCGCTTGCCGTTGCCGCCCTGATCCTCGCCGCCGGGATCCTCGCGTTGTTCGGCCCGTCCGAGGTCGCGACCAACCCGGTGTTCGGCGCCTCGACGTCGCTGTACCGACAGGTCGACGCCGTCACCAGCTCGTGGCCGAGCGAGATGGGCACCCTCACCGAACTGGCGGCGGAGGCGCTGTTGTTCGCGCTCGCGGCCATGCTCGCGGCGGCGCTGTGGTGGGGTCGCGGCGACACCAACACCCTCGCGGTCGGGCTCGCCGGCGGCGCGGGTGCGGCGGCGTCGGCGCTCGCGACGCTCGCGGTGAAGTCGGTGGTCACCGAGGAGCGGCCGTGCACGGCGGTCCCCGGGGTGCACGCCCTCGCCGAGTGTCCGCCGATGGGGGACTGGTCGTTCCCGAGCAACCACTCGGGCATCGCCGCCGCGCTGGCGGCCGCGGTGGTGCTCGCCTCCTACGCCGCGCGTCGGGTTTGGCTGTGCGTGCTCGCCGCCGCGTCGGCGGTCGTGGTCGCGATGCTGCGCGTCGTCAGCGGCGTGCACTACCCCCACGATGTCGCGGCCGGCCTGGTGTTCGGCGCGTCGATCGTGGTGGCCGTCGCGATCGTGCTGACCCCGGTGACCGCGCACCTGGTGCGGCGGGTCGGGCTCGGCGGCAGGGAGCCCGTGCGCGGTTAGCGAGTCTGTGGACTCGGCAACCACGCACGGGCGCGCAGCGCCTTTGCTAAGCCGAGCATCTCGTCGACATCGGTGATCTTGACGCGCGGCCGACCGGATGCGGCGCCACCGGCGCGCTCGGCGGCGTCGATCGCCTGCCAGCCGCGGTAGTCGATCCGGGCGGGCTGGCGCTGCGCGACCAGCTTGGTCAGGTCCTTGCGGGTGCCGACCGGTCGGCTGAGGCCGCCGGACTGGAAGTCCTCGAGCAGCCCGCGCACGGTCTCCTTGGCGCAGGCCTTGTTGGTTCCGATCACGCCCGACGGTCCGCGCTTGATCCAGCCGGTGACGTAGACGCCGTCGACGGGCGCACCCCCGGCGGAATCGAGCACCCGGCCGTTGTCGTTGGGGATGGTGCCGCGACGCTCGTCGAACGGGACGCCCGCGAGCGGCCGCCCGCGGTAGCCGATCGAGCGCAGGACCAGGGACGCCTCCAGCGTCTCGGAGTCCGCGGTCGGCCGGGCGCTCGGCGCACCGTCGTCCCCGGCGACCAGCTCGTTGCGCGCGACGGTGACGGCCTCGACGCGGTCGGCGCCGAGCAGGGCCGTCGGCGAGGCCAGGTAGCGGAAGACGATCCGCTTACGACCGGGAGTGCTCGTGCGTTCGGCGAACTCGCGGGCGAGCTGCACCTTGAACTCGGTGGACGGTTCGTACTCGCCGCTCTCGAGCAGGCGGGCGCTGAGCTCGTCGAGCTCGAGCTCGGCCGGGTCGATCACCACGTCGACGTTCTCGAGCTCGCCGAGGGCGAGGAACTCGGGGGTGGAGTACGCGGCCTGGGCGGGCCCGCGACGCCCGAGCAGCACCACCTCGCGGATGTTGCTGTGGCGCAGGGCCTCCAGCGCGTGATCTGCGATATCGGTCTCGGCGAGCTCGTCGATGTCCATGGTGAGCACGCGGGCCACGTCGATCGCGACATTGCCGTTGCCGACGACGACCGCGCGCTCGCCGGACAGGTCGAACTCGCGATCGGCGTAGTCCGGGTGGCCGTTGTACCAGGCCACGAACTCGGTGGCGGCGTGGCTGCCGGGCAGGTCCTCGCCCGGGATGTCGAGTCTGCGGTCGGTGGAGGCGCCCACCGCGTAGATCACCGCGTGATGGTTGGCCATCAGCTCGGCGTGGCTCAGGTGCTTGCCCACCTCGACGTTGAGGTGGAACTGGAAGCCGGCCTTGGCCGCCGTCCACTCGAACGCGTCGGTGATGACCTTGGTGCCGGGGTGGTCGGGCGCGACACCCGCGCGGATCAGCCCCCACGGGGTCGGCAGCTTCTCGAACACCTCGACCTCGACGTCCGAGTGCACGAGGAGCTGCTCCGCGGCATACGACGCGGCAGGCCCCGCGCCGACGATGGCGACGCGCAGGGTGCCGAGATCGACGCGCTTGGCCTCGGTCGGTTGGAGGGGCTTCCAGCCCTCCTGCAGCGGGTACTTCTCGTAGTAGTTCGCGTTGATCTCCGCGTATCGCGCGTCCGCCTCGGAGAGCTGGTCCGCGGGGAAGATCGCGGCGACCGGGCAGGCGTCGACACAGGCCCCGCAGTCGATGCAGGTGTCCGGCTCGATGTACAGCATCTCGGTGGTCCTGAACTGCGCCTCGTCCGGCGTTGGGTGGATGCAGTTCACCGGACAGGTCGCAACGCAGGAGGCGTCGTTGCAGCACGCCTGGGTGATCACGTATGCCATGAGAGTCGTTCCTAGGTGCGGGAGCTGGGGCTGCGGGGTGGATCGCCGGTCGGTTCGCTGGACCGCGCGATCAGAGCAGGTTGACCCGCTTGTAGAGGCGCCTGGACGGGCCTCCGACGAGGCCGGAACTGTCGAGGAACTGCATGAGCTTGGTGCCCGACGTGCGGACCTTGTCCTTGTAGTGCGCATTGGACTTGGCCTCGGCGATGGCGCGCTCGGGGTCGAGGCCCGCATTCGCGTAGACGTCCTTGCGGATCATCGACTTCATCACGAAATAGACGACGACGGCGGTGTTGAGCCGCTCGATCTGCAGGCGGGTCCAGCTCGCGCCCTGCAGGCGGCGGCCGACCTCCTCGCGGGCGAAGCGGATGTGCCGGGCCTCCTCGAGGACGTGGATCTTGCTCACCGTGCGGGTGACGGGCTGCACCCGCTCGTCCTTCATGAAGTCGCGCTGCATCATGTCGAGGATCTCCTCGGCGGCCATCACGCTGGCGTACGCGTTGGCGCCCTTGAAGAAACCGCCCCAGATCCGGCCGAGCTTGTGGATGACGGGGTGCGGGCCATAGCTGGGCATGCCGAATCGCTCGCCCGCCCTGGCGAACATCACCGAGTGGCGGCACTCGTCGGCGACCTCGGTGAGGGCGAACTGCACGTGCCGGGTGTGCTTGTCGCGGCCGTAGACGTCGCGTAGCAGCATCTGCATGAGCAGGATCTCGAACCACAGGCCGACGCTGGAGACGCTGGCCGCCTCGTGCTTGGTCAGCTCGACCTTCTGCTCGAGGGTCATCTCGTCCCACAGCGCGGTGCCGTAGAGGGTGCTCCATTCGGGGGTGAGGCCGTACTTGTCGTCCGGTACCGGGGCCTCCCAGTCGACCTCGATCATCGGGTCGTAGGACTTGCGGGCGGAGGAGGCCAGCAACCGCTTCGCCGTCTCTTCGCGGTCGGAGATCGCGGGGCGCTGCAGCGGCATCGCGGTTGTCATTGGCCGTCCTCCATTTGTGTGACACCGAGTAACAGGTACTGCGACTGTACATCTACCCCCGTGGTGTGACAACTGTCACCGGACAGCCGTCCGGCGGGACGGAGTTTGGCTCACCAAACTTCCTGATATGGTCTAGCGAACTAGAGTGGTGGATGCGCGGATAGACAAGGGGGGACGGCGTTGTCAGTTGACGAGCTCGGCGTCACGACGCCGGAGCGCGCGCCCAGGCGTACCGGCTCTGCCAAGGGCCGTCTCATCGCGCTGGCGGGGCCCGCATTCGTCGCCGCGATCGCGTACGTCGATCCGGGCAACGTCGCCTCGAACCTGACCGCGGGCGCCAAGTACGGCTACCTGCTTGTGTGGGTGTTGGTGCTGGCCAACGCGATGGCCGTGCTGGTGCAGTACCTCTCCGCGAAGCTGGGCCTGGTCACCGGGCGCTCGCTCCCGGAGCTGCTCGGCGACCGCCTCCGCCCCGCCCAGCGCAAGGCATTCTGGGTCCAGGCCGAGCTGGCCGCGGTCGCCACCGACCTCGCCGAGGTGATCGGCGGCGCGATTGCCCTCAACCTGCTGTTCGGGGTGCCGCTGCCGCTCGGCGGCCTCATCACCGGCGTCGTGTCGATGGCGATCCTCGCCACCCAGAGTCGCGGCCAGCGGACCTTCGAGTTCGTCGTGATCAGCATGCTCGCGATCATCACGCTCGGCTTCGTCAGCGGGCTGGCGTTCACCGACGTGTCGGGCGGCGAGGCGCTGGCCGGGCTGATGCCGCGTTTCGAGGGCACCGAGACGGTGCTGCTGGCGGCCAGCATGCTCGGCGCCACCGTGATGCCGCACGCGATCTACCTGCACTCGGCGCTCGCGCGCGACCGACACGGACGCGACATCGAGCCGGGCAGGCTGCCCCGGTTGCTCAAGGCCACCAAGATCGACGTCGTCGGCGCGCTGATCGTCGCGGGCTCGGTCAACATCGCGATGCTTTTGCTGGCCGCGTCCGCGCTGCGCGGGATCGAGGGCACCGACACGATCGCGGGCGCGCACGCGGCCATCTCCAGCGCCCTCGGCCCGGCGGTCGCGATGATCTTCGCGATCGGCCTGCTCGCCTCGGGCCTCGCGTCCACCTCGGTCGGCTGCGCCGCGGGGGCCGAGATCATGTCGGGTCTGCTGCACTTCCGGATCCCGATGCTGCTGCGTCGGACCCTGGTGCTGATCCCGGCGCTGGTCGTGCTGGCGATGGGCGCCGATCCGACGCTGTCGCTGGTGATCAGTCAGGTGGTGCTGAGCTTCTGCATCCCGTTCGCGCTGGTGCCGTTGGTGCGGATGACCTCCGAGCGTGGGCTGATGGGTGAGCACCGCAACCGGCGCGGAACCACCGTCGCGGCCTGGGCGGCGACGGCCGTCATCGTCGCGCTGAACCTCGCGCTGCTGGTGCTCACCGTCACCGGCGCCTGACGACCGCCCGCCGGGGACGTAGGTCCACCACGCCGAGGCTGACGGCGGCGATCACTCGGGTTCGACCGCCGTGACCAGTTCCGTCGGTGCCGCCTCGGTATCGGTCGCGGCGGGTCGCACGCGGCCTGGGGCCCAGATGCCGACGAGCAGCGCCGACACCAGCATCACCGCGGCCAGCACATACGACGAGTGCGACATCCCCGCCATGAAGGCGTCGCGAGCGAACTCGGCGAGCTGCTCGCCTTGCGGGCCAGCACGTTTCGCGACCTCGAGCGCCGACGCGAGTGACGCCCCGACCGGATCCTTGGCGACCTCCGGCACCGCGGCGACCGCGGGCGCGATCTCGCGGCTGTAGGTGGCGGCGAGCAGGCTGCCCGCCACCGCGATGCCGATCGCCGCGCCGACCTCGCGCGCGGTGTCGTTGACCGCGGACGCGACGCCCTGCTTGTCGTCCGGGGTGTTCTCCATGATCGAGGTGGTGGCCGGGGCCGAGCACAGGCCGAGGCCGGTGCTGAACATCAGCAACGCCACCACCGCCTGGCTGTACCCGCCGTCGACCTCCAGTCCGCCGAGCAGGATCAGGCCTACCCCGGCCAGCGCCAGTCCACACAGGGCCAGCACGCGCTGGCCCACCCTCGGGATCAGCCACGGCGTGATCGCGGAGACCGCGACCATCGGAACGACCATGGGGGCCAGGGCGATTCCGGCCTGCAGCGGGCTGTAGCCGAGCACGAGCTGCATGTACTGGATGACCAGGAAGAACAGCCCGAAGGAGGCCAGGAACTGCAGCGTCAGCGAGGCCGCACCCGCACCGAACCCGCGCACGCCGAACAGTCGGACGTCGAGCAGCGGATGTGCGTGCCGCATCTCGACGACCGCGAACGCGACCGCCGCCAGCAGTCCGCCGACCACGGCGAGCAGCACAAGGGGGTCGAGCCAGCCGCGGGCCGGGCCCTCGAGCAGGCCGAGCACGACCAGTCCGACGGCGGCGACGGCGAGCGCCGCGCCGAGGAGGTCGAACGGCGGCGAGTCCTCTTCTCGCGACGACGGCACCGTCCAGGCGATCGCGAACAGGGCGACCGCGGCCGCGGCGAATCCGACGAAGATCGACTGCCACTGCCATTTCTCGAGCAGCAGGCCGGACACCAACAGTCCCGCGATCCCGCCAGACGCCGCGACACCAGCCCAGATCGCGACGCCGCGGGAACGCTGCTCGGGGGGGGAAGCTCGCGGTCAGCAGGGACAGGGTCGCGGGCATCACCAGTGCCGCGCCGATTCCCGCGATCGCCCGCGAGCCGATCAGCCATTGCGGGGAGTCGAGCCAGATCGGCAGCGCGGAGGCCGCCGCGAAGATCAGCAGCCCGACCAGGAGCACCCCGCGACGGCCGTACCGGTCGCCGAGCGCCCCTGCGGGCAGCAGCAGTGCGGCCAGCGTCAGGGTGTAGCCGTCGACGATCCAGGTCAGTTCGCTCTGGGTGGCGCCGGTGTCCAGCGCGAGGGCGGGCAGCGCCGAGTTCAGTCCGGCGGCCGCGGCGATGACCATCGCCACCGCCGAGCACACCACCGTCAGCGTCCATACTTCTCGTAAGGACATCTTGGCCTTGGCGGACTCGGTCGAACGGTTCATCAGCGCCTCCGGAGGAGAAAACAAGACTGTCAGTATCGTTTGAAGACGGATGGTTCCACAACCCCGCGATCCCGCGGTCAATGGAGGTGACATGGGCGACGAGCCCGCCGATGCGGCCGAAACCGATTCCCGCGAGGACCCGCGCAAGGTCCGCTCGCGGGCTCGACTGCTCGACGCGGCCACCGCGCTGTTGGCCAAGGGGGGCACCGAGGCTGTCACCATCGACGCGGTGACCAGGGCGGCGAGGGTGGCCCGCGCGACGCTGTACCGGCATTTCGACAGCGGAACCGAACTGGTCGCGGCAGCGTTCGGTCGGCTGATCCCACCGGCCGCGACGGTGCCGGAGGGCGGTGACCTGCGGGGGCAGCTCATCGCACTGCTCACGGACCAGGCGAGGCTGATCGAGGCAGCGCCGATGCAGCTGACCGCGCTGTGCTGGCTGGGGATGGGGCCCGGCCTCGACGAGCGGGCGGCCAAGGACGGCACGGGCGGTGCCGATCGCCCGGAGTTGCGGTCGCTGCGCGGCCAGATCGCCGAGCAATACCGGACGCCGTTCGACCGGATCTTCGCGAGTGCGGAGGCAAGGACGCTGCTCGGGGACACCGACTACGAGTTGGCCCTGGCGCAGCTCCTCGGGCCGTTGGTGTTCACCAAACTCGCGACGCTGCGGCCGCTCGGCCCGGAGGCCTGCGCGCGGATCGTCGACGACTTCCTGACGGCCCGCGTGTCGGCGGGACAATCCTCCACCCCCTAAAGGCTGGGTGCCGACGCAGCCGCGGATCTATGATCGAAGGCACCCCACGGCTCGATCGTGAGGCCCAGCCGACAAAACCAGTCGATCATCAATGGTGAGATGGGGCCGAGACATGACGACGACAGACGTCCGGAGGGGACAGACGATGTTGAAAAGACTCGCAGTGCTATTCGCCATGGCGGCGGCCATGCTCGCCCTCGTCGGCGTCGGTCCAGCGGCAGCCGCCGGTCCAGCGGTGCTGGGAGGTGGATCCGGGATCATCGTCGGGGGTGAGGCCTTGTGCACGCTGACCACCATCGGGCACGACGGAGCGGGTCGACTGGTCGGTATCACGGCAGGGCACTGCGGTGAGCCGGGCATGGCAATCGCGTCCTCGCACAACGAAGATGCCGGCATCGTCGGCCACATGGTCAGCAAGAGCACCCAATGGGACTACGCGGTGATCGAGTTCAATCCGGCCAAGGTGACCCCGGTCAACCGGGTCGGTGGCGTCACCATCACCGGCATCGGCGCACCGGCCAACTTCCCGGACATCGTGTGCAAGGAAGGCCTCCGCACCGGCAACACCTGCGGTGTCACGTGGGGTGACCTGGTCCAGACCCACGAGACGTGGACCCAGATGTGCGTTATCGAGGGTGACTCCGGAAGCCCGGTTGTGCGAGGCACTACCCTGGTCGGCATGGTCAACGCCTACGTGGGATTCGCATGCATCGGACCGGAACTCGGCACAAATATCGATGTGATCATGGCCGACATCAACGCCCAGGGTGGCGTTGGCGCTGGCTATCGCCCGATCTAACCCGGAATGCCACCACGTAAGCGAAGCGGCGACGGCCTCACCGCACAGAACCTGATCGAGCTGACCGAGGCACTCGCCGCGGGGAAGCGTGCCACCGTTTATCTGATCGAACCCACACCGAGCCTGAACCTGGCTGCGGGCTGTTCCGCGCGGGTCCTCTCCGTGCAGGGCACCACGCTGATGCTGCGGCCGAAGGGCGTCAACGACGAGTTGCCGTTCGAGGCCGACGAGCTCCGGCTCACCCGGAGCCCAGCGGTACAGGCAAAGGCGAAGGGCGCCAAGGCTGTACCCGCGAAGGCTGCTCCCGCCAAGGCCGCACCGGCGAAGGCGGTACCCGTGAAGGCCGCGGTCCCGGCGAAGGCCGCGCCGCCGGCGGCCGCACCCGCGGCACCCGCACCCGCAACCACCCCGACCCGACCGAAGGCGCCAGTGACCGCACCGAAGACCCCCGCATCGATGACGCTGGTGCCGAAGCCGGAGACGGCTCACCCGGACGGACCGGCCGCCGCGCAGGCGAAACGTGCACGCCGGCCGAAGGATCCGGCGAGCGTGAGCGTCACCCTGCACGCTGAGGCGGGCAACGAGTGGACGGTGACCGTGACCCACGGTGAGCGTCGCCCCGGCCGCGCGGCCCCCGTGTCGGCCGATGCGGTGGAGCGCGCGGTGCGCGAGCTCGGTGATCCCGCCGCGGAACAGGCGGTCGCGTCCGTGCTCAGCGCGGCCCGCGATGCCGCCGCAAAGCGGGTCGAGGAACTGAGCAGGCAGCTCGCCGAGGCGCAGAGCACGCTGGCCGCGCTCGGCGCCGACGGCGCCTGATAGATCGGCGATCGACGTAATCTGATTGGATCGTCGCTCGCACACTGCGGGGTCAACTGCGATTCAATTCATCGAATAGCGTTGCTAGGGACCTAGTTCCTTGAGCTGGAGAGCAAGTACTTGCGCCCGCGTTCAAGGATCGACGTCGTGACCGCTTCATGTTTCGCGATCCTATCGAGCATTACTTCGCCGGTTCGACTACCGTGACGCTGATACTCGTTTTGCACGATCTTGAGCAGTGTGAATTGCAGGCTTCGGTCCAGTTTAGCATTCTCTAGCTGCGCGACGTCCGAGCCGCTTGGTTTGTTTTTCCGGGTTAGGGCGATGGTTGTGAGCATTGTCAAATGGTATACAAAATCCTGACTCTGAAACCGCGTGTCTCGATTCGCTTTCAGAAAGCCCTCGTTGGCTCTCAGCATCTTGATTGTTGCCGAGTACATCCGGATTGGATGATTGGGGTCGAAAAGAAGATCATAGAAATCCTCTTCAAAGATTTTTGACAGACTTCCCCGGGCGACGTGGGGTGCTTGCCCCAGCGCGGACAGAAGCGCTTGACCCATTTGGTCTATCGATACCAATCGATCCAACGGAGTTCCCTGGTTTTGATAGTGCCGTCGCCTGCGTTCGTAGTACAGGCCCTGTGTCGATAGGTGTTCCTCGATCTGGCGCTGGACCTTGTCGGTGGCACGCAGCGCACTGGGGCCCAAGGACGTCTGACTGTTTGTCGCTCGAATGATTCTGTCGCGGACTCGATCGTCTTGAGCCTGAATTACCTTAATTAGGACACTGCGGAATTCATCTTCCGAACCTGGGCTCTTGCTCCGTTTGTAGATTTCGTTGGAAGTTTGAAGTCCGTTCACAATCTGCGGTGAGTCGAGTTCCAGTAACTTGTTCGCTGGTTGTACGCGGGAAGCTACGATCGTCACTCCATTGTTCAGCCACCAGAAGTCGACTTCTCGGTCCTGCTGTTCGAGAGTTGACTGAATGCTCCTGTTGACGGAAGTGTCGCCTTCATAGTCGCGCACGTTGGCGTCGAACAGGGAGGCATCTAGTTCACCATTGTCGCCGGTGATGAATTTCTCGTAGTCGTTTAGTTTGACGACTGCAATGTATCCGCCGGCTGTATCCGTCGAGATAGGATTCTCGGCGAGTGACAGAGACCGTGT
The DNA here is from genome assembly GCF_053607505.1 of Rhodococcus sp. NPDC055112. Classification (NCBI taxonomy): domain Bacteria; kingdom Bacillati; phylum Actinomycetota; class Actinomycetes; order Mycobacteriales; family Nocardiaceae; genus Rhodococcus; species Rhodococcus sp. NPDC055112. The sequence continues at coordinate 229,043 of NZ_JBSGTR010000001.1, forward strand.
CGTGGTCGGCCGATCCCTGGCCATGTCGGCGAGTGAAGCGGCATCGACAAAGTCGATCTGTGAAATGCACCCACTGAAGCATGACTTTATGGTTTCTGTGAGAATTCTTGATTTCTCGATGGTGCCCGGATGGACATGATCGGCCTTGAGTGCTGCGAAGCTCACAAATATGCGAAGTGAAGGCATCTCAAGGTTTCGGTATGCGTCAAGGAATCGCCTCGTGGTTTCGATGACCCGGGGATTCAGTGTGCGCGCGAGGATGCTTTCGTCGCGGTTGAAGTCAAGCAATCGGGGTAGTGTAACGATTAATTTGTCGATGGCATCTTCGCCAAATCCTGATGCGTTCTTTACCTGGAATAAAAATAGATCAAGTTGGGCATTTCTTCCCAGGGCAGATAGTGGGACATCATCGCGAATACACAGGGTGTTTGCGAAAATGTAGATTCCATCCAGGCCCCCATCATGATGACCATCGACTACTCCTTCTAGAAGGTCGTCGTGGGTAGGCTTGTAGTGGCGCAGGTAGTGCTTCGCAGTGAAATAAGTTTCGTATTCAGCTCGCGGGCGGTGGGGGTCGATCCGCTGATGGTCCTGATCAATCATGTTCTGAAGTAGAACTACATCGTTGGCGCTCATCGTCCTCCGAACCTGGTGCTGTGCTGTCAGCCGATCACTCTATGGCAGTTTGCTCAGCCGGTCAGTCGACCACGCGAACGCGGCATGGGTTGGTTCGCATGGATGCCGATTTCTGCAGTGGAGTGAGGGTTGACCCTTGCCCGAGTTTGATCGCTGCGGAAAGCAGTCGAGATGGCGCAGACAACCTTTCCTTCGGGGACTACCGTGCAAGATTTCTGCCAGAATCATGGACAGAAGGTCGTCCTGTTCAAGATTGGTGAAGCAAGGTGGCCGGCAGACATGCAGCAATCGGAGGTAACTCGATGCCCGTGCCCCAGAGCGTCTCCCAGCTGTTCTCGCTCGACTCGCTGCTCGCCGAGGAGGAGCTGGCGATCCGGGACACCACCCGCCGGTTCGCCTCGGAACGGATCCGCCCGCACGTCGCGGGATGGTTCGAGGCAGGCACGCTGCCCGCGCGCGAGCTCGCGGTCGAGCTCGGCGGGATGGGGCTGCTCGGCATGCACCTCGAGGGCTACGGCTGTGCCGGGATGAGTGCGACGGCCTATGGGCTGGCCTGCCTGGAGCTCGAGGCGGTCGATTCGGGGATCCGGAGCCTGGTGTCCGTGCAGGGGTCGCTGGCGATGTTCGCCATCCACCGCTTCGGCTCGGAGGAGCAGAAGCGGCAGTGGCTGCCCGCGATGGCCGCAGGCGAGGCCCTCGGCTGCTTCGGGCTGACCGAATCCGACTTCGGCTCCAACCCCGCGGGAATGCGTACTTCCGCCCGGCGGGACCGCGGCGACTGGGTGCTCAGCGGCACCAAGATGTGGATCACGAACGGATCGGTCGCCGACGTCGCCGTGGTGTGGGCACGCACCGACGACGGCATCCGCGGGTTCCTGGTCCCCACCGACAGCCCCGGCTTCTCCGCGCCCGAGATCAAACACAAGCTGTCGCTGCGGGCCTCGGTCACTGCGGAGCTGGTACTCGAGGACGTGCGGCTGCCCGAATCGGCGATGCTGCCCGAGGCACGCGGGCTGTCGGGACCGTTGAGCTGCCTCGGCGAGGCACGGTTCGGCATCGTCTTCGGTGCGCTCGGCGCCGCTCGCGACTGCCTGGAGACCGCGATCGACTACGCGGGCAGCCGCGAGGTCTTCGACAAGCCGCTGGCCGCGTTCCAGCTGACCCAGGCGAAGCTCGCCGACATGGCGCTCGAGCTCGGGAAGGGGCAGCTGCTGGCGCTGCACCTGGGGCGGCTCAAGGACCGCCACGAGTTGCGGGCGGAGCAGGTGAGCCTCGGCAAGCTCAACAGCGTCCGCGAGGCCATCGCCATCGCCCGCGAATGCCGGACCATCCTCGGCGCCAACGGCATCACCCTCGAGTACCCGGTGCTGCGGCACGCCAACAACCTGGAGTCGGTGCTCACCTACGAGGGCACCGCCGAGATGCACCAACTGGTGATCGGTCAGGCCCTGACGGGCGAGTCGGCCTTCCGGTAGCCGCGGCGGGCCTTGTGCTCGCTCTCGCGGACGCGCACGCTGATTCAGGGGGCCGTGAGGCGAGCGGAGCCGGGCATGGACACTGAGACGAGCGAGATCGCACCGGATGTCTACCGATTCTCGACCTACGTCAGCGACGCCAACCTGGTCATGAACCAGTACCTGATCGACGGCGACGAACCCCTGCTGTTCCACATGGGCCAGCGCGCACTGTTCCCGTTCACCTCCGCTGCGGTCGGCCGGGTGCTCCCACTCGACCGGCTGCGGTGGATCGCGTTCGGCCACGTCGAGGCCGACGAGTGCGGGTCGATGAACTCGTGGCTGGCGGCCGCGCCCCACGCGGAGGTGGCACACGGCGCGCTGAGCTGTTTCGTCCAGGTCGACGACCTGGCGGACCGGCGGCCCCGACCGCTGCAGGACGGCGAGGTGATCGAGGTGGGCGCTCGGCGCGTGCGCCACATCGACACCCCGCACGTGCCGCACGGGTGGGACGCCTGCCTGGTGTACGAGGAGACGACGTCGACGCTGCTGTGCGGAGACCTGTTCACGGCGTTCGGCCGGCATCCCGCCGTCACCGAGAGCGAGATCGTCGGCCCCGCACTGGCGGGGGAGGAGATGGGTCACGCGACGGCGCTGACCCCCGCCCTCGGCCCGACCATCAGGGGACTGGCCGACCTCGCGCCCCTGACCCTCGGGCTCATGCACGGACCCGCGTTCACAGGGGATTGCGCCTGCGCGCTGCGCGAGCTGGCGGCGGCCTACGAGGAGCGCTTCGAGGCGGAGGGGGAGCGAGTGCGCGGGCAGGGGTGAACGCGGCAGCTCGCGGCCGGGTCGGTCAGGCGGTGAGCGCTTCGTCGACGGTCCGGTACCCGATGGGTTCGCCCCCGAGCAGATCGAGCCGCGCGTGCAGTCCGGACCGCACGGCGGGCCATTCCGCGTGGAGCACCGAGTAGATGGCGGTGTCGCGCCACGCGCCGTCCGCTCTTCGCTTGTCCCGCCTGTGTACTCCCTCGAGCACGGCGCCGAGCCGCTCGATGGCCGAGCGCGAGCGGACGTTCGCGGCATCTGCCTGGATCTTGACCCGGCCGAAGCCGCTCCCGAAGGCGAGGCCGAACAGCAGGAGCTTCGCCTCGGGATTGACCGCGCTGCCCCAGACCCGGGGGTCGTAGGCGGTCCAGCCGATGTGGGCGGATTCGGTGGCCTCGTCGAAGTCGCCGAGGGAGGTGGTGCCGACGAGGGCGCCGTCGTGCGCGCCACCGCGGATCCGGACGCCGTAGACGTTGCAGCGGTCGAACTGCAGGTACTCCCTCGCCCAGGCCAGGAAGTCGTCCCGGTCGGCCCGGTAGCCCGCGCTGCCGCCGCCGAAGCCTCCGGCGAACACCCGGGGGTCTGCGATCGCCGTGCAGAGTTCGGGAAGGTCTGCGGGAGAAAGGGGTTCGAGACAGATGTACCGGCCGCGGAGGGGCGCAACCGGGGGTCGTACTGCTGGCATGGGCCGCAGTGTGCAGGCCTGAGGTGACGGGCCGGTGAATACAGATTTGACGCTCGGCGTCGGTTTCAGATGTCGCGCGCCCGCCGCAGCGCGTACGCCCTGAGGCGGCTGAACCCACGCACACGCAGCGACCGCAGCGACCTGAGTTGGAGGTCGTCGTCGCCCTCCAACGCGGTGGCGAGCGTGGCGTCGACGAGCACGGCGCCGGGCCGAGCCGAACTCGTCAGGCGCGCAGCGATGTTCACAACGGATCCGTACACATCACCGAACCTCAGCAGCACCGGGCCCATGGCCAGGCCCACCCGCAGGGCGGGCAGGTCCACGGTGGCGAGGGCGGCATCCTGCAGCGCGAGCGCGATCCGCGCGGCGTCGGCGGGGTCCTCGACCGCGAACATCACCTCGTCGCCGAGGTTCTTGATGACCCAACCGCGGCCCTGATTGATCACCGTCATCGCGGTCGACTCGAAGTCCTCGAGCAGGCGGGTCAGTTCGTCGATGTCGATGCGCCGGGTCAGGCTGGTGTAGCCGACCATGTCCGCGAACCCGATCACCAGGGTGCGGCTGTCGGTGCCGTCGCCCGCGCTGTCGAGGAACCGGGCGGCGTTCGAGGCGAGGTGCCTGCGCCACACGTACGACTGCAGCTTCTCCAGCGCGGGCAGCATCTGCTCGGCAACCAGGGTCGCCTGCGCCGCGACGGCGAGCACATCGGCCTGATCGGATCCGCCCGCCTGCTTCACCCGGTCCAGGATGTGGCTGTTGAGCAGCCCGAGCTGCCACTCCGCCAGCCGCGCGAAGGACTGACCCAGCGCTCGGGTCACCGGCACCTCCAGCTCGGCGTCGATGATTCCCATGTCGACAAGTGAGGTGATGGTGCGCAGGGCGTCGACGTCCACATCGGTGAACATCGGCGTGTCCGGGTTCGAGTCCACCGCGAAGCCCATCGCCACCCACAGCCGTTGCGCGCGTTCGAGGGGCACTCCTGCGGCCGCGGTCGCCTGCGCGCGCGTGTACTTGACGTCGCCGCCGAGCAGGTTCCGCTCCACCTCGGCCTGGATCAGTGCGAATTCGGGCGGGGTGGGGCGGCCGCCCGCCGTGTCCTCAGCCACACACGGCTCCGCGCGACGCCGAGCCGACCAGCTTCGAGTACTTGGCCAGCACGCCCCTGGTGTAGCGGGGCGGCAGGGGCGCCCAGCCCTCCGCCCGCCGCGTCAGCTCGGTCTCCTCGACCATCACGTCCAGCCTGCCGGACGCGACGTCGAGCCGGATCGGGTCGCCGTCGCGCACGAACGCGATCGGGCCGCCGTCGACGGCCTCGGGCGCCACGTGCCCGACGCACAGGCCGGTGGTGCCGCCGGAGAAGCGGCCGTCGGTGAGCAGCAGTACGTCCTTGCCGAGGCCCGCGCCCTTGATGGCCGCGGTGATCGCGAGCATCTCGCGCATGCCGGGCCCGCCCTTGGGGCCCTCGTACCTGATCACGACGGCGTCGCCCGCGGTGATGGTGCCGTCCTCGAGGGCGTCGAGGGCGGCCCGCTCACGATCGAAAACTCTTGCCGTGCCGGTGAACACGTCGGACTCGAAGCCGGCCGACTTGACCACCGCACCGCCTGGGGCCAGCGACCCGCTCAGGATCGTGATGCCGCCGGTCGGGTGGATCGGCGCGCTCATGGCCCGAACCACCTTGCCGTCGGGGTCGGGCGGGGCGATGTCGGCGAGGTTCTGCGCCACGGTGCGCCCGGTCACGGTCAGGCAGTCGCCGTTCAGCAGACCCGCGTCGAGGAGGGCCTTCATCATCACCGGCACGCCGCCGATGCGGTCGATGTCCGTCATCACGTGCTTGCCAAAGGGTTTCACGTCGGCCAAGTGCGGGACGCGGGCGCCGACGCGGGCGAAATCGTCCAGGCTCAGCTCGACGTTCGCCTCGTGTGCGATCGCGAGCAGGTGCAGCACCGCGTTTGTGGACCCGCCGAAGGCCATCACCACCGCGATCGCGTTCTCCAGCGACTCCTTCGTGATGATGTCCGAGGTGGTGATCCCACGTCGGAGCAGTTCGACCACGGCCTCGCCGCTGCGCCGGGCGTAGCCGTCGCGACGCCGATCGGTGGCGGGGGGCGCCGCGCTGCCGGGCAGCGACATGCCCATCGCCTCGGCCGCGCTGGCCATCGTGTTGGCCGTGTACATCCCGCCGCAGGCGCCCTCGCCGGGACAGATGGCCCGCTCGATGGCGTCCACGTCCTCGCGGCTCATCAGTCCGCGCGAGCACGCGCCGACCGCCTCGAACGCGTCGATGATCGTCACCTCGCGCTCGCTGCCGTCGGACAGCTTCGCGATGCCGGGCAGGATCGTGCCGGCGTAGAGGAACACGCTGGCCAGGTCGAGGCGGGCCGCCGCCATCAGCATCCCGGGCAGCGACTTGTCGCAGCCTGCGAGCAGGACCGAGCCGTCGAGCCGCTCGGCCTGCATCACCGTCTCCACGCTGTCGGCGATGACCTCGCGGGAGACCAGCGAGAAGTGCATGCCCTCGTGACCCATCGAGATGCCGTCCGAGACCGAGATGGTGCCGAACTCGAGGGGATACCCACCGCCCGCGAACACACCGTCCTTGCAGGCCTTGGCAAGCCGGTCGAGCGAGAGGTTGCACGGGGTGATCTCGTTCCAGGAGGACGCCACCCCGATCTGCGACTTGCCCCAGTCGGCGTCGCCCATGCCGACCGCCCGCAGCATGCCGCGCGCGGCGGTCTTCTCGAGGCCGTCGGTGACGTCGCGGCTGCGGGGCTTGATGTCGGGGGCGTTCGGATCAGTGGGCACGGTCATCATCATCCTCCGGTCGGTCCGGTGTCGCCGCGGAACGGGCGTTGCGCCCCGTCAGGGCCAGCAGGCGCTCCTGCAGCGGGGCGTCGTCGGGCACGGAGACGGGAGGTGCGAACAGTCCACTGGCACTCAGCATCTCGCGCTGCGCCTCGGCCTCCTCCCAGACCGCGGCAACCAATTCCGGGTCGAGGCTCTCGTCGAGGCCTGCTGCCCTGGCCAGGTCCCAGCTGTGCACGGTCACGTCGAAGACCTGCTCTCGCAGGTACCGTTCGATCGGTACGGTGCCGTACGAGAGGTGCACCTGGGTGGCCGGCGGCGCCACGGTCCATGCCGCGGTCGCCAGTCCCGAGTACCGCCGCCACTCCGCGACGAGATCGTCCCCGAGCGGGTGCACGTGCGCCTGCGCCTTCGCGACGGTGAGCCCGCCGACCAGTGGCAGCACCCACTGCTGCTCGGTGATCACGTGGCGCACCAATTGCTCGGTGTCCCAATCGGTGTCGGGAGTGGGGGCGGACCAGTCGGTGACCGCCTCGATGCGGGTCCCGAACTCGACGTGGGAGCGGCGTTGGAGCTCCAGCCATCCCAGCGCCATATCAGGCTCCTCGAGTTCTCACTGTCCGGCCTGCGGCTGGATCACGCTGAAGACGGCGCCCTGCGGGTCCGAGACCACGGCCATCCGGCCGACCTCGGGCACGTCGAACGGCTCGGCCAGTATCTTGCCGCCGGTCGCCTTGATCGCCGCGGCGGTGTCGTCGGCGTTCTCGGTGGCGAAGTACACGTGCCAGTGGGCGGGGATGCCGGGCACTCGGGGCAGGGCACAGCCGCCGACCTGATCCTCGCCGACCTGGAGGACCGTGTACTGCCCGCCCTCCATGTCCGTGGTGGTCCCGGTGAGGCCGAGCACGGCCTCGTAGAACGGGAGGGCGTCTTCCGGTGCGGCGGTGATCAGCTCGTTCCAGATCAACGTGCCCGCCTCGTTCACCAGTCCCGCGCCGATGTGGGTGCCTGCCTGCCACAGGCCGACCGCGGCGCCGACCGGGTCGACGACGTACGACATCCGGCCCGACGGGTCGATGTCGAAGGGGCCGGCCAGCACCGTGCCGCCTGCGGTGGTCACCCGCGCGGTCGCCGCGTCGACGTCGTCGACCGCGAGGTAGGTGTTCCAGACCGGCGGCAGGTCCTCGGGGACATCGGGCGGCATCGCGGAGGCCGCGGCGACATACTCGCCGCGCAGCTTCGCCATCGAGTAGATGCCGCCGTCGGCGGTCGGCATGTCCTCGAACTCCCAGCCGAAGAGCCCGGCGTAGAACGCCTTCGCGGCCTCGGGGTCGGTGGTGGACAGGTCGACCCAGCTCGGTGTTCCCTGCTTGTAGCTCGAACGAGTCGGCATGTCTGCTCCTCTGGTCTCACAGATGGTTCGAAGCTCACCGACCACGCTTCCAGTCGTGGTGTCGTTTGGGAAGACCGAACGGTGTCAGAGTGCGCGGCACGACTCCTGCAGCCGGGCCACCAGCGCCTGGTTCGCGTCGACCCCGCCGTCGACGACGAGGGCGATCGTCAGCTGCACGACCGACGCCACCACCGGGTCGGAGTCGGTCGTGTACCGCTCGAGCTGGTCGGTGACCACCGGGGCGAGCGCGGACCGCACGTCGGCGTTCATGCCCTCCCATCCGGCGTACAGCTCGCAGGCCGCGGCTGCGGCCGCCATGCCGTTCTCGGCGCTCAACACATCGCGGGCGGCGACGGAGTCATCGACGGCTTGCTGTGCGCGCGCCGACAGCTGTGACGCGGCGTCCGTCACGTCGGCGGTGCTGCAGGCGGACAACGCGACCACGCACCCGGTGGTGATGGCGAGGGTCGGGATTCGGCGGTGACGAAGCATCGGGCGGGGACTCTTTTCTGGTCGGACCGGACTGGGGCGCGATCGTGCTCGCGATCACGGCGTCGCGAATCCTCCACGATCGGCGACCGCCCGGACGAACCGGGCATGGGTCAGGGCCGTTGGACCGGCTGGACGGCGGGGGCGGCGATGTCGCAGTGCGGCCGGCAGGCCACGGATTGCTCGTCGACCACCCCTGGGACCCCGGCCGGGATCATCGCCGCGGCCAGCACAGCGCCGAGCGCCAGCAGGCCCGCGCAGATCAGCATCGCGACGTCGAACCCGTGCGAGAAGACCTCCGGATCGGCGAAGCCCGAGCCTGCGATCCCCGCCAGCCCCGGCAACGCGGCGACGGCGAGCAGCTGGCTGCTGCGGGCGACCGCGTTGTTCACTCCCGATGCGATCCCGGCCCGATCGGTCGACACCGAGGTGAGCACCGCGGCGGTCAGCGGCGCCACCAGTGCCGAGAGCCCGAGCCCGAACACGATGACCCCGGGCAGCACGTCGGTCAGGTAGGAGGAGCCCGGGCCGATGCGCAGCATCAGCAGCAGGCCCGTCGCCGCGAGCAGCGGTCCGACCGTCATCAGCAGGCGAGGCCCGTGGTGCTGGGCGAAGCGTCCCGCCCGCGACGAGAGCACCAGCATCAGGGCGGTGATCGGCAGGGTGGCGAGGCCGGAGGCCAGCGGCGAATAGCCGGCCACCAGCTGGAGCTGCAGCACGAGGAGGAAGAACACCCCGCCGAGCGCGGCGTACACGGTCAGGGTCACCAGGTTCGCGGCGACGAACACCCGCGAGCGGAAGAGCGCAGGTGGGACCAGGGGATTGTCGGAGCGCCGCTCGACCACGACGAACGCCGCGAACAGCAGCAGCCCGAGGACGACGGGTGCCCACCGGCCGCCGATCAGCCCGTACGTCAGCGCGCCGAGGGCGAGCGCGGCGAGCGCGGCGCCGAGCACGTCGAGCCGGCCGTGGGCGTGGGGGTCGCGGCTCTCCGGGACGTGCCGCGCGGCCACCCACACCACCGCGACCGCGAGCGGGAGGTTGATCAGGAACACCACTCGCCAGCTCGACACCTCGACGATCCAGCCACCGAGCAGCGGACCGATCGCGCCCGCGACCCCGCCGAGGCCGGACCACAGCCCGATCGCCGCGCCGCGGTCGTCGGGGTCGATGGCGGCGGACAGCAACGCCAGGCTGCCGGGGGTCAGCAGGGCGGCCCCGACGCCCTGCAGGATCCGGGCCAGCACCAGCAGTTCGATGCTCGGTGCCAGCCCGCACAGCAGCGAGGAGGCGGCGAACCAGACGGTGCCCCAGATGAACACCTTGCGCCTGCCGAGGCGGTCGCCGAGCGCACCCGCCAGCAGGATCAGGGAGGCCAGGGTGAGGGTGTACCCGCTCAGCACCCACTGCAGGCCCGCGACATCGGTGTCGAGGTCCTCGCCGATCCGCGGCAACGCGATGTTGACCACGGTCGCGTCGAGCATGGCCAGCGCGGAGCCGAGGACCGTAGCGAGCACCACCCAGCGGCCCTTGGTCGAGCGCAGGCGGACCGTCGCACCCAGCGCGTCCATGCGCCGAACGCTACGCCGCCAGTGCCCCGCGCCCGAAGTCTTCTCGAGGTTGCCGCGGCCAACGCGGCGCCTCGCTGCGTTGTCGAAGTCCCAGGTAGAACCCCGCTACCTGGGACTCCTCCGCCTTCCGATGCATCCACGTGGATCCCCGGCAACCATCAATGGACTTCGAGCACGAGGCACTAGATCGTGATCCAGGTGGCGTGTGCGCGGCCGAGTTCGCGGCCGTCCGACCCGTACGCGGTGGTTGCGGTCCACACCTTGCGACGTTCGGTGCCGAGGAACTGGCCGAGGACGACGCAGTCCTCGTCGGGCTCGGGCAGCGCCGAGACCAGTCCGGTGATCGAGCCGAGCACCATCGGCATCTTGTCGTGCGCGGTCCACGCGCCGGGGCAGTCGAGGGCGGCCCACACGAACTCCGCCTGCCCGGCGACGTCGGGCTCGACGTGCCAGACGCACGCGGAGCGTCCGTCGTCGAGCGGCCCCGCGAACAACCGAAGGCCGTCGCCGCGGTCGCGGTCGCTGCCGCACACGAAGCAGCGCGGGAACGGGTGACCGACGTGGCCGGGGAACCGCTCGGCCGCCGCCCGCGCGGCGGGCAGGTCGACCGCGGGCACCCGCGGGAGCTCCTCCTCGGCGGCGGCGAGCCTGGCCTCGACGATGGCACCGTCGGCGTCCTGCGCGACGGATCGACCGTCCGCGGTGGCCACATCCATCGGGGTGTCGAGCGGTGGCGGACGGCGCAGCGAGACGGTGACCGGTCCCGGGTCGAGGGTGGCGGCGAGCAGACCGGCGACGTAGCCGCCGTTGCCGGAGTTGTCCGGGCCGTTGAATCGGCCGGGGATCAGCAGAGCCATCGTTGCCTCCCTCGTGCGGCTGCGCCGCCTGTGCGTGGTTGATGAGTCCAGGGACTCGTCAACCACGCACAGGCAGCGGAGCTGCCTAGCTGTACTCGTAGAAGCCGCGGCCCGACTTCTTTCCGAGGCGCCCGGCCTCGACCATCCGGCGCAGCAGCGCAGGCGGGGCGTAGTGCGGCTCGGCGAACTCGGCGTACAGCGACTCCGCCGCGGCCAGCGTGACGTCGAGGCCGACGGTGTCGAGCAGCGTGAGCGGGCCCATCGGGTAGCCGCAGCCGCCCTTCATGGCCGCGTCGATGTCCTCGGCCGTGGCGTAGCCGGACTCGAGCATCCGGATCGCCGACGTGAGGTACGGGATGAGCAGCGCGTTGACGATGAAGCCCGAGCGGTCGCCCGCCTGCACGGTGGTCTTGCGCAGGGTGTTCTTGGCGTAGTCGGTGACGGCCTTGGCGGCCTCGGGGGAGGTCACCAGGGTGGAGATGATCTCCACCAGCGGCATCACCGGCACCGGGTTGAAGAAGTGCACGCCCACGACCTGCTCGGGGCGCTGGGTGGCGCCCGCGACCTTGATGACGGGGATCGAGGAGGTGTTGGTCGCCAGGATGCCGGACGGCTTGACGATCTTGTCGAGCTTGCCGAAGATCTCGTACTTCAGCGACTCGATCTCCGGGGCGGCCTCGATGACCAGGTCGCGGTCCGCGAACTCCTCGATATCGAGGGTCACGCGCACCCGCGCGATCGCGGCGTCCGCCTCCTCCTGGGTGATCTTGCCCTTGGCGACGCCGCGGCCGATCGAGGTCGCGATCCTGGCCTTGGCGGCGTCCGCGAACTCCTGCTTGGTCTCCAGGACGAGAACCGAGCTCCCGGCCTTGGCGCACACCTCTGCGATGCCGGCACCCATGGTGCCGCCACCGATCACTCCGACTAGCTCCACTGTCATCTCCAAACGCGTGTCGGTCGTCTTGTCTCGGGAGTCATTCTGCTACCCGCGGGTAGCGGCCTCGGCGCCGGACCGCAGCTGGTACTTGAGGATCTTGCCGGTGGGGGTGCGCGGCAGGTCCGTGGCGAAGGCGATGTCCCTTGGCACCTTGTAGCCGGCGAGCAGGCCGCGGGTGTGCGCGACCAGCTGGTCCACCGTCGCCTCCGCGCCCGGCCTGAGCAGCACGTATGCCTTCGGTCGTTCGCCCCACTTCTCGTCGGGCACGCCCACGACCGCGACGTCGGCGACCGCCGGGTGCGAGACGATGGCCTGCTCCACCTCGACGGTCGAGATGTTCTCGCCGCCGGAGATGATGATGTCCTTCGCTCGGTCCTTGAGCTGGATGTAGCCGTCCGGGTGCATGACGCCGAGGTCGCCGGTGTGGAACCAGCCGCCCGCGAAGGCCTCCGCGGTGGCCTCGGGATCCCGGTAGTAGCCGAGCATCACGTTGTTGCCGCGCAGCACGATCTCGCCCATCGTCTCGCCGTCGGCTGGCACGTCGCGCATCTGCGGATCGACGATGCGCGCCGTCTCTGCCTGCAGCATGCCGACGCCCTGCCGGGAGATCAGCACGGCGCGCTCCTCGGCCGAGCATGCGTCCCAGGACTCCTGGTACTCGCAGATCGTGTACGGCCCGTACACCTCGGTGAGGCCGTAGACGTGCACGACGGTCGCGCCGAGCGTCTCGAGCTGCCCGATGACCGTCGGGGACGGGGGAGCCCCCGCGGTGGTGATCCGCAGCGGGGTCGAGAGGGGGTGCGCCTGCGGCGCGTCCGCGATCGTCGAGCACACGGTGGGTGCGCCGCACAGGTTGGTGATGCCGAGCGTGTCGATGGCGTCCCAGATGGCGTCGGCCCGGACCGCGCGCAGGCACACGTGGGTGCCGCCCGCGGCGGTGACTGCCCAGGGCGTGCACCAGCCGTTGCAGTGGAACATCGGCAGCGTCCACAGGTACTTGGTGTCCCCCGTGAACCCGTTGTGGAAGGTCTCGCCGAAGGAGTTCAGGTACGCCCCGCGGTGGGAGTACATGACGCCCTTGGGCTTTCCGGTGGTTCCCGAGGTGTAGTTGATCGCGATGGTCCGCTGCTCGTCGTCGACTCCCCACACAAGGGGCTCCGCCTGCGCCGCATCGACGGTGCGCAGGAAGTCGTCGTAGACGGCGGTCGCGATACCGGTCACCGGGTCGGCGATGGCGAAGGTCGAGTCGGGGATCTCGACGATCTCGTGCACCGACGGGACCCGGTCGCGGACGGTCGTGACCGAGCCGAGGAACTCCGAGTCGACGAACAGGATGCGGGTGCCGGAGTGCTCGAGGATGTATTCGAGCTCGGGACCCGCCAGCCGCGAGTTCAGCGCGATCAGCACGCCCCCGGCCAGCGGCACCGCGAAATGCGCCATCAACAGCTCCGGGGTGTTCGGCGAGAGGTAGGCGACCCGGTCGCCGGGATCGATCCGCCCACGCAGCGCGTGCGCGAGCTGCTCGACCTCCGCCGCGAACTCCCGGTAGGTGTAGTGCCGATGGCCGTGGATGATCGCGGTGCGGTCGGGGAAGACCGCCGCCGAGCGTTCCAGGAAGCGCAGCGGGCTGAGCTCGGAGTGGTGGGCGGTCGGGGTGGTGGGCATGCGGCTACCTCGTGTGACGGGGCTTACAGACGGTTGCCGACGACGCTATGGCCCACTCGGAGGCGGCCGCTACCCTACAAAGTGGGTAGGTGCTGATGAACGACGTGATGAGACCGAGCGATGAGGACGCGCTGCGCGGTGAGCTGAGGCTCCTGCGCGGTCGCACGCCCTTCTCCGTCCTGTTCGCCGGCGCCGTCGAGAACGGCCGGATGCGACTGTCCGGGTTCGCCGGCACCCGCAGCGCGGTGCTGCGTGGCCTGGTGATCGACGCCCGGTGCGGGCTCGGCGGTCGCGCCATGGCAGAGCGGCGTCCCGAGGCCGCAGCGGACTACTTCAACTCCAGTCACATCACCCACGACTACGACGTCCAGGTCGCCAGGGAGGGCATCGAGTCCCTGCTCGCGGTCCCGGTCGTGGTGCGCGGCTCCACGCGGGCGGCGATCTACGGCGGGCTGCGGTCGAGACAACCGATCGGCGACGTGATGGCAGGCGAGGTGATGCGCTCCGCGGCCCGGCTGGCGAGGGAGATCGAGATCCGCGACGAGGTGGACCGCCGCGTCGCGATGCTCGCCGATGCCGGCGGGCCTGGGACGCCCCGACGCGGCGCGGCGGTGTCCGAGCGGATCATCGAGAGCTATCTCGCGCTGCGGGCCCTCGCGGATGAGGTCGACGACGAGGCGGTCGTCGCGCAGTTGCGCGCGGTCGAGGCGACGCTGCGGTCACTGACCGGCGGTGATGCGGGGCTGTCGGTGAGGTTGTCCGCGCGCGAGTTCGACGTGCTCTCGTATGTCGCGCTCGGCTGCCGCAACGCCGAGATCGCCGATCGGCTCTCGCTCAGCGTGGAGACGGTGAAGACCTACATGCGCAACCTGATGGCCAAGCTCGAGGTGAGCAGCCGCCACGAGGCCGTGGTCGAGGCCAGGCGCCGGGGGCTGCTGCCCTGACGCGTGCCTCCCGATTCGGGAGGCGCATTCCGACGAACCCGTTCGAGCCCGGGCACACGGCCATTCTCGATCTTGACAGAAGCTGTCATCTTTAGAGATGCTGTCAATTAGCGATCTCATCGCAGATGGCATCGCTGGTGAGCTCGGTACCCGGGTTTCTTCGTGAGAGGAAGGCATAGACGATGTCGCTACGTGAGAGGCAGCGCCTCCAGGTTCGTGCGGACCTGCAGCGCGCCGCGTTCGAGTTGTTCGCCAGGGACGGCTTCGACGCCGTGACGACCGAACAGATCGCGGCGGCCGCGGGGGTGTCGCCGAGTACGTACTTCCGCCACGTGCGCAGCAAGGAGGACCTGCTGCTGGAGCCGGTGCACGAAGGTGGAGCCGGCATCGTGGCGCTCATGGAAGAGCGCCCGGAATCCGAGCCGGCCGACGAGGCGCTCGTGCGGGCGATCCTGGCCCGCTCGACCACCCTCACCGCAGCGGAGATCGATCCGTGGCGCGCCGCCTTCCTGACGGCGCCCCACCTGATGGATCGCGTCACGCTGATCGCGCCCGAGCATCGGGCCCGGTTGGTCGAGCTGGTCGCACAGCGAATGGGACGCGATCCCGAGATCGACAGTCGCCCCGGTCTTCTCGTGCACCTGATGCTCGCCGCCGCGGAGTTCGGCTACCGCCAGTGGATACGCAGCCCACAGAACAGGGGGGCGTCGCTTCCCGTCTGCGTCGAGGGGGCGCTCACCGCTGTCCTCCACCCCCGATGGGCGGCGGCGGATGTCGCCGAGAGTGAAGGGGTCGAAAGCTGATGATTCGCAAGTTGATTCCGGTGAATGGACACGGAGGTTCTGACATGACCGAAGCGACTGCTGCCGCGCGGGACAGCGCGGACAGCATCGTGGATCTGGTCGTGGTGGGGTCTGGCGCGGCGGGGATGGCCGCGGCCATCACCGCCGCGAGGCACGGACTCAGCACGGTGATCGTGGAGAAGTCGCGGTTCTGGGGCGGCTCGTCCGCCCGATCGGGTGGCGGGGTGTGGATCCCGGGCAACTCGGTGTTGCGCAGCCAAGCGCCCGCAGACGATCGCGAGGCGGCGAGCGACTACCTCACCAGCATTGTCGGGGAGGACGCCGACGCGGATCGCATTGCCGCGTATGTGGATCGCGGTCCCGAGGCGCTCGACTTCCTGATCGACAACTCGGCGCTGGAGCTCGAATGGGTGCCGGGCTACTCCGACTATTTCCCGGAAGCACCCGGCGGCAGGGCCACCGGGCGTTCGTGTGAACCGGCTCCGTTCGATGCGCGCGCCCTGGCGGACGAGGATCTGGCCACGCTGCATCCGCCCTACATGAAGGCGCCACTCAACGTCGTGGTCCAGCAGTCCGACTACCGGTGGCTCAGTACCGGGCTGCGGAGCTGGCGCGGCCCTGCGCGCATGCTGAAGGTCGGTGCTCGGTCGATGCTGGCCAAGGTGCGTCGACAGAAGCTGCTCGGGCTGGGCCCGGCACTGATGTCGCAGTTGATGATCGGCGTGCGCGCCGCGGGCGTGCCCGTGCGGCTCGACACGGCGATGACGGACCTGATCATCGACGGAGCCCGGGTGGCCGGTGTGGTCATCGAGAACGGTGGAACCCGATCGCGCCTGCTCGCTCGCCGCGGGGTGGTGCTCGCGTGCGGCGGGTTCGACAACAACGATGCGATGCGGGAGAGGTATCACCGCGCGCCCAGCAGTGCCGAATGGACTCTGGGCGCCCCCACCAACACCGGCGACGGGATCAATGCCGCGCTGCAGTCGGGTGCGGCGATCTCCTACATGGACGACGCCTGGTGGGCCCCGTCGATCCCGCTGCCGAAGGGGCCGTGGTTCGCCCTCGCGGAGCGGTCGCTGCCCCGCAGCCTGATGGTCAACGACCGGGGGCAGCGGTTCATGAACGAGTCCCTGCCGTATGTCGAAGCGACCCATGCGATGTTCGGCGGGCCGTACGGGCAGGGCGACGGCCCGGCCGAGAACCTCCCGGCGTGGCTGATCTTCGACCAGACCTATCGGAATCGGTACCTGTTCGCGGGTGTCCCCGCCCGTAGGCCGCTGCCGCGGTCCTGGCTGCGATCGGGAGCGATCGTCACCGCCCGGACGATCGCGGAGTTGGCTCTCGAGATCGGTGTGCCCGAGCAGTCCTTGACGGAGACGATCGAGCGGTTCAACGCTCACGCGCGGACGGGCGCCGATCCCGACTTCCACCGCGGGGAAAGCAAATACGACCACTACTACGGCGACATCACCAACAAGCCCAACCCCAGCCTCGGCGAGCTGACCAAGGCGCCGTTCTACGCCGCGAAGATGGTGCCGGGCGATCTGGGGACCAAGGGCGGCGTCAACACCGACAGTGCAGGCCGGGCGCTGCGCGAGGATGGGTCGATCATCGAGGGGCTCTACGCCGCCGGTAACACCAGCTCGCCCGTCATGGGCCACACCTACGCCGGTCCCGGCGCGACCATCGGTCCCGCGATCGTGTTCGGCTACCTCGCGGCACTCGACGCGGCAGGCCACTCGTCGGGAGGTGGGCCCTAGGCGAGCGGTGGACCTGGCCGGGGGAGGTCGAACCCGTCAGCTGGCGGGATCGTAATGGAACTCGCGCACCTCCTGCGCGCACCGGCAGGCAACCGCGAACTTCGCGGCCCATTCCAGTGCCGCCTCGCGGGAGGGCAACTCCAGGATCGTGTAGCCGCCCTCGAGCTGCTTCGTCTGCGGGTACGTGCCCTCGGTCACCGTGCCATCCCCATCGACGAGGACGGGCGGAACGCTCTCGTCGATTCCACCGCCGAACACCCAGACGCCTGCGTCCTTCGCCTCCTCCACCACCGCGTGCGACGCATCCGACACTGCCTGCAGGCCCTCGTCGGGAATGACCATGGCGCCACTCGGGAACGAGATCAGGTACTTCGTCATCGCGTCGACTCCTTCTTCTCGTTTCAGGGATCGGACTCATCCTCTCGGACGCGGGCGCGCCGCGCACAAGACTCGCTCGCCCACCCCTACCGGCGGAACAGGCTCAGGCGCTGCGCGTCGCGCCCGCGTGCAGGTTCTTCGCCGTCGGCGAGGTCGGCACCTGCTTGGCATCCGGGTACGTGTGCAGGACCCGGTCGGCGGTCCCTGCGGTGGTGACGGTGAACCAGTAGTGCTCATTCTTGTAGTGGTGCTGGCGGTGATTGAGCCAGATCGCGTGGTAAATACGGGATTTCGGACGGTAGTCGCTGTGGATCAGGTAGTGCGTCCACTCGTACACGAGCCCGATCGCGCCGATGACGGTGAGGAAGGTCAGGGCGAGGCCCGGCCGGGGGAAGGCGAGCGCCGCGAGCACGGCCAGGGTCGGGATCAGCCAGACCAGGGTCTGCCAGGGGATGAAGATCAGCGGCACGTCGCGCGGGTCCGCGTGGTGTTCGCGATGGCTCCTGGCGAGCAGGGAGTCGAGCGTCACGCCCGCGACGGTCTTCGGTCGCCAGTGCAGGATGCAGACGTGGATGGTCCACTCGACGAACGGGAACGCGGCCAGCATGACGACCGGAAGCACGGCGTCGCTCAGCTGCCAGTCACCGACGACGAGGCGGCCGACCAGGGCGGTCGCCAGGATCGCCGAGATCATCCACGGGGAGGGGTGCCGCCAGAATTCCGTTGCGGCAGTGCGCAGATCGAGGGGCTTCCTGCCGCGCGCGGGTCGTGTGGCGGTACTCATCTCGTTCCCTCCAAGCTGTCGATGATGGTGCTGATCGCGGTGGTGCCCAGTTCCAGGAGTTCGACGGCCAGGCGCTCGGCGGCGTCCTCGTCCCGCGCGGCGATGGCGTCGGCGAGGCGGAGGTACGCGTCCGTTCGGCCCACTTCGGCCTTCATCACCTCGCCGAGGGCGGTCATCGTGGGTTCGTAGGCCTGGCGCAGGCTGTTGAAGATCAGGCGGAAGGCGATGGAGTCGGCGCCGTCGACGACGCACTCCCAGAAGGCCAGTGCGTGCCGCTGCAGGGCGACGGGGTCGTCGTCCGTGTCGAGCGCGTGCACCGCGTCCCGCAGTTGTGTGGCGAGTTCGGTCCCCGACCGGGCGGCCGCCAACCGGGCGACCTGGGACCCGATCATGGTGCGGGCCTCGAGGACGCTGCGCACCACGGCCCAGTCGGGCTGCCCGCCACGGATGAGGAGTCTCGGGAGCAGTTCGGGGCCCCCGTGGCGCCGGAAGTCCTTGACCGACGTCGAATCTCCCTGCCGCACCTCGACGAGGCCGGAGTGCGCCAGCTTCTGCAGCGCCTCCCGGACGGCGGGCCGCGAGACCCCGAGCGCTTCCGCCAGGTGGCGCTCGCTCGGGAGCGAATCGCCTGCGGCGAGCTCGCCGCCGAGGACGCGGGCGGTGATCTGCTCGAACACCGCGCCTGACGCGGACTGCCGCACGATCGGCTCAAAGGTCATGTGACCGACGCTAGGCCCCAGGTGGTCAGTGGTCAAGTGGTAAGACCAATTTGCCTGCACGGATTCGTGCCCCGAGCGCCGCGGCACGCCCGTCGATGCCCTAAACTAAGCGCTCGCTTAGAACTATCCAGAAGGAGAACGTGATGGGGATCCTGGACAGGTTCCGGCTGGACAACAAGGTGGTCGTCGTGACCGGCGCCTCCTCGGGTCTCGGGGTGGCCTTCGCGGTCGCCTGTGCGGAGGCGGGTGCCGACGTCGTGCTCGCGGCTCGTCGTGTCGACAAGCTCGAGAGGACGGCCGAACTGGTGCGCAACACCGGCCGGGAGGCGCTGTGCGTGTCGACCGACATCGCCGATCCCGATCAGGCCCAGCACATGATCGACGCCGCCATGGAGCGCTTCGGTCGGGTGGACGTGCTGGTGAACAACGCCGGGATCGGTACGGCGCACCCCGCGACGCGGGAGACCCCGGAGCAGTTCCGGCAGGTGATCGACATCAACCTCAACGGTGCCTACTGGGCCGCGCAGGCCTGTGGCCGGGTGATGGCGCCGGGTTCGGCGATCGTCAACATCTCCAGCGTCCTCGGCCTGACCACCGCGGGGTTGCCGCAGGCCGCCTATGCCGCCAGCAAGGCCGGGCTGATCGGACTGACCCGCGACCTGGCCCAGCAGTGGGGCACCAGAAGGGGCATTCGGGTGAACGCGATCGCGCCCGGCTTCTTCAAGTCGGAGATGACCGACTCCTACCAGGACGGCTACCTCGACAGCATGGCACCGCGATTGGTCCTGGGCCGGATCGGCGACCCGGAGGAACTCGCCGCCACCCTCGTCTGGCTCGCCTCGGACGCGGCCGCCTACGTCACCGGGCAGACCATTCCGGTCGACGGCGGACTCACGATCACCTGATCGGACCGGGGCGCGGTGCCAGGGACACGCCGCATCACAGCCGAGGAACGACTTCGCGCATGCCGCAGTGGCGTACCTCGACCTCTACCCGGCCGTCGTGACCGAGCTCGACGCGACCGACCCGCGCGCCGTTCTCGGACAGGATGGTGGCCACGGTCGCCCGCCCCGCGGGCAAGACGCGGGCGGTCAATGTCCCGCCCTCGATCTCGTGCAGGGCGTCGATCAGCGCGGAATGTAGTTGTGACACCAGGTCTTCCGGTCCGTCGCGCAGTCCGCCGTCGTCGAGGAGGATCACCTTTGCACCGCGCCTCCTGGCCGATTCCACGGCTCGGCTGACCCCCTCGTCGGACGCGAGCACGGGAGCGCGGAGGGTGTCGCGCAACCGCTCTTCCACGAGTCCGCATTCCACGCGGGATCCGGCACCGAACTCGTCCCCGGTGGCGGACCGTTCGAGGAGAGGCCGGGCCAGCAGGTCCAACCGGGTGAGCTGGGTGTCGCGTTCGCGCAGCACGGCCTGGGTCGCCGCCTCGTCCGCGGCTCGTTCGGACTCCTGCTCGCGCAGCCTGAACACCGCGGGGCCAACCGGCCGGATGCTGAACGCGAAGAACACCGACATCAGTACGGGTGCGAGATTGATTGAAGCCAAACGAATTCCGGTGCCCCATCCCTGGCCGGTCGCGTCGGACCAGGCTCCGCTGGTGAGGGCCATCAGCGCGGCGCCGGCAAAGGCGTACGGTGCACGGCCGCGCACCGAAATGTAGACCAGCACAGCGGTCACCGCGCGAATCTGCCAGGCGGAGTCCAGAGTCCAGCCCGGCACGGGCAGCTGCCACAGGACCAGTGCGCATGCGACCGGTCCGAGAGCGGTGAGTGCGAGCGTGTAGGCCATCGGCAGCGGGTCCCCGGGGACGGCGATGATCACCACCGCCGCGGCGGTGACCAGCACGGCTGCCAGGACGATCGGCCAGACATGCTGCACCCCGTCGAGATTGGCGAGTGCCGCCACGGTAAAGCTCAGGCAGAACAGTGCGGTGAGCACCTTCGCCGCCGGACGGTCCATGCCCAGCAGCACGCGCACGTCGCGCACGTCGCGCGGCGGGACCCCGCTCACGGTGCCGCCCATCGGAGCGTGACCTGGGTACCGCGGTCCGGGGCCGAGCGGATCTCCGAGGTGCAGCCGGCCGCTGTCATGCGCGCACTGATGCTCACGCTGATCCCCAAGCGGTACTGCGGGACCCGGGTTGGATCGAAGCCGCGGCCGTTGTCGGCGACAAGCATCCGCAGGCCCTCGGTGTCCACGTCGATGATCACCAGTCGGTCGGCCTCCGCCTCCGGGTGGTCGGCGTGCCGCAGGCTGTTCCGTAGCGCCTCGGCAGCGGCGGAGGCCATCGCGCGCGCGACCTCCCTGGGAACGGTCAGCGCCGCGTCCCGGACCTCTAGGTCGACGGACGCGTTCTCGTCGACCTCGACCAGGGCGGTGCGGATCAGCGCAACCGCGGCGTCCACGTCGAGGTCCTCGGTGGCGACGTCGCTGGCGCGTAGCCGATCGAGTTCGGCCAGCGCGACGGCAGACTGCCCGCTGAGATGATCGGTGTTGCCGTGCCGGGAGATGCCGAGCAGCGTCGACATGATGCGGTCGTGGATGAGCCCGTCGAACCGCTTGCGTTCCACGTTCCGCGCGGAGGCGGCGGCGGTCGCCGCGGACTGGCGCTTGGCTGCGGCGAGGGTGCGGTCGAGGGTGCGTCCGGACTGGACTGCGGCGATGGTCGCGACGACGAACAGGCTGTTGGTCATCACAACGTTGAAGGTCTCCGCCAGGAGTGGACTCTGTGAGTCACCGCGGGTGACGTGACGGATCACCTCTGCAGTGCTGGCGCTGACCACGAGGAACAGCACGCTCGGCGCCGGACGCCAGCCCAACGCCGCCGCCATCGCCACCAGACCAGGGATCGCGGACATCCACACCTCGCGGGTCGGCGAGATCTGTCCCTGTAGCGCGACCAGCCAGCCGGCTGCGGCGAGGAGGTAGGTCGCGGCGCAGAGCGAGCCGAGACCACGAACCCAACGGAGGTCCTTGGCGAAGCTTGCGGGCCACAGGGCCAGTAGGGGAACGAAGACGACAACCGCGGCAACAGGGGTGTACCACGGTGCGAGTTCACGGGACTGGATGATGAGGATGGGAATCAGCACCACGCAAAAGACCAGCGCTCCGGCGCCGATCACGCGGGCAAAGGTGCGGATGATCTTCTCTTCGGCGGTGCCGATCCTATTGACGCGTCTCGTCATCCGCGTCGGCGGTCCGCCATTCACGCGGGCACTGCTGAAGGCCGATTCACAGCTCGTCGAGCGAGATCAACTCGTCCTGCACGGCGCGGGCGACGAGCGCGGCCTTCGTCGGGGCCGAGCGGCCGACCTGGTTGTACTTGGCGCGGATGCGTGCGAGATGGGTGTTCACGGTGCCGACGGACAGGTACAGGTCGGTGGCGACGGTGTTCTTGGAATCGCAGCGCAGCCACTGGAGCAGCACCTCGACTTCGCGCGGCGACAGCGCCGGACGGCGCAGGCTGCGCGGTTCCTGTCGCGCCGCGGGGGCGTGCGCATGGTGGTGCTGTTCGTCGACTGCGGTTCTCATGTCACGACCCCCGGATGTACGCGGTTGGCCGAGGGCTCGACCCCTCGTCTCGGGCCCTCCTTGCGGATCGAGGCTATGGGGTGGGAGGCGATCTGCCGAGACGGCAGTTTCCTGCCCGTGAAACCAGGGGCAAGGTTAGCTGAGCGAAGCTTCGGCGTCTGCGGGGTGGCCGTCGTGGTCGAACTCGGTGCGTCGAACCCGGACCGCGCTGCTGGCGAGCACCGTTGCCATCGTGGCGCGGCCGGGAGGCAGGACGCGCACCGTGACCGCCCCGTCGGTGGCCGCGGCGAGCTCGGCCGCCACCGTGCCGAGGAATCGGTCGGGCGCCCCGTCCACCGCGTCATCCACGGCACGGTCGTCGAGCAGGACGACCTCGACGCCCCTGCCCCTTGCTGCGCGTGCGGCGGCGGCCACGACGGGTCCGGAAAGGCCAGGGGCACGCAGGATGTCGCGCAGGTGCGCCTCGAGCAGTCGACAGGCGATCCGCTCGTCCTCGTCGAGGTCGACCCCGGTGGCGATCCGGTCGAGCAGGGGCCTGGCCAGCTCGTCGAGGCGCCGCAGCTGCCGGTCGCGTTCCTCGAGCACCGCGGAGTCGGCGGCCTCGGCGGCGACGCGCCGCACGGTCTGCTCGCGGAGCTCGAAGATCTCCTTCGCGGACGGTCGGACGGTATACGCGACGAAGGTGGCCATCAGCAGCGGCGCCATGTTGATCGCCGACATGCCGAGGCCGTAGCCGGCGCCCTGCCCGGTACGCATCGCCCACAGCACGCAGCTGCCGAGCATCGCTGCCATGCCGAGCCAGCCGAGCGCGATCCGCCCACGCACGCACATGTACGCCAGGATCGCGGTGCCCGCGCCGAGCGGCCAGGTCTGCAGCAACCCGTCGACCGGAACCGGAACCACGGACAACACCAGGTTGAGCGCGATCGGACCGGCGAGGGCCAATGCCACCGCTGGACGGAACGGCAACGGGTCTCCCGGGATCCGGACGAGGGTGATCGCGCCTGCACTGACGACGAGCCAGGCAGCGAGCTCCGCCCACACCGCGCAGGGTCCCGGGCTCGAGCTGAGGGAGACCAGCAGGAAGGTCAGCACATAGGCGGCGACGAGTGCCTTCGCCCCGCGCGTGTGCAGCCCGAGCAGCTCGCGGACGTCCCGGGTTCCGCCCGCGTCGGTCACGACGAGCTCCACGCCAGGTGGACCCGGGCGCCTGCCCCCGGCGCGGTCTCGATCCGGGCTGACCCGCCGTCGAGCTGACGCATCCGCCCGTGGATGCTCACGGACACCCCGAGTCGGTGGGCGGGGATCGCGGTGGGGTCGAAACCCCGGCCGTCGTCCGCGACCAGGACGGCGATCCCGTCCGCTGCCACCGTGACCGCCACCGAGCGGGTGGCGGTCTCGCCCGCGTGGCGCCTGCTGTTGCGCAGCGCCTCGGACAGGGCCGCGGCCAGGGCGCGGGCCGTCTCGGCAGGGATGGTGAGAGCCAGTGCGCCATTGCGCCTTTCGACCCGCAGCGCGACCCCCTCATCCACGTCGGTCGCCGCGGACCGGAGGAGGGAGAGTGCCTCCTCGCAGCCGAAATGCTCCTGTGTGCCCTGGCCGTCGCGCAGGGCGTCGAGCTGACGGAGCGTCGTGGTCGCGAGGCGGCTGACAGCGGGCGTCGCGCCCTGCCGGGACGCGGCCAGCAGGGTGGACATCACGCCGTCGTGGATGAGTGCGTCGAACCGTTCCCGTTCGACGGTGCGGGCGCGACGCGCGGCTGCGGCGGCCGCCGCGGCGTGGGTGGCGTCCGTGGTGGCATCGAGGACCCGGCCGGTGCGCAGCGCCATCACCGCCGCGCCGACGAAGAGCGTGCAGAACATGATCGCGAACGTGATCTCCGGAAGCAACAGCTCCCTTGGGGCGTCGTCGTGTGCGGCGAAGTTGACGACCTGAACGGCGACGCACCCGATCACCAAGTGCGCGAACATCACCCAGGTCGGCCACGTCGACACGACCGCGAGGCTCGCCAGACCGGGGAAGGTGGCCAACCACAGGCTCTCGCCGCTCGGTAGGGCTGGGCCGTTCCAGGCGAGGGGCCAGCTGAACACCGCGAGCAGGAAGACCGACGCCGCCACCCCGGAGGCGATCCGCATCGGTCGGATGTCGCGGCGGAACGACAGCGCACCGGGCAGCAGCCCCGACCCGTACACGGCGGCCACGATCACCGGGGTCCACCAGGCGTCCATTCGCGTCGCCATGGATGTCACGGACGGCAACAGCAGGATCAGATAGACGGCGTAGCCGGCGCTGATCAGCCGCGCGACCATCCGCGAGATGTGATCGGTGGACTGGTGGCGCCGACTGTTCGCCGGTGTGGTCATCGGCGTCCGGGGTGCAGCAACGGTGGCGGCAGCCACCCGTCCTCGACCGCCCGCTTGTACAGATCGGTCTTGGTGCGGGCGGGCCTGCCTGCCTCGGCGTACTTGGCCCGGATCCTGGCCAGGTAGTCGTTGACGGTGTGCGGTGCGAGGCCGGTCAGGCTGGCGACGCGGGCGGCTTTCTCGCCAGAGGCATAGAGCGCGAGCACATCTCGTTGGCGTGGACTGAGTCCGACGTCCTGCAGGCCGGGATCTCCGTCGATGGCGGCTGCCCACTCGGTGGTCACCACCTGCTCGCCGTTCGCGGCCGCGGTGATCGCGGCGACAACGGTGGCGGTGGGCTCGGATTTGCGCAGCACGCCGAGAACACCGGCCTTGGCGGCGAGCCGCACCAGGTAGGGATTCTCCGCTCCTGTGAACACGAGCGTCTCGAGTCCGGCGGCCCGTAGTTGCTCGACGTTCGATTTGGGGGAGGAGCCGTCGGAGAGTCGGAGGTCGAGGATCACGAGATCCAGATCGGCGCCGAGTGCGAGCAGTTCGGGCACGGTGGGTGCCGAAGCCGCGATGACCAGGTCCGGCTGGTCGGCCAACATGGCCTCGAGGCCCATCACGACGGATTCGTGGTCCTCGACGATGCCGACGTGTCGTGGGCCCGGTTCGGCGACTGGGAGATGGTCTGCGTTCGACGAATTCTCGGTCAATCTGCTCCTCGCACCGGGGGTTCTCGGCACCGCGCCCATCGCGATATCGGGCGGGCCGCGGATGACGTTAACAGCCGGCCTCGATGCTCGGGGGCGCGACTGGCATTCACCATTCCATGCGAAGGGAAATTACGTTACGTATTCGATTTGAGATGCGGTATCCGTCGAATGAGGGACAACAGACTTGGGGGTCTGTGTAACGGATAGTCACTGGTAGGCGATGCATCTGTCTCGTTCATTGGGTTAATGGAATGGTATCTGGACAACTGTTCAAGATCATTTGGACAGATGACCTGAAAGCGCACAAATCCCGTGCGGCGTTGTGATAAACACGTTGAATCGTGAACCGGTTACCGGAGTCAGGCAGGCCTCACCGGCGACCCGATCACGATGTCGAGACCCTCTGAACGAGCACGGATGTCCGAAACCGAGCCCACTCGACTGGGCGCACGTAACCAAATCCGAACACCACTCTCCCTGACCCCCCCGACGGGGGTCCGACGAAAGCTGAGCTCTTACATGAACAAGCAGACCAAGGGCGCCATCGCCGCCGGCGCGGCCGCACTCCTCCTCGCTGGTGGCGCGGGCACCATGGCCGCCTGGAACTCCTCGCAGACCGTCGGTGGCGGCGCGGTCAACTCCGGTACCTTGTCGCTCTCGCAGGGCACCCCGGCCGGCTGGACGGATAGCACCGGCCCCATCGACATCACCACCTTCAAGGCCGTGCCCGGCGATGTCGTCACCTACAACGCGAGCTTCGTGGTGGGAGCCAAGGGCAAGAACCTGGCCGCGACCCTGAAGGCCGATCCCAGCTCGATCACCGGTGATGTCGACCTCAAGACGGCGCTCAACCCGACCGTCACCGCGACCGTCGATGGCGCCGCACTGCCCTCGAACGGTTCGGGTGCCGCCATCACCCAGGCGCAGGACGGCAAGACCGTTGCCGTCCAGGTGAAGTTCACCTTCGATTCGGCGACCGCCGGCACCACGGCTCAGGGACAGGCCGTCAACCTGGCCAACTTCAACGTCACCCTGACGCAGAACGCCTAGCCGGAATCGCCCACCCGGTTCCGGGTGGACAACCCCAGGCGTGTCGGTCGCCGGCCTCTTCCCGGCCGGCGACCGGCCTCCTGCTGGTCGCATCGTGCTGCACAGCTAAGCCGCAGCCGCACAAGGGTATTGATTCCGCCGCACCGGCGCCCCGATAAGCCGATCAAGAAAGGCACAGCAATGTCTCGTCATGAGGTTTCGAGTTCACCGTCAGGGTTCGGTGCCCGGGCGCGGTCGTTGATGTCGGGGAGTAAGCCGCGGGCGGTTGCGTCGTTGGGGATCGTGCTCGGTCTGGGTGCGATCGGGACGTTGGCGGCGTGGAGTGACACGGCGACGGCGACGTCGGGTGTGTTTTCGACGGGGTCGATCGATCTGCAGCTCAATGGGGAGCAGGGCAATCCGGGTGCGTATGCGTTTGCGACGTTGACGAAGACGGGGATGATGCCGGGTAACAGTGTGGCGGCGACGTTGCCGGTGCAGAACACGGGTTCGACGGCGTTCAGTTACACGATGTCGGCGGCGGCGACGTCGTCGGCGTTGGCGCCTCTCCTGAAGGTGACGGTGTCGACGGGCACATCGAATGGGACCGTGTGCAGTGGTGGCACGGTGATCGCGAACAACGTTGCTCTTGTGTCCGGTGGGAACGCGAACCTGATTACCGCTCCGCGTCCGTTGGCTGCGACGACGGGTGCGGAGACGTTGTGCTTCCAGGTGACGTTGGACCCGGCGGCGACGACGGCGGCGCAGAACCAGACGGTGAACACCTCGTTCAACTTCAACGCGACCACGGCCTGAGCGCGCCATGACCACTCAAGGAACTCCGATGAAATCGGATCGCGGACGGACCGGTCGTGAGATCGCACTGAATGTCGGCGCCATCGCCGGCCTGATCTGCGTACTCGCCGCCGCTGCGTCGTTCTTCTTCGGCATCAAGCCACTGATCTTCCGTTCCGGCTCGATGTCCCCGGACATCACCACCGGCTCGCTCGCCCTCTCGCACAACGTGCCTGCCTCGGACCTGGAGGTCGGCGACGTAGTCAGTGTCCTCAACGAGCAGGGCACTCGAATCACCCACCGCGTCAAGGAGATCGTCTCGTCCAACGCGGACACCTCCGTACTGATCCTGAAGGGCGACGCCAACCAGGATGCGGACATCTCGCCGTACACCGTCACCGAGGCCGATCGGGTGTTCTTCAGCCTCCCGGGCCTGGGATACGCGGTGGCATGGCTCTCCTCTCCGCTCGCGATCTTCCTCGGTGGGGCCTTCGTCGGAGGCCTGATGGTGATCGCGTTCCGGCCGGCCGGACGCACGGATGATGACGACCCCGGCAACGGCAGCGGCACCCCGAACTCGGCGGAGTCCATGAACTCCGAGCCGAACCCCGTGGCGCATGGCGACTTCGACGATGCCCCGACGCAGCAGTTCGAGATGCCCGCGCGGCACGGGACGGCGATCCGGGCGCTGCTGCCCGCGCGGACCCTGATGGTGCTCGGGGCGGCCGGGTTGACGGCGTTCGGTGGCACCGCGGTCGGGACGACGGCCGCCTTCAGCGACAGCGCCATCGCGACCAGCTCGTTCTCCTCAGCGGCGAACTTGATTCCGACCGTGGGATCGAGTGGCTGCGGAGACGTCACCGTATCCGGCATCCACTACGGCGCCAGAGTGAACTGGCCTCATATCGGCTCGCCCTACAGGTACCGGGTCCTCGTCCGGCAGGACAACGGCGTGGTCAGCCACACCTCGAACATCATCGATCCCGGTGCCATGGCTGCGGGTGGAAACCTGACCTACACGATCGGTGACGCTCAGGTCGGATCGCACACCGGCTGGGCATACACGGCTGAGATCCACACGGTGAATCTTGCCGGCGAGCAATCGACCGGATGGCGCGGCAGTAGGCTCTGGCAACCGACAATCTGGAATGTCAAGTGCGATGGCCAGACTCAATCATCGAGCCTTGCCGCTTCTGACTCGGGCACCATGGCCGCCCGGATGGCAGCGCCTGAGACCACGACAACCACAGTGACTGCGCCGCCGTCGACGACCCCGCCGTCGACCACCACGACGACCGCGCCGCCGACCACCACGGCCGAGCAGCCGAAGGCCACGACCACTGTGCCGTCGACGACCACGTCGACCACGTCGCCGACCACCACGACCGAGGTGCCGAAGCTCACGACCACCGCGCCGACGACAACCACAACGGTTCCGCCTGCCCCGACCACCAACGAGGCCGAGGCGGCAGAGGCCCCGGCCCCTGCACCGTCGGGCGGGTTGACCCTCGCCAACAGGTCGGACTCGGGAACCTATGCGGCACAGGTATCCCCGTCGCAGATCGTGATCACCGACAAGGCCGGATCGACGGTGTCCACCATCCAGGTCGGCACGACGGCGATCGTGAAATGGGCCGACGGCTCCGACGTGCTCTGGATCGCCGATGGTGGCGCGCTGTACCGCGTCGATTCTTCCGGGGGTTGGACGAAGACGAAGGTCGACCCCGAGACCGGTGACCTACCCGCAGAGATTGCGGCTCTCGTCAAGTAGCAGCCGCGCTCCGAGGCCGAATCTTCCTACCCCCGATGGGGTCCTACGAAAGCTGACCATGACATGAACAACAAGATGAAGGGCGCGATCGCGGCGGGTGCCGCGACCGTCCTGCTGGCCGGGGGCGCGGGCACCATGGCCGCATGGAATTCCGGCGTCAGCATCGGTGGCGGCGGGGTCGGCGCGGGCGCGCTGGCACTCACCCAGAGTGGAGCGCCGAGCTGGGTGGACCAGCACGGCGCCCTGACGATCACGGACTTCCGTGCAGTGCCGGGTGACACCGTCACCTACACAGCGAGTTTCGTGGTGACGGCTCAGGGAACCAACCTGCGGGCGAATCTGACGGTCGACAATGCCACCATCACCGGCGACCCGGCGCTGAAGGCCGCGATGGCCACCTCGGTGACCGCGACTTCCGGTGGGCTCTCGCTCCCGTCGAATGCCGGCGGTGTGGTGATCACGCCGGCGCAGAACGGCAAGGTCGTCGACGTGAAGGTGGTTCTCACCTTCAAGCCGGCAACCGCGGGCGCAACTGCACAGTCCGCCCGGATCGACCTGTCCAACTTCAACGTCACTCTGAAGCAGGTGTAGACCCATGTCGAACAAGACCCGTTGGCTGGCAATTGGCGGAGCGGCGATCGTCGGTGTGGCGCTGATGTCGGCTCAGCAGACCGGCGCGCTGTGGAGCCAGACCCAGACCGTGGACGGTGGGACCATCCACTCAGGCATCCTGGACCTCTCGGTGGGCGGCAGTGGAATGAGCAACTACCCGTTCTCCGCGCTGGCAAAGGCGAACGGGGGGCCGGGAGACTACGCACAGGCGCCGGTCACCATCTACAACTCCGGCAACGTGCTCATGAAATACCGGCTGCAGAACGCGGCTCAGTCCAATTCTGCTGTGCCGCTGAACTTGACGATCTCCGCGGTCGCGAACGAGGCGGCCTGCCCGGCGCAGGGCGCTCCGGTCGGGGCGACCCAGGTCTACGACGGTCCGATGATCGGCGCGCAGGCGCCGACCGCCCCCCAATGGCGCTCCGTCCAACCTGGCGCCAGTGAGGTGCTGTGCCTGCGCGGGACGGTCGGTGCGGCCGCGCAACCGAGCGCGAGTACCACCGCGACGTTCACGTTCGCGGCCGAATCTCGATGAGCCATGCGGTGCAGGTCGAGGAGCAGGACACCAGTGTGTGGGGGTGGGTCAAGAGCATCGTCTCGTGGCTGCTGCTCCTGGTGCTGGTAGCGATCCTCGCGCTGACGATCGTCATCCCCCGGCTCACCGGGTCGACGCCATACACCGTGCTCACCGGCTCGATGGTGCCGACTTATCCCCCCGGAACCCTGATCGTGGTGAAGCCGCAGGACCCGGCGGCGCTGACGGCAGGCGACGCGATCACCTTCCAGAAGGAATCGGGGAACCCCGAGGTGGTCACCCACCGCATCACCATGGTGCGGCAGAACTCGCAGGGCGAGATCACCTACGTCACCCAGGGCGATGCCAATCCCTCGCCAGATACCAATCCCGTTGTCCCGGAGCAGGTCAGGGGCAAGGTCTGGTACAGCGTGCCCTACATGGGCTACGTCAACAGCCTGATCACCGGTAAGCAGCGTGCGCTGATGATCGCCGTCGTCGTCGGCGGCCTCTTCGTCTACGCCGGATTCATGTTCATCGGGGCGATCCGGGACCGCTCGCGCAAGAACGGCCGGCCGGACGAGGGCGCCAACACCGGTACGGACTCTTAAAGCCAACTACACCGCAACATCGGGCGCCGCGGCGCCTAGTGCGACCAAGCAAGAAGGGCACAGCAATGTCTCGTCATGAGGTTTCGAGTTCACCGTCAGGGTTCGGTGCCCGGGCGCGGTCGTTGATGTCGGGGAGTAAGCCGCGGGCGGTTGCGTCGTTGGGGATCGTGCTCGGTCTGGGTGCGATCGGGACGTTGGCGGCGTGGAGTGACACGGCGACGGCGACGTCGGGTGTGTTTTCGACGGGGTCGATCGATCTGCAGCTCAATGGGGAGCAGGGCAATCCGGGTGCGTATGCGTTTGCGACGTTGACGAAGACGGGGATGATGCCGGGTAACAGTGTGGCGGCGACGTTGCCGGTGCAGAACACGGGTTCGACGGCGTTCAGTTACACGATGTCGGCGGCGGCGACGTCGTCGGCATTGGCGCCTCTCCTGAAGGTGACGGTGTCGACGGGCACATCGAACGGGACCGTGTGCAGTGGTGGCACGGTGATCGCGAACAACGTTGGTCTTGTGTCCGGTGGGAACGCGAATCTGATTGCCACTCCGCGTCCGTTGGCTGCGACGACGGGTGCGGAGACGTTGTGCTTCCAGGTGACGTTGGATCCGGCGGCGACGACGGCGGCGCAGAACCAGACGGTGAACACTTCGTTCAACTTCAACGCGACCACCGCGTGATCCGGGAATGACGGTTAGGGAAAATCTAATGCAGTTCAAGGGTTTTCGTCCCGATGTCCGGCGGTCGATGATCGTGCTCGGCGCGGTGGGGTTGACGGCACTCGGTGCGACCGCGGTGGGGACATCTGCCGCATTCACCGATACGGCGGTCGCCGCGAGTTCATTCGGTTCGTCGGCGGACTTTTTGCCCGCTCCCAAGTATTTGGGCTGCAGCGGCGGCGGTGGCTCGGTCACATTGAGGTGGGAGCACCTCGGGCCGGGCTATACGTATGACATCAAACTGTTCAATGCATGGGGCGGCACCTGGAACCCCACGATTCCCCCAAACAAGGGTGACGTGATTTCCATTGATGTGAGTGCCTACAACAACATCTATGAGACAGCCTCATCGTCCCGTATCGAGGTACATTCAGTGCGGAACGGGCAGGTCGGCACCAGTTGGGTCGGCGAGAACCTGTGGGCCTTCACGCTCTGGAACATCAAATGCGACGGTAAGGTCTCCAGCGGTACGCAGTCCCTGATGGCTCCTGCACCCGGTGATGCACTGTCGCGCAATGCTGCACGGCAAGATGCGCCGAGTACGTCAGCCGCGCCCACGTCGGTGACCGGCACAGCGGCGGCGGCCTCCACGTCGACTGCGGCGTCGTCGACCCCGTCAGCGGCGTCGTCGAGTACCACCACGACCACCACGTCGGCTCCGTCCAGCACTACGACGACTGCGCCGTCGTCGACCACCACGACTGCGCCGTCGACCACGACAGCCGCGCAGACGACCACGACGACGGCGGCTCCCGCAGCCGAGGAGGCAGTGGTTGCCCCGTCCGGAGACCTGGCCATCGCGAACAAGTCATCCTCGGGAACCTATGCGGCGCAAGTGAGTTCCGGCCAGGCCGTGGTGTCCGACGCCTCCGGGGCGACTGTGTTCAGCACCCCGGTCGGCAAGAAGGCCATGGTGCAGTGGGCATCCGGTTCGGACGAGCTGTGGATCATCGAGTCCGACGCGCTGTACCGCGCAGGCGGGGCAGTGGGCTGGACGAAGACCACGGTCGACCCGAAGTCGGCGGAGGTTCCCGCTGAGATCGCGGCACTGATCGGCTAGCACGCACACACGAAGGCCGTCGACGGGAACATCCCGTCGGCGGCCTTCTGCGTTCCCTGGCCGGTGTGGGCGAACCGCGCGAGCCGGGTCTGGCACACACTCTTTGATGCCATCACACAGCCGTTGGGCTCCGAATGGGTGTGTGACGGTGGGAGAAGGTGTGTGCTGCAGGGTTTGGACGAGGCCCCGCGCGGCCGACGACGTCGAGGCGCCGTACCCCCGGGGTAGCGCGCGCACGAAAAGGCCCCCCACCGTTGCGGTGGGGGGCCTTTCGGTGGTGCTCCGGGTATTACGAGCCGAAGATGCTGCCCAGGTCGCCGAGCGAGCCGGAGGAGGATCCGGCGGAGCCGGTGCCCGGCTCGACCGGGGTGGTGGTGACGGTGACCGTGAGGACCTCGGAGGTGGAGGCGATGAAGCCGTCGGCGCCGTTGTAGACGGCGGTGATGCTGTGCGCGCCTGCGGTGGTGAGGATCTGCGTACGCTTCGCGACACCGTTGGTCAGCGGCACCGGGTTACCGATGATGGCGCCGTTGTCCTTGAACTGGACGGTGCCCGTGGCGCCGGCCGGGGCCACGGTCGCGGTCAGCTCGAACGCGGTGGTGGTGTTGGCAGTTGCCGGTCCGGTCAGCGTGGTGGTGGTCGCGACCGCGGCGGCGTCGAGCTCGAAGTCGAGGGCGAAGTCCGGGTTGACCGACTGGTTCTGGGACTCGTTGCCTGCGTTGGCGGGCATGCCGACCACCAGCATCACCTTGGCGGTCTGCCCGGCGCCGAGGTGGGTCGACTGGAGTTCGGTGCCCGGCGCGGCCAGGTTGTTGGTGAGGTCCACGATGGCGCCGGTGGCGTCGTTGACCTCCACGCGCACGTACGCCTGCATGTCCGGGGAGGTCTTCGTCCAGTTCCCGAGGTACACCTGCAGGGTGCCGCCCTGGCTGGTCGGGTTCTTGGCGTAGAACGTGGTGGTGAGTTCCCCGCCGGGGATCAGCTCGCCCTGGAAGTCGGGGATCTGGGACATGTCGCCCCATGTCGAGTTGTCCGCGGAGTACTGAAGGGAAGCGGGGTCGGCGTGCGAGGCGGCGGGCATCACCAGTGCACCGAACGCTGCCAAGAACAGTGCAAGAATCGCGCCGCCAAAGGCAGTGGTCAGCCGCTTGAGGCCGCCGGGTGCGCTGATGGTTGTCGTCATGGCGCGGAGCCTAATAGGGCGAGTGACCCAAGCGTTCAGTTTCGGTTAAACAATCTTGTCCGCCGAACGCAGGACATTATGCACGCTGTGCCGCCTCCGTCCGGGTGAAATGCGCACGTGTGCCGAGGGTGTATTCGGGGGAGTAAGGTATCGGGGTCCGAAAGAGTCGAGGGAAGAGGAGGTGTGGCTTGCCGTGAAGAGCCAACCTCCGAGTACCTACCGAAGTCGCCGCTAGCCCCGTCGGGCACCCCTGCCCCACGCCAGGCGACTTCTCCGATCACACCCGCGCCGCTCCCGTCCGCGGCACGCGCCAGTGCATCCGACTCATGCGAAAGCCGCCCTCATGCGTGAAAAGCGACCCTTCCGTCCGCTGCTTCCCAGCCGATCCGCCAACCCCTCGAGCGATCTGATCGTCCCCGAGCATTCGATGGCTCCGCACCCGACGCCGCCCACCCCCGCGGTGATGCCGGTGGAGGCGAGCGTGGTCAACAGCGCGGTATACCGCGACGGCGCCCGGATCGAGACGCCCGCCAGCCTGGCCGAGGCACTGCGCAGCCTGCCGGACGAGTCGTCGATGGCGTGGATCGGGATGTACCGGCCGGACGAGGAGCAGCTGCAGGCCGCCGCCAAGCAGTTCGGGCTGCACGAGCTGGCGGTCGAGGACGCCATTGTCGCGCATCAGCGACCCAAGCTCGAGCGCTACGGTGACACCCTGTTCGTGGTGCTGCGCGCCGCCCGCTACCTGGACGAGACCGAGCGGGTCGACTTCGGTGAGCTGCATGTCTTCTGCGGTCCGACCTTCGTGATCACGGTGCGGCACAGCGAATCACCGGATCTGTCCGCGGTGCGCAGGCGAATGGAGAACGACCCGGAGCTGCTCAAGCTCGGTCCGGAGGCGGTGCTCTACGCGATCCTGGACGCAGTGGTCGACGGGTACGCCCCGGTCGTCGCCGGACTGCAGAACGACATCGACGAGATCGAGACCGAGGTCTTCAGCGGCGACCCGAAGGTGTCGCGGCGCATCTACGAGCTCTCCCGCGAGGTCATCGAGTTCCAGCGTGCCACCAAGCCTTTGCTCGACATGCTGCGTGGGCTGTCCGCGGGCTTCGAGAAGTACAACACCGACGAGGAACTGCAGAAGTACCTGCGCGACGTCACCGACCACGCCACCACGGTGGTCGAGCGAGCGGACGGGTTCCGCCAGCTGCTCGGCAACATCCTCACAGTGAACGCAACCCTGGTGTCGCAGACCCAGAACGAGGAGATGTCGGCGCTCACCCAGGCCAGTTACGCGCAGAACGAGGAGATCAAGAAGGTCTCCGCCTGGGCGGCAATCCTGTTCGCTCCCACCCTGATCGGCACCGTCTACGGCATGAACTTCGACAGCATGCCGGAACTGCACTGGGTGGGCGGTTACCCGATGGCGCTGCTGATGATGGCGCTCACCTGTATCACCCTGTACACGATCTTCAAACGCCGCGGCTGGCTGTAGGGAGCGGCTACAGGTCGTCCGTGCAGACCGCGAACCTGCGCTCGTCGTAAACGAATCCGCTAGGGGTGGAGCACTTCTCGACGTCGGTGACGTCGGTGACGATCTCCGCCACCCGGACACCCTCACGGGCGCGGGTCGAGCAGTCGATGTGGCTGGGCTGATCGTCGGCCAGTTCCATGCACCCGCCGACCACCCAGTCGATGTCGAGGCAGAGCGCGCCCTGCTCGTCGCCCATCAGGGTCTCGTAGTAGTAGGAGTCGGCGTCGCTCACGCACTGTGCGTTGGTCGGTGCCTTCCCGATCACCTTGTAATTCGCCGGGGCGCTCCCGCAGGGGGCCTTCACCACGTTCGCGTCGGCGACCGTGCCGGTCAGCTCGACGCACTCGCCGATCTCGACGTCGATGTCGACGGTCCCCCCGGCGTCCGCCTCGGGTACCTCCGGCAACAGGGTGTCGGACGCGGCGCCGCGTGCCTCGGGCACCGCCCGGCCGGTGATCTCGCCACCGCAGGCGCCGAGCGCGAGGGCGGCGAGCATCAGGCTCGCGGCGGCGAGTCCACGCTGG
The DNA here is from genome assembly GCF_053607505.1 of Rhodococcus sp. NPDC055112. NCBI lineage: Bacteria > Bacillati > Actinomycetota > Actinomycetes > Mycobacteriales > Nocardiaceae > Rhodococcus > Rhodococcus sp. NPDC055112. The sequence continues at coordinate 264,698 of NZ_JBSGTR010000001.1, forward strand.
AGGCGGTTGAGCGTCATAGAGCAATTAGAGCACCCGGCGCCGGTCCGGCCGAAGGTCGTCCCGCCGGGCACCGGGAAACCCTCCCGCCGCCGGTGGGGCCGCCATACGCTGGTCGGGGAGTTTCCGTCACCGACGAGTGAGGAAGACCGATGAGCGATCACGTCTACAGCGTCACCGAGGTAGTGGGTTCCTCGAGCAAGGGGATCGACGACGCCATCGCGCAGGCCGTGGGCCGAGCGAGTTCGACCGTCCGCAATCTCGAGTGGTTCGAAGTGGTGGGTACCAGGGGGCACATCGTGGACGGCGCCATCGGGCACGTCCAGGTGACCCTCAAACTCGGGTTCCGGCTCGACGCCGAATGAGCGGGTGCCCGCGCGCCGACCGATGAGTTCCGGCTCCCCGCGGGGTCCATAGTTACGGCAATGCCGTTGACGAGGACGCAGAGGGAGGCCGGCGGTGGCGGGCTATGTGCGACTGGGGGACCTGAACACCTGGTACGACGAGCACGGCGAGGGCGAGCCGCTCGTGCTGCTCCACCCGGGTGGCGTCGATGCGCGCGCCTTCGGGCCGAACATCGACGGGTTGGCCGGCCGGTTCCGGCTGTTCACGCCCGAGCGTCGCGGCCACGGACACACGCCCGACGCGCCCGGCCCCATCACGTACGACCTGATGGCCGAGGACACCATCGCGTTCCTCGAATCGGTCCCGCGCGCGCCTGTCCGGCTGCTCGGCTGCAGTGACGGCGCCACCGTGGCCCTGCTGGTCGCCCTGCGCAGGCCCGACCTGGTCAGGCGGCTGGTCTGCGTCGCGGGCGTCTTTCACCGGGACGGCTGGGAACCGGGGGTGGTGGGCGCGGACCAGCCGTCGCCGACCTTCCTCGCGGACATGTACGCGGAGGTGTCGCCGGACGGCGCCGGGCACCACCCGGTCGTGGCCGGGAAGCTGAACCGGATGCACGTCGAGGAACCGACGCTGACCTCGCACGACCTGCGGCGGGCCACCTGCCGGACGCTGGTGATGGTCGGTGACGACGACGAGGTGAGCCTCGAGCATGCGCTCGCGCTGTACCGCGGCCTGCCCGATGCCGAGCTGGCGGTGGTGCCGGGCACCTCGCACGGACTGCTGGTGGAGAAGCCCGAGCTCTGCAACCGGATCATCCTGGACTTCCTGACCACCGAACCGGTGCCGACGATGGCGCCGATCCGACGGGCGCTCGGCGCGTGACCTCGGCTCAGGGAGGTTCGGCGGCGGCCGTGGCGCGTTCCCTCGCCAATGCCGGCCCGGTGCGCAAGTATGGGTGCGTGGAGCTGCCGCTGACCCCGCCCCTGCAACCGATGCTGGCGAAGGCCGCGCCTGCGGTCCCGGCCCAGCCCGACGGCGAGGAGCCGATGTGGTCGTATGAGCCGAAATGGGACGGATTCCGCGCCATCGTCTTTCGTGACGGTGACGAGGTGGTCCTGAGCTCCAGGAGCGGAAAGGACCTGGGCCGCTACTTTCCCGAGATGATCGCGGCGGTGCGGGCCGAGCTGCCCGTCCGGTGTGTGCTCGACGGTGAGCTGGTGGTGCCGCGCGAGATCGATGGCCGCACCCGGCTGGACTGGGAGGCGTTGTCGGAGCGGATCCACCCGGCCGAGAGTCGGATCACCCTGCTGGCCGAGCAGACTCCGTCGCAGCTGATCGGATTCGACATGCTCGCGTTGGGGGACGAGGACCTGATGAAGCGACCGTTCGGCGAGCGTCGCGACATCCTGCTGGACCAGGTCGGCGGCGGCCCGTCCTGTCACGTCACCACCGCCACCACCGACGCCGGGCTCGCCCAGGAGTGGTTCCACGCCTTCGAGGGTGCCGGGCTCGACGGTGTCGTCGCGAAGAAGCTTGCGGGGCACTATCTTCCGAACAAGCGCGAGATGATCAAGGTCAAGCACGCGCGGACCGCGGACTGCGTGGTGATCGGATACCGGCCGCACAAGAGCCAGCCGGGTATCGGCTCCATGCTGCTGGGCCTCTACGAGGGCGACGAGCTGCACATGATCGGTGGGGCCTCCGCGTTCACCGCGGCCAAGCGGATCGAGATGCTCGAGCTGCTGCAGCCCTACCGCGAGGGTGAGGACGTGGTCCACGACGGCGAGGCCAGCCGGTGGTCGGCGGGCAAGGATCGCCAGTGGGTGCCGCTGCGTCCCGAGCTGGTGGTGGAGGTGGCCTACGACCAGATGGAGGGCGACCGCCTGCGGCACGCCGCGCGGTTCCTGCGCTGGCGCCCCGACCGTGAGGCGGGTGAATGCACCTACGAGCAACTGGAGGTCCCGGTGCGCTACGACCTGAGCGATGTGCTGGCGGGGGAGGACTGATGGCGGCGAAGGCTCCGGCCATGGAACTGGACGTGGACGGTATCGCGGTCCGGCTCTCGAGTCCCGACAAGATCTACTTCCCGCAGCTCGGCGCCGAGGGCGGCAGCAAGCGTGATCTGGTCGAGTACTACCGGACCATCGCCCTCTTCGACGGTGGGAAGTCCGGGATCATGACCGCCCTCCGGGACCGGCCCACCCACCTGCAGCGCTTCCCGGACGGCATCGAGGGCGAGGAGATCTACCAGAAGCGACTGCCCGCCAAGCGGCCCGAATACCTGGACACCTGCACGGTCACCAACCCCAACGGCCGCACGGCGGACGCGCTGCGGGTGCGGCACGCCGCCGACATCGTCTGGGCGGCACAGATGGGCAACGTCACCTTCCATCCGTGGCCGGTGCGGTGCACCGACCCGGACCGGCCCGACGAGCTGCGTATCGACCTGGATCCGCAGCCGGGCACCGGGTTCGAGGAGGCCAGGGCGGTCGCGGTGGACATCGTGGCCCCGCTGCTCGACGAACTGGGGCTGGTCGGGTTCCCGAAGACCTCCGGCGGCCGCGGGATCCACGTCTATGTCCGGATCGAACCGCGCTGGGACTTCATCGAGGTGCGCCGCGCGGCCATCGCGGTGGCCAGGGAGATCGAGCGCCGCGACCCGACGCGGGTGACCACCGCGTGGTGGAAAGAGGAACGCGGCGAACGGATCTTCATCGATTTCAACCAGACGGCCAGGGACAAGACGGTGGCGTCGGCATACTCGGTCCGCAAGACCCCGCGGGCGACGGTGTCGACACCGGTCACCTGGGCGGAACTGCCGGACGTCGAGCCGGACGACTTCACCATCGCGACCGTGCCCGAGCTGGTGGCCAGGCGCGGCGACCCGGCCGCCCGGATCGACGACGCCGCGTACTCGCTGGACGCGCTGCTGGAGATGGCGGAGCGGGACGCGGCGAACGGGTTGGGCGACATGCCGTATCCGCCGCAGTACCCGAAGATGCCCGGCGAACCGAAGCGAGTGCAGCCGAGCAAGGACAGGGACCGGAAGTAGCGTCACACCTGCGTGAATCGACGAGAGACTTCGCGCTCGAGGTACTAGGCTCCGAATCAGCTGTTCAGGCAATCACGAGCGTCGGAGGATGCGATGACGGAGAACCCTATCGTTGACAGCAACGAGGCAATGCTGCAGATCGGCAAGGACATCTGGTGGCTGCTGCTGATCCGCGGCATATTCGCCGTCATCTTCGGCATCGTTGCGCTTGTCTGGCCGGGCGTCACCGTGTGGGCCATGGTGGTCGTGTTCGGCGTGTACGCGATCGTCGACGGCCTCGTCGAGGTGGTCCGATCGATCCAGGCGCGCAAGATCGTCACCGGCTGGGTGTGGTGGTTGATCGGCGGCATCGTGTCCGTTCTCGCCGGTATCGTGGCTTTCGCGTGGCCCGAGGTCACGGTGCTGGTGGCCGTGTACGTGATCGGATTCTGGGCGATCCTGGTCGGCATCCTCGAGATCATGGGCTCGTTCAAGGTGAAATCCGTGGGCGGACAGTGGGTGTGGCTCCTGATCGCGGGCATCCTCGCGGTCCTGTTCGGGCTGCTGCTGGTCATCTTCCCGGTCGAAGGCGTCAGTAGCCTCGTCTGGCTGGTCGGCTTCTTCGCCATCATCTTCGGAATCGTGTTCGTGGCCGGGGCATTCCAGCTCCGCTCCGCCGCCAAGCGCGCGGGAGTGGTCTGACCGGCATGAGTAGGCGTGGCGGTCGCTCCCGCCTGCCGGCGGGCGGCGGGAGCGCACCGACCGAGATGCACGTCGACCCACAATTTCTGCCGTTGGCCGATCGGTTCTTCACGATGTACCGCCAGCCGAACAACGGTGGCGGAGCCCTGACCGCCTACGTGAACGGCGAACTGGTGCTCGACATCTGGGCGGGGTGGGCGGACCGCGACCGACGCTGGCGGCGCGACACCGTCGCCTTGTCCTTCTCCACGGGCAAGGGCGTGGCCAGCACGGTGCTGCACCGGCTGGCCGACCGAGGTGTCGTCGACTACGACGAACCGGTGGCAACCTACTGGCCGGAGTTCGCCTCGGCGGGTAAGGAGCGGATCACGATCCGGGACATGCTCATCCACCGAGCGGGTCTGCACCGGATCCGGGGGCTGGTCCCTGGCAAGACCGGGCTCCTCGACTACGACCGTGTGGTCGCCGCCCTCGCCGCGGCGCGGCCGGACCCCCGCCGGCTCAGCGGTCCCGGGTACCACGCGGTCACGTTCGGATGGATCGTCGCGGAGACTGTGGCGCGGGCGACCGGACGCAGCTTCACCGATGTGGTGCGCACCGAGATCGCGGAGCCGCTCGGCGTCGAGGAGTTCTGGTACCGGGTACCGCCAGAGCATCGGCATCGGATAGCAAAGCTGTTCCCGCACCTCAGCCCCGGCGCCGTGTCCTGGGGTGTGGCCTCCTCGGTGATGACGCGGCTGCGCCCGTTCAACGGTCTCGCGGAGGCCGGCATGCCGGACGGCTTCGACGAGCTGGTCCGCGACCCGAGAGTGCACGACGCGGTGATGCCGGGCTGGAACGGCGTGTTCACCTCGCGTGCACTGGCGAAGATGTACGCGGCGATCGCGAACGACGGTGTCATCGACGGCAGGCGCTTCCTCTCCTCCGACACCATCGAGAGGATGGGCGAGGTGCAGACCTTCGGACGCGACTATGTCCTCGGGGCGCGGGTGAACTGGCGGCTCGGCTATCACCCCGTGTTCGTCGCGAACCGGTCCCAGCCCAGGGCCGCGTTCGGTCATTACGGGGTCGGGGGGTCGGGGGCGTACGCGGACCCGGAGACCGGCCTCGCCCTCGGTTTCGTCACCAATCGGATGGGCAACGCGCTGACCGCGCTTGGCGACCTGCGCTTGGCCCGGCTCGGCGCGGTGGCGCAGAAAACGGTGCGTGGGCGCTAGCGCCCCGCCGCGGCCGCAGGTGCGGTGATCCGCAGGCTGAGAGGCGGATCACCTACCGGGGTCGGCACCCGCGCGACCTGGGCCGGAGCCGTTCGACCAGGGCGTCTGGGCGGAGTGTCTCCTGGCCAACGGCGAACCTGTTGTGTCTACTGGAATCGGCGACGCCCACGAATGCGGGAGTCGCCGGGCTCTTCTGTAGTCGGATGATGGGACTTGAATGCGCAAGATCGAGACCGGGACCACAAGTCGTCGGCGCTGGACGAATCGGGTCGCGACGGCCCTGATCGGTGCCGCGGCCGCAGGCACGGCGCTGGTCGTTCCCGCGCAGGCGGTGCCGTTGTTTCCCGGTGGTCCCGACATCGCGCTGCCCACCCTGCCTGGCCTGCCTGCTCCCTCGGCGCCCCTCGCGCCGCCGCCGCCCCCGGTGGAGCCGCAGGTCGGGCCTGCCAATTTCTCCGCGCCGAGCCTGAACCCGTCCGAGGGTGAGGTGGTCGGCGTCGCGCAGCCCGTCATCATCCGGTTCGACGAGGCCATCGACGACCGCGCCACCGCGGAGCGGGCCATCAAGGTCAGCAGCAACCCGAAGGTCGACGGTTCCTTCTATTGGATCAACGACAGCCAGGTGCGCTGGCGACCGACCGAGTTCTGGCCTGCGGGTACCGACGTCGTGGTCGAGGCGGGTGGGGCGCGTTCCGCCTTCCACATCGGCGATGCGCTGGTGGCCACCGCCGACGACAACACCAAGGAGATCACCATCACCCGCAACGGTGAGGTGGTCAAGACCATGCCGACCTCGATGGGCAAGACCGGCCACGAGACCCCGAACGGCACCTACATCGTCGGCGAGCAGCTGCGTGACATGTACATGGACTCGTCGACCTACGGTGTCCCGATCGACGCGCCGGAGGGCTACCGCACCTACGTCGAATACGCGACCCGCATCTCCAACAGCGGCATCTTCGTACACGCCGCGCCGTGGTCGGTGAACCAGCAGGGCAGCACCAACACGAGCCACGGCTGCCTGAACGTGAGCACCGAGGACGGCAAGTGGTTCTTCGAGAACGCGAAGAAGGGCGACCCGGTGATCGTGACGAACACCAGTGGCGGAACGCTCAATGGCTCCGACGGACTCGGGGACTGGAACCGCTGACCGGCTAGCGGTCGGGATCGGTGATACGGGCGACCGTCATGTCGATGGACTCGATCGCGTCGGTACGCGAGTAGCCCTCGCTGTTGAAGCTCTCCCACCCGGTCAGCAGGCACCACCACAGCATCCGGCGGATCCACCGGACCTTGAGCTCCGACGAGAAGGTGCCGTCGGCCTGGCCGCGTTCGATTACGGCGAGCAGCGGCGCGTCGACCGCGCCGAGTCCCTCCCAGAATGCCGCGTTGGACAGCGCCTGCGGGTCGCCGAAGATGAGCGAGAGCAGCGGCCCGAGGTCGAAGCACTCGTGGCTCATCCTGCGCAGCGCTGCGTCCGCGGGGCCCTCGGTGGGCCGGGACCGTTCGAGCGCCGCGCCGAGCTTGTCGAGGGCGTCCTCGCCGAGGGCGCGGACCAGGTCGATGCGCTCCGGGTAGTAACGGTGCAGGGTGCTGCGACCCACCTCCGCCTCCGCCGCGATCTCGCTGAGGGGGGCGGCCGCATTCTTGCCGAGCACGTCGACTGCCGCGTCGAGGATGGCGCGGCGGGTGCGTGCTTTGGTGCCCGATTCGGGGACTGTCACGGTCGACATGTCCTCACGGTAGCAGTGGATTGTTCCCAAATGGAACTTCCATTGACAGAAATGGGACGCGAATGTTCCACTGGTGGACATGAGTGATTCCCCGGCGTCTGTGAGCTGGCCGAACGTGCGGCTGTTGTGGTCCTTCATTCGCCCGCACCGGAAGGTGCTCGGCTTCGGTTTGGTCCTGGGGCTGATCGTCACCGGCTCTGGGCTGGCGACGCCGATGATCATCAAGCAGATCCTGGACACGCTCAGTAGTGGTGGCTCGATGCTCACGCCCGTTCTCACGCTCCTCGGCGTGCTCGTGGTCACCGGTATCGTCGGATACTTCCAGTGGATCCTGCTCGGCACGCTGGCCGCGCGCGTGGTCTACGACGCTCGGGAATCCATCGTGCGCAGGTACTTCCGGTCCACGGTGGGCAGCTTGACGGCGCGGCCGTCGGGCGAGCTCGTCACCCGGGTCACCTCGGACACCGTTCTGCTCCGTGAGGCGACCTCCTCGAGCCTGGTCGAACTGTTCAACGGCGCCGTCAGCGTCATCGGCACCCTCGTCCTGATGGCGATGCTCGACCTCGTCTTGTTCGGGGCGACCGTGGCCTCGCTCCTGATCGTCGGTGTCCTCGCACTCCTTCTCATGCCGCAGGTCGCGAAGTCGCAGCGGCAGGCGCAGGAATCGGTTGGGCGGCTCGGCGGTGTGCTCGAGGGGGCGCTGCGCGCGATCCGGACGGTGAAGTCCAGCCGCGCGGAGGCCCGTGAGGCGGAGCGGATCATCATCGACGCGAAGGACTCACAGCTGCACAGCGTCCGAGCGGTTCGGGTCACCGCACTCGTCTGGATCATCGCGGGCGGCGGAATGCAGCTCGCGATCATCGGGATCCTCGCCTTCGGTGCGTACCGGGTGAGCACGGGTGCGCTGGCGGTCTCCGGGCTCGTCGCGTTCCTGCTGTACGCGTTCCTGCTGACCGCCCCGGTCACCGCGATGGCGCAGAACGTCTCGCTCGTCCAGTCCGGCATCGCCGCGGCGAGCCGGATTCGCGAGGTGCAGGACATGGAGATCGAGGAGCACGCCGCGGTCGACGTTCAGCCGCTGCGGCCGGCCGCCGACGTGCCGGTCCTCGAGTTGGTCGATGTCGTAGCCCGGTATGCCCCCGGTACCGAGCCGTCCGTGCGCGGGGTCAGCGCCCAGATCCCGGCACGCGGACACACCGCGATCGTCGGGCCGTCCGGGGCGGGCAAGACCACCCTGTTCTCGCTGTTGCTGCGGTTCCTGCACCCGGAGAGCGGCGAGATTCTGCTCGACGGCGTGCCCTACTCGGAGCTGCCGTTCGACCAGGTTCGCTCCCGGCTGGCGTATGTGGAGCAGGAGACGCCCATCGTGCCGGGCACGATTCGGTCGAACCTGCTGTTCACCCACCCCGAGGCGACCGAGGAGGAGGTGTGGGACGCGCTGCGTGCGGTGCACCTCGACGAGACCGTCCGTGCGCTCGAGGACGGACTCGACAGCGACCTGTCCGCCACCAACGTCTCGGGTGGGCAGCGTCAGCGAATCGCTCTGGCCCGGGCCATCGTTCACCGCCCGGACGTGTTGCTCCTCGACGAGGCCACGGCGCAGGTGGACGGCCGGACCGAGGCCGCGATCCACGACATGATCCGGGAGCTGTCGCAGACGGGTTCCGTGGTGACCATCGCGCACCGGCTCTCGACCGTGATCGACGCGGACACCATTCTGGTGATGGAGCACGGTCGGGTGCGGGCACGCGGCACCCACGACGAGCTGATGGAGTCGGACCAGCTCTACCGGGAACTGGTCACCGCGTTGCGAATCGGGGTCGACCTCCGGGTCGCCGTGTAGGGCGGCGGTAGGCTCGGACGGTGGCCGTCGCAGCCTTCGATACGTCTGAGCCCGCCGCCGAACGCCGGCGGCGAGGCAAGCATCTGCGTGCCCGGATCCCGCGCGGGGCGCATGGTTCGTGGGAGCCGTCCTCGCGTCGGCCCGATCCGGTGTCGATCCTCGACCGGCAGAACGCGAATCGGATTCCCGAACTGGTTCCGCTCAGGTTCGAGCGAATGTTGCTCTCGCCGTTCACCTTCCTGCGTGGATCGGCCGCCATCATGGCGTGGGATCTGGCGCACAGCGCGCGAACGGATCTGACGGTGATGGCGAGCGGGGATGCCCACCTCGCGAACTTCGGGCTGTTCGCCGGCCCGGACCGGCGGCTCGTGTTCGACCTCAACGATTTCGACGAGGTGCATCGCGGGCCCTTCGAATGGGACCTCAAGCGGCTCGCGACCTCGGTGCTGGTGGCGGCGACCACGAACGGTCACAGTGCGTCGGACGCGCGTGCCGCGGCGCTGATCGTGGGCGCCGCATATCGGGAGACGATCCGTCACGCGGCGGAGATGCCCGCGCTGGACGTCTGGTATCTCCGGATCGAGGCGGACGCGATGCTGGCCGGGCTGCGGGATCAGATCACCGCTCGACAGGTCGGGGTGACCGAGGCGGTGATGGCCAAGGCGGAGAGGCGAACTCAGCTCGGCTCGCTCAAGCGATTCGCCAGGTACGAGAACGGCCGGTTTCTCATCAAGGACGAACCGCCCCTGATCACCCGGCTCCCGCACGAGCGGCATGCGGAGGTGACGGATCTGCTCCGGGCCTCCTTCGAGCGCTATCTCGGGACCCTGGCGGGGGACCGGCGGGAACTGGTGGAGCGCTACCGATTCCAGGACATCGCCAGCAAGGTCGTCGGCGTCGGATCAGTGGGCATGCTCGGCTTCATGGCGCTGTTCGTGGGAGAGAGCGCCCAGGACCCGCTGTTCCTGCAGATCAAGGAGGCGCAGCCGTCCGTGCTTGCGCCGTACGTTGCCGGTTCGCCGCATCGTGACCAGGGCAGGCGGGTGGTCGAGGGGCAGCGGCTGATCCAGAGCGCGAGTGATCCGTTCCTCGGATGGTTCAGCGGCCCCGGTCCGTTCGGCCGCGACTTCTATGTCCGGCAGTTGCGGGACAAGAAGGGCTCCTTCAGCATCTCCGCGATGGACCCGTCCGGGTTGCGGGCATACGCGCGGCTGTGTGCGATCGCGCTGGCCAGAGCCCACGCCCGCACCGGTGATCCGGCCGCGATTGCCGGATACCTGGGCAACGGAACCGTTTTCGATGAAGCCATCGCGGAGTTCGCGGTGGTCTACGGCGAGCAGAACCGGCTGGATTACGAGGAAGTGCGGCGTTGCCGCAGTGGCGCGGTCACGGAGTCATGAGGCTCCGTCACCGCACCACTGCGCCGCAGGCGCATCACCAGATGCGAACGCGCTGCTCGGGTTCGAGGTAGAGCGCGTCGCCGGGCGTGACGTCGAACGCCTCGTGGAAGCTGTCGAGGTTACGCACCACACCGTTGCAACGGAACTCCGGCGGCGAATGCGGGTCGACGGCGAGGCGGCGGATGGCCTCTTCGTTCCTGGCCTTGGTCCGCCACACCTGCGCCCAGCCGAAGAAGACGCGCTGTAGGCCGGTCAGCCCATCGAGGGTGGGAGAGTCCTTGCCGTCCATCGCGATCCGGTACGCCTCGACCGCGATTGACAGGCCGCCGAGGTCGCCGATGTTCTCGCCGATGGTGAATTCGCCGTTGACCTTGTGGCCCGGCAACGCCTTCGGCTCGAACTCGTTGTACTGCTCGATCAGTGCCTTGGTGCGCTTGCCGAACTCGGTGCGGTCGCTGTCCGTCCACCAATCGATCATGTTGCCGTCGCCGTCGTACTTGGCACCCTGGTCGTCGAAACCGTGCCCGATCTCGTGTCCGATGACCGCGCCGATTCCGCCGTAGTTCGCCGCGTCGTCCGCAGCGGCGTCGAAGAAGGGCGGTTGCAGAATCGCTGCGGGGAAGACGATCTCGTTCATCCCCGGGTTGTAGTAGGCGTTGACGGTCTGCGGGGTCATGAACCACTCGTCCCGATCCACCGGACCGCCGAGCTTCGCCAGGTCGCGGTCGTGATCGGCGGCATAGCCGCGACGGTAGTTGCCGACCAGATCGTCCGCGGTGATGACCAACCCGGTGTAGTCCCGCCACTTGTCGGGGTAGCCGATCTTCGGGGTGAACTTCTCCAGCTTGGCCAGCGCCGCGCTCCTGGTGTCGGGGCTCATCCACTCCAGGTCGGAGATGTTGCGGCGGTACGCCTCCTGCAGGTTCGCGACCAGCTCCTGCATCCGGGCCTTGGCCTCGGCGGGGAAATGCCGCTCGACGTAGAGCTTGCCGACGGACTCGCCGAGCAGGTCCTGCACCAGGGAGACGCCGCGCTTCCAGCGTTCACGGTTCTCCTCGGTGCCCGACAGAGTGGTGCCGTAGAACGCGAAGTCCTCCGCGACCAGGTCGGCGGTCAGGTGCTCGGCCCGCGAGTGGATCACCTTCCAGGCCGCCCACGCCTTCCAGTCGGAGAGGGGGCGCTGCGTCCAGAGTGAGGTCAGCGCGGTCAGGAAACTGGGCTGGCGGACCACCAGTTCCGCGAAGGTCTCCGCCGTGCCGCCGAGGCCGGACACCCAAGCGGCCCAATCGAACCCGTCATTCTCGGTGGACAGGTCGGCCAGTGTGACCAGGTTGTAGCTGAGTTCGGCGTCGCGCCTGCGCACCACGTCCCAGTGGCCTGCGGCGATCTGGGTCTCCAGGTCGAGGACCGTCTGCGCGTCGGTTGCCGGGTCGGGCCTGCCTGCGAGGGTGAGCATCTTTTGCACGTGCTCGAGGTAGGCCGCGCGGGTCTCGGCGTAGGAATCCTCGCGGTAGTAGGACTCATCGGGCAGCCCGATCCCGGACTGGGTCAGGTGCACGAGGTAGCGCGAGGAGTCCTTGGCGTCGGTGTCGACGTAGTTTCCGATCGCCCCGGAGACGCCGGTGCGCTGCAGCTCACCGAGCAGCCCCGCCAGCGCGGACAGATCGCTCACCGCGTCGACCGCGGCGAGCTCGCCCGCGATCGGCTCCAGCCCGGCCCGCTCGACGGCGTCGGCGTCCATGAACGAGCTGTAGAGGTCGCCGATCCGCTGCGAGTCGGTGCCGTCCTCGCCGCGGGCCTCCGCGGACTCGGTGATGATCGCCTGCACGTCGAGCTCGGCCTGGTCGTAAAGCGTGCGGAAAGCGCCGTCCACCGCTCGGTCGGCGGGGATCACGTAGTCGTCCAGCCATTTGCCGTTGACGTGGAAGAACAGGTCGTCCTGCGCGCGGATGCCCTGGTCGAGGTGGGTGAGGTCGATTCCGGAAGCAGGCGTCGTCATGCCTCTATTTCTACCGCGACGCGGTCGACCGTGCGTGAGTTGTACCCCGGTGGGGGTGAAACGCGCACGGGCGGCGAAGCCGCGTCACACCCCGATGTTGATGGCGCCGAGGTATCCGTCGCCGGCCCGGACGGCCGTCACCATCCCGGACGCGTCGAAGATGCCGTCGGCGGCGTTGTCGACGTTGTTCTCCCGCCCGGTGTGCTCGTCGTAGGGCGCCGACGCGTACACCTCGTCGATGAGCGCCTCCTCGAAGTAGAGCTGCGAGGTGAGCACGGTGGCCTTGTCCATGTGCACCTTGAGGTGGATGTGCGTGGTGCGGCCCTGGTACCAGCCGGGGAAGATCGTGGTGAACCTCGCGATGCCGTCGGCGTCGGTGGTCTGCGCCCCGCGCAGGTAGGTGCCGTCGTCGGTGGTGGCCGACTCGCTGTCGCCCTTGCTGTACGAGCCGTCGGAGTAGTCGGTCGTGTTGCCGCCGGGGCCGCCGGGAACACGACCGCCCGCACCGCCGGGGCCGCCCTCGGGAGGCCTGCCCTGACCACCTTCGGGAGGCCCGCCGGGGCCGCCCTCGGGGGGAGTGCCGTTTGCGCCCTGCGAACCGGACTCGAAGCCGGAGTAGACGCCGCCCGCGTCGCAGTGCCAGATCTCGACGACGGCGTTGGCGACCCCGCCGCCCGAGCCGTCGAGGGTGCATTTCTGCAGTTCCTGCACCCGGATGGCCAGGTCGAGGGTGGCGCCGGGCCGGTCCTCACGCAGGTCGTTGCGGATCGAGTCGACGTCGAACCAGTACGGGCCCTGCGTCTCCTCGGTCGTCATGACGCACTGTGGGGCCCGGGCGAGCAGGGCGGTCACATCGCTGCTCGCGGCGACCGCGGTGCCGGTGGCGGACGCGGAGGCGCTCGTCGCGGTCCCGCCGGAGCCGTTGCCCGCGCAGGCCGCGATCAGCCCGCTGAGTCCGACTGTCCCGCCAAGGGCCAGCGCTCGCCGTCGGCTGACGCGGGCGCGGCTGCGCTCGATGTCCTCGTTCACGTTGATCTCCGCTCGGTGTAGATGGTGTTCACCATCGTCGACCGGGCGGCTGTGAGCATCCTGGCAACGGGCTGCGAGGTGCCTGGGCGCCGGGTGCGGTCAGCGCGTCGGGACCGCGGGCGGGGCCTCGAACGTCACCGAGAACTGGTCCTCGATGTTGCTCTCGAACTCGTCCTCGCACCGCTGCTGGGCGGCCCGGTTGTTGCCCGCCTCCCGGAGGCAGTCGACGAAGTCCTGGCCGCCGACCTTGTGGAACAGGCCGATCCCGACCACGACGAGCACGATCGAGATGATCAGCCCGGCGAGGCCGAGCAGGATGCCCGCGAGGGACACCCCACCGTTGGTGGCCTGTCTCTTCTTGTACAGCGATCGGCCAACGAGGCCGACGATGATCGCGACGGCCCCGAGCAGGATGCCGCCGACGATGGTCCACACGGTCAGCACCGACAAGATGCCGAGGATGAGCGCGGTGATCCCCGCGCCGTTGCGGGGCTGCGCGGGCGGCTGTGGATATGGCTGTGCCGCATACGGCTGGCCGGGATAGGGCTGACCGGGATAGGGCTGACCTGGGTACTGGGGGCCGCCGCCCTGCGGCTGACCGGGGTAGGGCTGACCGGGGTAGGGCTGACCCGGGTACTGGGGGCTGCCGCCCTGCGGCTGACCCGGGTACGGGGGCTGCTGGCCTTCCGGCGGCGGGGTTCCCTCCGGGGGGTTCGGCGGCTGCTGGCCTTCCGGCGGCGGAGTTCCGTTCGGCGGCTGATTCGTCATCGTCTCTCCTCGGATTCACCCATGGGCACCGGAAAGCCAAGTCACCCGCAGACTAGTCGCGTTGGAGGTCCGATAGACCGTATTGGCGCGACCCCGCTCAGCGCAGCTGGACGCTGGCTGCCGCCCGCGCGAGCAGGCGCCCGGCGGGATCGACGAGCCGCGACTCGATCAGGGCCAGTCGCCGCCCGGCGCGCAGCACCTCGGCTTCGGCGCGGATCGGGGGCCCGTCGGCCGCGGGGGAACGGACGAAGTCGATCCTCAGGTCGAGTGCCTCGTAGCCCTGACCGGGGGCGGTGAGGGTCTGTGCGGCCAGACCCGTGATCAGGTCGGCCGCGGAGATCAGCACCCCGCCCTGGATGGATCCGAGCGGGTTGCTCATCCAGCCCCGCGGCGCGAACTCGCCGATCACCCGCCCGCGGGCGACCTCGGTCAGCCCCATGCCCAGCAGCCCGGCGAGCGGGCCCCGTGCCAGCGCGCCGCGCTCGATGCTCTCCACGATCTCCAGCCCGGGGCGGTCGGCGAGCTCGGCGGCATCCGCGACCGGTTCGGCGGCCTCGACGGGCAGGCGTGCGCCCCAGAGCACCGCCTCGGCGTTGGCGGCCTCCCGGGTGACCACCATCCCGCGGGTCTGCAATGCGACGAGCACCTCGCCGTCCGGTCCGCGCATGTCGCCGGTGGCCAGTCCGGTGCCCGCCGCACCATCGATCCGGACCGCGTTGCCCTGCGCCTCGATGGTGCCGGTCGCGGGCAGTGGGCCGGCGAGCGCGGCCACCACCTGCGACAACACGACCTGGGTCCCCTCGGGGACCGAGTTACCGATCGCGCGGCCGGGCACGTTGTCGGCCAGCACCCCGATCGATCCGAGGACCGTCCGCCCGCGATGGTCGTGGAACCGAGGGCCGACCTCCTGACGGAGCCGGATCACGCCGGGGGCTTGTTCGACGGCCTCCACGCCCATCAGCTCGTTGAGCCGGTCGATCCGCTGGTTCTCCGTGGTGGTCATCGCTCTTCTCTATCACCGGGACCGCGACGGTCGGTCGCGCGGTCCCGGTGATCGGCCGAGACCCCGGGTCCGATCAGCCGCCGAGGCGGCCGTGCATCTCCCAGACCAGCACCTCGGCCGGGGCGTCGGCGGACAATCGCTGTCCCCCGGACGCGGTGAGCCGGACGGCGTCACCCTCGGACAGGATTCCGGCGCCCTCCAGCGACACCTCGCCCTGGGCGACGAAAAGATGCAGGTAGGGGGCCTCGGGGAGCTGTACCGAGCCGCCCGGCTGCAGTCGCGCGACATGCAGTGCCGCGCCCCGGTTCGCGATCGTGATGGCCGACTGGTTCCGGTGTGCGGGCATGCCGGAGGCGACCGGCACGAGCCCGCCGCGCATCAGCTCGTCGTCGATCTCGAGCTGCTCGTAGCCGGGGCTGATGCCCGGCTCGTCGGGCAGCACCCACATCTGGATGAATCGAACCGGCTCGGCATGCTCGTCGTGCTGGGATCCGGCCAGCCGCCACGAGTCGTTCTTCTCCGAGTGCAGGATGCCGGTGCCCGCGCTCATCCGCTGGGCCAGGCCCGGGTAGATGACGCCGGAATGCCCGATCGAGTCCTGATGCACCAGCGATCCCCGCAGCACCCAGGTGACGATCTCCATGTCCCGGTGTGGATGGGTGTCGAAGCCCTGGCCCGGCATCACGATGTCGTCGTTGTTGACCATCAGTACGCCGTGATGGGTGTTGTCCGGGTCGTAGTGCTGCCCGAACGAGAAGGAGTGCTTCGAATCGAGCCAGGAGATCCGGGTCTTCATCCGATCGCCCGCGCGGTGGATGTCGACGTGCGGTGTGGTGGGTGCCGTCATGGGCGTCCTCCTTTGTGGTGCTTAGAGATTCCAGAGTACGAGGGCGTCAAGAACTCGGTGCACAGTTGTCGGCTCCGATGCGGGACCGTTGCACGTCGGACCCGGTTCGGTGGGGGTGCCCCAGGTCGTCGATCATGCGCTGCCTCCTCGAAAAGGGTTGCTGTCAAACCGGATCCGCGCGATTCATCGCGGACTCATCCGAGCGCGGCATGCATCTCCCAGATCAGCAGCTCCGTGGGTTCGGCCGCCGTGTACTGCTGGCCGCCGATCCCGGTGAGCCGCAATGAATCCCCCTGGTCGAGGCGTCCGAACCCCTCGATCTCGCCGGATCCGCGCGCGACGAACACGTGGACGTAGGGCGCGTCCGGGATTGTTACCGACTGTCCAGTTTGCAATCTGGCGGGGTGCAGCCCCGCGTGCCGGTTGTTCAGGCCGATCGCGGCGTGATCGCGGTGCCGGGGCAGTCCCGACGCCACCGTGACCAACCGGCCGCTGTCGAGCTCCGCGTCCCGGTGCTGGTGCATGTCGAATCCGGATCCGGCGTCGACGATGTCCTCGTTGTTGACCACCAGCAGCCCGTGCGCGTTCGCCGCCAGGTCGAAGTTTCCCGCGAACGGGAAGCTCTGCCAGGACTCGAGCCAGCCGTAGCGCTGGTGCGCGCGGTCGCCCGCGCGCTGGACCGCCATCGACGGCATCGCTACGCCATCGTCTCGTGGGCGGCGGGGATCGAGCCGAGCCGCCCGGCCTGGAAGTCCTCGAACGCCTGGATGACCTCCGCCTTGGTGTTCATCACGAACGGCCCGGCCATCGCGACGGGTTCGCGGATCGGCTTGCCGCCGAGGATGAAGACCTCGAGGGACTCGGTCCGGGAGTCCTGGGTGTCCGCGGCGGCGACGGTCAGCGTGTCGCCGCGTCCGAACACTGTGGTCTGGCCCATCCGGACCGGCCTGCGCTCGGCGCCGACCGTGCCCTCGCCCGCGAGGACGTACGCGAGCGCGTTGAACTCGGGGTTCCATGGCAGGGTCAGGCGGGCCCCCGGTGCGATGGTCGCGTGCACCAGGCTGATCGGGGTGTACGTGGAGCCGGGGCCGTCGTGGCCGTCGACCTCGCCCGCGATGACGCGGACCAGGGCGCCGCCGTCCGGCGAGGACAGCAGCGCGACCTTGTTGCCGGTGATGTCCTGGTAGCGGGGCGCCGCCATCTTGTTGTCGCGGGGCAGGTTCACCCACAGCTGCACGCCGTGGAACAGGCCCCCGCTGACCACGAGGTGTTCGGGTGGGGTCTCGATGTGCAGGATGCCGCCGCCCGCGGTCATCCACTGGGTGTCGCCGCCGCCGATCGTGCCGCCGCCACCGTTGGAGTCCTGGTGTTCCATGATCCCGTCGATCATGTAGGTGACGGTCTCGAAGCCGCGGTGCGGATGCCACGGGGTGCCCTTGGGCTCGCCCGGCGCGTAGTTCACCTCGCCCATCTGGTCCATGTGGATGAACGGGTCGAGGTGCTTCATGTCGACGCCCGCGAACGCCCGGCGCACCGGGAAGCCCTCGCCCTCGTAGCCAACGGGGGCTGTGGTCACGGCCAGGACCGGCCGCGGCGAGGATTCGGGCGCGGTCTCGGTGATGCGCGGCAGGGCGAGGATGTTGTCGACGGTCACGGCAGGCATTGGGGCGCTCCTCCGACTCAGTTAGTTGATTGTTCAACTAGTGCATCTGACTCAACACCGGCGGGGCGGAGGTATTCCCGGCGCGACGGTCCGCCACCGCGAGCCGGTCACGAGGCCTGGCGAACACCGGGAACCGGCCGTCCTCCGCGGTGGGCAGGAACTCGACGCGGACGTCGCGGTCGGTCTCCACCGGGACCTCGCCGTCGATCCACGTGTAGATCCGCGGGCCGTCGTCGAGCTCGACGATCCCGACGGCCGAGGGCGCGGAGTCCCCGCACGGCTCGTCCGGCCGATGATCGGCCACCTTCCAAGACACGATCGACCCGGCGCCGGTGGACGGCACCGAGCGGAGTTCGGAGCCCTGGCAGGAGGGGCAGGATGCCGTCAGCGGCGCGAGGAGTGCGGCGCAGCGCACGCAGCGATTGATCATCAGCGACGACGGGTGGACCCGCGTCGCGTCCCGCGCGGTCATGCGGCGACCCTCGACGGCCACCCGAGCACGGTCCTCATGGCGTGCCCGAAGCCGTGTGGGTCGCCGACCGGCCATTCATGCGAGCCCGCGACCGTGAACACCGGCGGACGACGAAGCGCTGTGCGCAGCGACTCGAGGCCTGCTCTCGGGATCACCTGGTCGCCGCGAGCCCAGAGCAGCGTCACCGGGAGACCGCGGTCCGCCAGGCGGTTCAGTTGGCGTGTCTGGTCGCCGCCGCCGGTCGTGGCACGCCATTCGTGCGGCAGTCCCGCCCGGACCGGGTGCCCGTTCTCCGCGGCGCGAGGGCCGATGCCGCCGCCGATCGAGTTGACGAGGACGAGCCGGGCTACGTGGTCGGGGAGGTCGTGGGCGGTCTGGATGGCGACGCCCCCGCCGAAGGAGTGTCCGACCAGGGTGACCGGTTCGGTCACGCCGACGGAGTCGATGAATCGCCCCAACCACCGTGCGTAGCCTGCTGGATGCCGCTCGCCGCGAGGTAGCTCGGCCGTCCCGCCGAACCCGGGGAGCGAGGGCGCGAGCACCCGCGCGCCGTTGCGGGCGAGCCGCACCAGCGATCGTCGATACGTGCGATGGCTCGAGCCCCACCCGTGCAGGAAGACCAGCGGCGGACCCTCGCCCGCGATGCCGTAGGCGATGGAACGCCCGTCGAGCTCGGACTCCAGCGAGGTCAGCGCGGGGCGCGGATCGGGATGGAGGAGGCGCGGGGGCGGGGGCTGGTGGTGCGTCATCGGAACCTCGACATGCTCGGCAGTGGTGTGGATCACACTGTTCTCTCGGGCGGCCCGTGGGACCACGGTGGAAACACGGGGGCACGTACCTGCTTTCGTGCACGGCACGGCGCGGCGGCGCGAAAACCGACGGCGCCCCGCGGTGATCGGCCATAGTGGGAACGTGGCCGCCAACCGAACACGCACCGCCGCCGCAGCACTGGCGGTGTCCGCCGTCGGACTGCTCGCCGCGGGCTGCACCGACGGGTCTGACGCGCAGGCGGGGACCGGTGCTCCCCCCGGGATCAGCACCCAGGCCACCGGGAAGGTCAGCGCGACGCCGGACACCCTGACGGTGGTGCTCGGCGTGCAGACGCAGGCGCCGGCCGCGGCAGGCGCCCTCGAGGACAACGCGAACAAGGCGAACGCCCTCATCGACACCCTCAAGGAGAAGGGGGTGCGGGCGGAGGACATCCAGACCAGCGGGTTGTCCGTGCAGCCGACGTATGACCCGAACTCCTCGGCGATCACCGGCTATCAGGTGACGAACCAGGTCACGGCGACCGTGCACGATGTCGGCGCGGCGGGCGCGCTGATCGACGCCGCCGCGGCAGCGGCGGGCGATGCCGTCCGGGTCCAGCAGACGTCCTTCTCCATCGCCGACGACAGCGACCTGCGCGCGCAGGCCAGGGCGGACGCGGTGCGGCAGGCGCAGGCCCAGGCGAGGCAGATCGCGGAGGCCGCCGGGGTCGGTCTCGGCGAGGTCCGCTCGATCACCGAGGTACCCGTCACCGGGCCGACCCCGTACCCCGGCGGCGCGCTCGACCGGGCTCCCTCGACGCCGATCGAGCCGGGCAGCCAGGAGCTGACCGTGTCGGTCGCGGTCGTCTACGACATCGACTGAGCGCGTCCTTTCCTCACAGTCTTCTCATACTCGCGCCACCCGGGTGCCAGAGATTTCCCGTACGGTCCGCCCTATGGTTGCCGCACATGCGAGTTGGAGACGTGGGCCGTGGGTGATCGCCGCGGTGACGGCGCTCCTCGCCGCCGCCGTCGGGGTCTATTTCCTGGTCTCACCGGAGGGGGAGTCGACGAGAACCGTCGCGATCGTCAACGAGGACGCGGGCGCGGTGGTCGACGGCAAGCCGATGAATGCGGGGGACCAGGTCGTCGCGGCATTGCAGGAATCGGGTGACTTCGAGTGGGCGACCGTCTCGGCCGACGAGGGGTCGGCCGATGCGTACCTGGCGTCCGTCACTATTCCGGCGGACTTCTCCGATTCGGTGAACTCGCTCTCCACCAACGCGCCGCGGCAGGCGGAACTCGCGGTGCACTACAACGGTGACGGCTCGCCAACGGATACCGAGTTGATGTCGGCGTTGATGGCGACCGTCTCGGATCAGACCGGGGCGCAGGGCATCAAGGACGTCCTGGCCGGGATCGCCTCGGCGAGGGCGCAGCTGCAGCAGACGCTCTTGCCGTCCCAGCTGCTGACGGCCGCGACGACCGCCGCGGACAAGCAGGTCCAGGAGCTGCTCGGTCAGGCCGACCAGGTGTTGCCGCTCCTGGCCACGGCGAACGACGGCGCCAACCAGCTCGTCGACGTCGCCGGACAGGTCTCGTCGATGGTGGACGGCGCGGTTGGCCCCGCGACCGAGGTGTCCGGTCGGTTGACCGAGCTCGGCGTCACCCTCGGCGACGTCACCCGCTCCACCGAGCAGCTGCAAGGCGGTCTCGACGCCGCGGCCGCGGCCCTTCGCGCCACCGGGCTCCAGCCCGAGATGGTGCGGACGCTGGAGCAGACCAAGACCGATCTCACGCTGGTGTCCGGTCAGCTCGCGGCGATCACCGGGCTGCTGAGCGCCGACGCGGGGCCCGACACCGACCTGGGCGGCGCGCTGCGCAGCGGGCTCGGCCAGCTGCAGGACGTGTCCGCGCAGCTCACCGATGCCGGCAACCAGCTCCAGGCCGGGATCGGCCCCATCGCGGAGCAGGCGCCCGCGCTGCTCGGCACCACCAAGGACCAGATACTCACCGGCGTCAGCCAGCTCAAGTCCGTTTCGACGCAGATCGGGGAGCAGCTGACGAAGGGGGTCAACGCGATTCCCGCCCGCAATGCCGCGCAGCAGGATCGGATCTCGACCGTGCTCAGCGCGCCGGTCGCAGTGGTGCAGACCGGCGGATCCGACGGCGGGGTCGAGCTGTTCACCGCCAGGAACCTCGCGATCGTGTTCGCCGCGACCACCGCTGCGCTCGCGGGCGCGCTGGTCTGGTCGCTGCGGCGGCGCCCGTCGGGTCCCCCGGCGACCCCCTGACGCCGGAGGCGGGATCGTGTCGACCTTCAGGCGATCCCGCCGAGCTCCACTCGGCACAGCTCGGCGGACCGGGTCGGATCATCCGGGTCGGTGATCAGCCAGCCGCCGCGCAGGTCGTCGTCCACGGTCAGGCCCTCCACCTTGCGCACGCTTGGCCTGCCATCGGACTCGAGCAGCCGGGTCCAGCGCACCGAGAGCGAGTCCGCAGGACCGTCGATCAGGCCGACCGCCGCACCCGCGACCGGGCCGTCGGCGATGGCATCGTCCGTTTGCTCGGCAGCGGCGAGGAACACCGTGCGGTGGGGGGAGAGGACGGCTGCGTCGGTGACGCCGAGGCCGACCCCGTCCAGCGTGCCGAGCCGGAACCAGTTGACCCCGATCACCTCAGGACCGTCGCCGTCGAGGACGCCCAGCGGCAGATCCACGCTCGCGCTCGGCGCGGAACCGGCGCCGCGATGGAACACCCGGAGCCGTGACCCGTCCACCGCGGCCCCCTCGATGTTGGGCCGATCGTCGAGACCGAGCGCGAGTCGGACGCTGTCGTAGATGGCCGGGGACTCGCGCAGGGTGACGGAGCCGTTGTCGGGGTCGATGCGCGCGAGCGTGCAGCGGTTCTGCAGCGATCCGGAGCCCAGCAGGTGGACGCTGCCGTCCGGGGCGCGCAGCGCCGACTCGAAGTCGGGCTTGTCCCTCTTGGCGAGTTCCGCGCCGTCACCCTTGAGAGGTAGCGGGGTGACGCCGAGCCCGGGCAGGTCGATCCAGGCGGCGCAGAAGGCATCGTCCTGAACCGCCAGCAAGCGGTCACCGACACGCACCAGCGCCGAGCCCGCGCGCACACCGGGCAGGGGATGCACCGCGACGAGGCGGGCGCTGAGTTCCGATCGCACCGTCAACACAGTAGGGGGACGCGGTTCAGCCGTTCCGATCCCAGCGGGCCGGGTCGGATTCGAGGGCGGACCGGTCCCAGCTCCCCAGCGAGGCGGCGGCGTCGTAGGTGCTCTGCAGGAACTCCATCAGCGCGGCGTCCGGGTCGGCGGCGGTACGCACGGCCTCGTACGGCAGCACGAATTCGCCGAGCTCGGCGCTGTAGTGCGCCTGAGCGGGGCCGACCGGGTGGTCGGCGAAGCCGTCCGGCGCCGGGTAGGCGTAGGAGTAGAAGCCGCCCTCCTCGCCGCCGCCTGGCCAGAACCCGCAGCTGCTCAGCTCGCGGGAATAGCCCTCGACCATCACCCAGTCCGCGCAGTTCGGGGCCCCGCCAGGGTGGACGGGCGCGCCCCGCCCGGAGAACCGGGTGCAGGCCAGGTCCATCGCGCCCCAGAAGAAATGCACCGGCGAGCACTTGCCGACGAAGTGCGAACGGAACCGGGTCAGCACCCGGTCGGCCTGGACCAGCTGACGCCAGAACAGGTTCGCGGCCGCGGCGTCGTAGGAGGCGTGGACCTCGTCCTCCGCGAAGGGGATCGCCGTCACGACTTCGTTGGGGGCTGCCTGGATCCGCACCTCGACGCCCAGTTCCCGGAGCGCCGCCACGGTCTGGGCGTAGAACTCGGCCACCGACTTCGGCTCGAGGGCGATCCGGCGCGCGCCACCGTCACTGGTGCGCATGCGCAGCTCGTGGTCGCAGAAGTCGAACTCGATCTCGAGGAGCCGCGAGCCGACCGGGATGGCCGAGGTGGTCAGCCCCCTGGCGGTGACGTACAGCGTCACCTGCCACCAGTGGTTGAGCAGTGGCGCGTGCTGTAGCCGGATCTTCCCGACGATCTGCATCCACATGTGCAGGGTTTCGCGGGTGTCGGTCCAGTCGTCGAGGCGCAGCGCGGGCCACGCGTCGGTCGCCGTCGTCTCGGTCATCGTGGCTCCCTCGGTGAATGCTCCCCGGAATCGTCGATGCCCATCCGAGTCTGCCACCTAGACTCGGAAACGTGGCACACACCGAGTCCTCGTTCACCGGCAAATACGGCACCCGGATCGACTACGACGTCTGGACGCCGGACGGCGAGCCGAGCGCGGTCCTGGTTCTCGCGCACGGCTTCGGCGAGCACGCCCGCCGCTACGACCATGTCATCGAGCGCCTGCTGGGACTGGGTCTGGTGGTGTACGCGCCCGACCATCGCGGTCACGGTCGCTCGGGTGGCAAGCGCGTCGAGCTCAAGGACTGGTCGGATTTCACCGACGACCTGCGGCGGCTGTTCGGGATCGCGGCCGCCGAGCATCCCGGACTCGACCGGTACCTTCTCGGCCACAGCATGGGTGGCGCCATTGCGCTGTCCTACGCACTCGATCACCCCGGAGACCTGTCCGGGCTGATCCTGTCCGCCCCGGCGGTGGACGTGACGACCGGGGTGCCCCGGGTGGTGGTCGAGGTCGGCAAGGTCCTCGGCCGATTCGCGCCGCGGGTGCCCGTCGAGTCGTTGGACGCCAATCTGGTCTCCCGCGATCCGGCGGTGGTCGCCGCCTACAACTCCGACCCGCTGGTGCACCACGGCAAGGTTCCCGCCGGTATCGCCCGCGGGATGATCGTCAACGCCGAGTCCCTGCCCAACCGGCTACCGACGCTGCAGGTTCCGTTGCTGTTGCTGCACGGCAGCGAGGACGGGCTGGCGAACGTGAACGGCAGCCGGATGATCGCCGACATCGCGGGTTCCCAGGATCTGACGTACACCGAGTACGACGGTCTCTTCCACGAGGTGTTCAACGAGCCGGAGCGCGAGCAGGTGCTCGACGACGTGGTCGAGTGGCTGGAGCCGCGCCTCAAGGGATGAGAGCCGTGGTCACCGGCGCAGGGGCACTCCCGAGTCGGATGCCAGGTACCCGACCCTGCGCTGCACGGCCGCGATCTCGCGTACGCCGTCGCCCAGCAGGCTGCGGTTCAGGGGCGACAGCTCCGGCATGGTGACGACGTCGCCAGGTGCGACACCTGCGGTGATCTGATCCACCTGGTGGGTCAACCGCAGCCGCTGGAGCAGCGTGAACACCTCGGTGAGGATCGTCGTATCCCGTTCTGTGAGTAGGCCGTTCCCCGCCGCCGCCCGCAACCGAGCCGGCGTCGAGGCGACGGTGGCCCCCACCGTCATGCCACCCCACCTGGCGAGGTTGACGATCGGCGTCAGCGCGTGTGTCTTGAGGTCGAAGGTGCCCCCGCGTCGCGAGAGCACGTCCCGTAGCGAGCGGGTGCGTGCGCGCCCGGCCAACGCATCACGCAGCTGCAGTCGCAGGGCGTCGGGATGGTCGGTCCGCATGTTCCGGTAGGCCGTCGGGATGGTGTGCAGCGACCGTTCACCCCACACCACGCGCCCGTCCAGGAGCAGCGACGACATGACGAGCCCGCGGTCCTGCAACGGATCGTCCAACCACTGTGCCGCGGTGCGGCGCCAGCCCGCGACCGACCGCGCGAACCTCGGTGTGCTCGCGACCGCGCCGTTCGTGTCGGCGGGAAGCCCGCAGTCGTCGAGGGTGGCGTGCACGGTCGCCGCCATCCTCATGAGACGTCCCGACTCGGGGGACAACTCGGGCACCCAGGACAGTGCGCTCTCGATATCGGATGACGGCATCGCCTCGCGGCGCGCGATGCTGCCGAGCGAGAGCCAGGCGAATCCCGTGCGCGGTAGGTCGTCGTCCTCCGCCAACGCGAACTCCACGGCGCGACGGACGACGCTGTCGATGACCACCGAGAGGATCCCGCTTGTCGCCGATGCCTCCGTGCCGCCGCGGAACAGGTCCACCACCAGATCGGGGATTCCGGAGCAGACTTCCTGCAGCGCAGCGGGGGTCGGTGAAAGCGCGATCGATCGGCGCAGCACAAAACTCTTGCGGGTGGCGGCGGCGAGCAGATCCGCCTCCTCGAGGACACCCAACACCGCGCCACGGATGGTGAGTACGGGCATGTGCCGCAGGCCGCTCTCGAGCATGTCCATCAACACGGTGGCGGCCAACCTGTCCTCCGTGACGGTCTGGGCAGGCGCACTCATCACCTCCGCCACCGGGGTGCTCAGGTCCACCCCGGCCGCCACCACCCTGGTTCTCAGGTCCCGGTCCGTGAAGATCCCGAGCTCGCCACCTGGCAACGGGATCAGGATGTAGGAACTGTGGCGTTCGCTCATGTGCCCGACGGCGTCGCGCACGGAGGTCCCCGGCGTGGTGAGGACCGGTTCGCCCCGCACCAGGTCGCCGACGGCGCGCCGGGACGGGATCTGTTCGACCGGTACGGGAGTCGCGCCGGTGGCCCTCGCCGCGGCCTCCGCGAGAAAGGCAAGGCCGGCGGGCCTGGCGAACAGCGGCCGCACGAGTTCCCCTGGCAAGCGGTACACCGTGGTGGGTTGGCTCGCCCTGGCGGTGAAGCCGACGTCGGAGCCGGTCAGCAGCGCCGAGTAGCCGAACACGCCACCCGGATAGACCGTGTCCACGGGGACGCCGGTGATCCCGTCGTCGTGCGGGTGTAGGAGCGTGACCTGCCCGCTCCGCACCACCCAGATCACATCGGCGGTCCGCTGCATGGAATCGAGAATTACAGCGCCCGTCGGGTATTCATCCACGCCCGCCGCGCCTGCCAACTCGGTGAGCTCACCCGGCGTCAGGTACTGGAACGGTGGGTGCTTCGAGAGGAAGGCCGCGGTGTCGAGCTCGAGGTCCACGCCGTCACCTTGGGGGGTTGCGAATGAGATCCGCGCACTTCTCCGCCATGGTCATGACCGTGATGTTCGGGTTGACGGCAGGGAGTTTCGGCATCGCCGACGCGTCGACCACCCGCAGGCGCTGTGTTCCCTTCACCCGTAGCTGCGGATCCAGCACGGCGAGCGGGTCCTCGATCGACCCCATCCGCGCGGTTCCCGCGGGGTGGTAGACGGTGTTGTGCGTCTTGTGGACGTAGTCGAGCAGTTCCTCGTCACTCACCGCCGTCGGCCCGGGCGCCAGTTCCCGTGCCACCCAGCTTTGCAAGGGATCCTGCTCGGCGATCTTGCGCGCCAACCGGATACCCGCCAGCATCACGGTCTCGTCGTGGCCCTCGGGATCGGTGAAGTACCGCGGATCCACCCTCGGCCGGTCCCGGAAGTCGCGTGAACGGAGGCGCACCGTGCCGCGGGATCGTCCTTGCGTCACGTTCGGCGTGAGACAGAATCCGTTGTCGGTGGTGGGATATCCCCACCGCAGGGTGTTCATGTCGAAGGGCACGCTGCCGTAGTGCATCATCAGGTCCGGCTGCCTCAGTCCGGGGGCCGTGGTGGCGAAGAGGCCGATCTCCCACCACTGCGACGACGTCGTCACCATGGGCCTCGACGCCTCCCAGAACACCAGGCCCTCGACGTGGTCATCGAGGTTGCCGCCCACTCCGGGCGAGTCGACCCGCACGTCGATCCCTATCTCCCGTAGATGCACGGAGGGCCCGATTCCCGAGAGCATCAGCAGCTTCGGCGTGTCGATCGCACCGGCGGTGACGATCACCTCGCGGCGCGCGGTGGCGGTGTCATAGCCCGTGAGGTCCGGACGTTGGTAGCGCACCCCGGTGGCCGTCAGGGTGTCGTCGATCAGCAGTTCACTGACCCAGCAGTTGGTTCTGACCTCGAGATTGTTCCGCGTCCCCAGGATGGGATGGAGATAGGCATGCGAGCTCGACATGCGATTGCCGTTCTCGGCGGCGTTGATCTGGAACCAGCCAGCGCCATTGAGGACCGTTGCACCCCTGTTGAATTGGACGGTTGGCAGACCAGCCTTGGCCGCCGACTCCAGCACGGCGGCACCGCACGGATCGTTCGGCGGGACATCGCGTAGCCGCACCGGGCCGCTGTGACCGTGCTGCCCACCGGGGACATCGCTGTTCTCCACCCGGGCCACGAACGGCAACGTGCTCTCGGCGCCCCATCCGGTGGCACCCATCGCCTCCCATTCGTCGAGACCCTCTGCAGGCGGCCAGAACGCGATGCACGAATTGTGTGACGAACATCCGCCGAGGACACGAGCCCTGGCGTGCCGCATGAAGCTGTTGCCCTTCTCCTGCGGCTCGACCGGGTAGTCCCAGTCGTACCCGGAGTCGAGGAGGTGCATCCACTGCGAGAGTTCGAGGATGTTGCGGTCGTCCACGTCCGAGGGGCCTGCCTCGAGAAGGCAGACCGTCACGGACGGGTCCTCGCTGAGCCTGGCGGCGAGCACGCATCCCGCGGTGCCGCCACCCGCGATCACATAGTCGAAGACGGTGTCCGTCATGATGGTTCGCCCTCCGGTGCCGCGGTGCGCGAGGTTGCCGCGTGTGAGGCAAGGGTGCCGAGGTGGTGTCGTCCCTTGATGGCGTACCAGAGCAGTCCGAGACACAGGATTGCGCCGATGTAGACGAAGGCGCCCCAGGTGTTGTACCAGGGCGTCCCGTACACCTCGGGGCGCGGCCAGGCGAGGTTCAGCGCCATTCCCACGCCCCAGACCACGGCGAGGATGTTCACGGGCAGGCCCCACCTGCCCATGGTGAAGTAGCCGCCCTCCTGCAGATCCGGCGGCGGCCACTCGCCCTTCAGCCGCTTCTTCAGCAGCGGTCCGGTGACCATCAGATAGGCGAGGTAGATCATGATGATGGCGATCGAGGTCAGCACGGTGAAGATCTGTGGTTGACCGATGTTCACCACGAGGATCAGGGCCGCGAGCACGCCGATCGCGATCGCGGGGACCACGGGCGTCTGGTGCTTGGGATGCACCCGGGCCAGCTTCTCCCCGAACGGCAGCGCGTTGTCGCGGGCCATGGCGAAGGTGAGGCGGATCGCGGCGGCGTGCACGGCGAGGGAGCACACGGTTATCGCGATCACGATGCAGATGAGGAATATCGTGCCGAGCGGCCCCCACATCACCTGCTCGACGATGTACTGGAGGCTGCCCTCGGGGCTGCCGAGCAGCGGATCGTCGAGATCGGGCGCCGCCATGACGGCGAACACCAGGATCGCTCCACCGATCACGAACGAAGCGAGGATCGCGCGGAAGATCGCCTTTGGCGCGGTCCGGCGCGGTTCGACGGTCTCCTCGCCGAGGGAACTCGCGGTGTCGAAGCCGTACATCACGTAGCCGGACGCCAGGGAGGCGACGAGGAAGGCCCCGAGATATCCGCCGCTCTCGCCCGCGCCGTACCCGTGGGTGGAGAAGAACACCTCCGGGCCCCTGGTGATGTTCGCCGCCAGGATCACTGCGATGAGGACGGCGGCGATCAGCTCGATGAAGACGCCCGCGCTGTTGATCATCGCCATCAACCTGACGCCGTATGCGTTCACGAAGGTGGTGAACGCGATCATGACGGTGCCGAGAATGACCGCGTTCGTGGCGAAGTCGTATTCACCGGTGCCGTCGCCGACGATCTGGAAGCCGCTCCAAATCCTCGGCAGGTTGAGCTGCAACGCGAGGACCACGGCCGAGAGCGTCACGATCGAGGCGGTGAGCATCAGCCAGCCGGACGTCCATCCCACGATCCGGCTGCCCAAGATCTTCGCCCAGTTGTACACGGAACCAGCCACCGGGTACTTGGCCGCCAGTTCCATGAAGCACAGTGCGACGGCCAGCTGGCCGATGAAGACCATCGGCCACGACCAGAGATAAGCGGGTCCCGCGTTTCCGAACCCGAAATAGAACAGCTGGAAGGTGCCGGTGAGGATGGAGATGTAGCTGACCCCGGCGGCGAAGCTGGCGAACTTGCCGAGGCTTCGGTCCAGGGACTCCTTGTATCCGAAGTCGCCGAGGCCGCTGTCTCCTGCCGCGATGTCGCGCTGAGTGGTCATGTCCGTGCGCCCTCCCCGGGTTCGGTCAGTCGTTGTCGAACCAACCCGCAGCAGTCGGCGCGGTGTTGTGCCAGATGTGTTTGATCTCCTGGTACTCGGACAGTCCGGCGGGGCCCAGTTCGCGCCCGTTTCCCGATCTCTTGTAGCCGCCCCATTCGGCGGCGGCGGTGTAGTAGCCGAAGTCGTTGAGCCACACCGTGCCGTGGCGCAGGCCGCGAACCATGCGTTCGCCCCGTGCGCTGTCGGCGGTCCTGACCCCCGCGGCCAGTCCGTACTCGGTGTCGTTGCCGAGCCGGAGGGCCTCCTCCTCCGTGGTGAACCGCTCGACGGTGAGGATGGGGCCGAAGGTCTCCTCCCGCACGATGCGCATGTTCCGGTCGCAGCGGTCGAAGATGGTGGGCAGGTAGAAGCTGCCGCTCTCCAGGTCCGGGTTCGGAGGGCGGGATCCGCCGGTCACCAGCTCGGCGCCTTCGGAGATGCCGAGGGCCACATAGCCTTCGATCTTCTCCCGATGCGCCATGGACACCAGCGGCCCGGTTCGGCTGGCGGGATCGAGGCCGTCGCCCATCCGGATCTTCTCGGCGCGCGCGGCGAGAGCGGCTACGAAGCGGTCGGCAATCGAGTCCTCGATGATGAGGCGGGTACCCGCGGAGCAGACCTGTCCGGAGTGCAGGAAGACCCCGGTGAGCACCTGGTCGACGGAGTCGTCACCATCGGCGTCGGCGAAGACGATGTGCGGGTTCTTTCCGCCGAGTTCCACCGCGACCTTGGTGACATGCTTGGCGGCCGTCTCGAGGATGACGCGTCCGGTGACCAGCCCGCCCGTGAACGAGATGAAATCGACGTCCGGGGTGTCGGTGAGCGCGCTGCCGAGGACGGCGCCGCTGCCCTGCACCAGGTTCACCACGCCCCTTGGCACCCCGGCCTCCTCGATGAGTTTTACGAAGGCAATGGTGCTGAGCGGGGTGACCTCGCTCGGTTTGACGACCATCGTGCAGCCGGCCGCCAGCGCGGGCGCGATCTTCCACGAGATCTGCAGCAGCGGGTAGTTCCACGGTGCGATCAGGACACAGACGCCGATCGGCTCGTGTACCACCCGGCTGATCACATCGGGCCGGCCGACATCTACCAACCGATCCGATTCGATTGCGGCGAGTCGCGCGTAGTACCGGCAGACCGACACCACGTCGTCGATGTCGATCCTGCTCTCCGCCAGTGTCTTCCCGGTGTCGAGGGTTTCGATCCGTGCCAGCTTCTCCTTGTCGCGCTCGAGCAGGTCGGCGATGGCGGCGAGCAACGCGGTGCGCTCGGCGACGGGCGTCCGGGGCCAGGTTCCCTCGTCGAAGGCCCCGCGCGCCGCCGCGATGGCGCGGGTGGCGTCTTCTGGGGCGGCCTCGTCGACCGTGGCCACCACCGAACCGTCCGCCGGATTGAGGCAGTCGCGGGTGTCGCCCGAACTGGAGCGGACCCAGGTCCCGTCGATGAACAAGCCCGTATCGAACAGGTCGCCGATCGACTCGTCCTGCAACTTCAGGCTCAACTCTGGGCCTCGCTTCCTCTCCCGGTTGCGGAGCAACCGGTCATGGAACTCATCGATGTGACGCTCTGCCGGGCCTAGCACGCCCTTCTACCGTAGGCCGGTGGACGCGGTGTTGGCCGAGTTCACGGGATTTCTTTCTCTGGACGCCCCGCGTACGAGCAACGTTACGGAAGAAGTTATGGACAACTGTCCAGCTGGATGGCACGCTACGGGTGGCCCGGGCACCGCACGCGGTCGGGTGCGCAGGATCGGATTCCGCGTGCGATTTCGGGTGTCGAGGCAGTATCCGTGTCGGACATGCGGATTGGTGTGCGATAGCAGCCGATCCGGATGCTCGGCGGCACGTTGTCCGAACCTCTGTACGGAAAGGCGTTCCTTGACTCGCGACATGCCCCGGCGGCGCTTCCTGACTCTCGGCGCGGGGGCATTCGGTGCCGCGGCCGCGGGCTCGCTGCTTCCCCCGTCGCTGCAGGCTGCCCTCGCCAGCCCGGTCCCGCCCGGCGGGCTCGACTCCGTCGAACACGTGGTGCTCCTGATGCAGGAGAACCGTTCTTTCGACCACTACTTCGGCGCACTCCGCGGTGTCAGGGGGTTCGGCGACCCCAGTGCGTTGACGCTGAAGACCGGCCGCACCGTGTTCGAACAGCCCGCTGCCGGGGGAGTGGTGGTGCCGTACCCGATCCGCGCGTCCGCGGAGGCGCAGCGGATGGACACCCAGAACATCACCGGCCTCGATCACTCATGGGAGGGCGGCCACGAGTCGCTTGCGGGCGGCTGGCACGACGGGTGGATCCCCGCCAAGACCCCCGCGACGATGGCGCACTACGACCGCCAGGACATCCCGTTCCACTACGAGCTGGCGGATGTGTTCACGATCTGCGACGCGTACCACTGCTCGGTGCCGACCTCGACCAGTCCCAACCGCAACTACTGGGTCAGCGCGTACACCGGATTCGAGGCCGATGGGACTCGCGCGGTGACCAATGCGGCCTACGACCCCTGGCACGAGGGGTACCACTGGAGGACGGTGGCGGAGCGGTTGGAGGCGGCCGGGGTCTCCTGGAAGACGTATCAGGAGTGGGATAACTTCTCCGACAACAATTTCGACTATTTCGCCAGCTTCAAGAAGGTGGTCGCGCAGCTCTTCGGTCACCCCGGACTGGTCCCGTATCAGCTCGCGACCCTGTCGGGGTTCTACCTCGCGCTGGAAAAGATGCCGCCGCCCGCCCAGGACGCACTGCTCCGCATCCTCGATGATGCGGTGAGTCGGCTCTCGCCCGCGGACCGGCGGTTGTTCGACCGGGGCCTGCGTCGTGGGCGGCCCGGCACCCTGGCGTCGGCCTTCCGTGCGGATGTCGAGGCGGGGACGCTGCCGCAGGTTTCGTACCTGGTGCCGAACACCATCGATTCGGAGCATCCCTCGGGATCCTCGCCCGCCGCGAGCGCGACGCTGCTCTACCAGGTGCTCGACGCGATCGCCTCCGATCCCGAAACCTGGTCGAAGACTGCGGTGTTCGTCAACTTCGACGAGAACGACGGCTACTTTGACCACGTGCCGCCGCCGATGCCGCCGCGGGAGGTGGGTGACGAGTACGTCGGTGACCTGCCGCTCGGGCTCGGGCCGCGGGTCCCGATGACCATCGTCTCCCCGTGGACCGTCGGCGGGTTCGTGTGCTCGCAGGTGTTCGATCACACGTCGATCACCCAGTTCCTCGAGAAGCGCTTCGGGTTCACGCAGCCCGAGATCAGCGCCTGGCGCCGGACCGTCAGCGGCGATCTGACCTCCGCCTTCGACTTCGGGACGCCGCGGACGCGACCCACGCTCACCCGGCCCCCTGCCACCCCGCCGCTGGACCCCCGGTGGACACCCGCGCCGCCGCCGACCCAGCGGATGCCGGTCCAGGAGCCGGGCGCCAGGCCGGCCCGGGCGTTGCCGTACCAGCCCGACGCGAACGCCGTCCTTGATCCGGGTGCGCGGACGCTGACCGTCGACTTCGCCAACAAGGGAGCGGAGAGCGCGCACTTCGCGCTGTATCCCTACGCGGAGGAGTTCGCGCTTCCGCGGCACTTCGACGTCGCCGAGTCGGCCTCCGTCAACGTCGCCCTGCCCGGCGACCGCTACTCGCTGATCGCGCTCGGCCCCAACGGGTTCCGCCGCGAGTTCGGAGGTAGCCTGGCGGGAGCCGCCGCGGCACTCGCGGTGCGCACCAGCATCGATTCCGGTGCTCGCGGCCTGCGCGTGACCGTACGCAACCCCGGCTCCTCGGCGGTGACCGTGCGGTTGTCGACGGGTGGCGGCGATCGCGGCGGCGTGGTCGCCGTCGGCGCCGAGTCCTCCTGGTCGGTGCCGTCGAGTGAGGGGTGGTACGAGGCGGAACTGACCGTCGTCGAGGACGGCTCCTTCCGCAGGCGGTGGCTCGGACACATCGAGAACGGCAAGGCGAGCGTCAGCCAGGGTGCGGTCGTCGTGGCCGCGACAGGGGACCTCACCTGGACGCCCCCGCCCCCGCCCCCGCCTGCGGCGCCGGAGGCGGGGTCAGGGTCGCTCGCCGGGGTGTCCTCGATGCTCGGCACCGGTTCCGCGTAGTTCGGGAATCGGGACCGGCGCCTACTGGTCCTAGGCTGGTGGGGTGGAAGCGGTGAGTGACGTGGAGCGACAGTACGGCGGGAGACCGGTGACGGCCCGCAGGGCGGAACGGCGATCTCAGTTCATCGCTGCGGCGCTCGCCGTGTTCACCGAAAAGGGCTACGCGCGAAGCTCAGTCGCCGATGTCTGCGCCGCCGCGGGGCTCGCCCGGAGCCAGTTCTACGCGGAGTTCGCCAGCCGCGAGGATCTCCTTCTCGCGCTCTACGACCAGATCCAGTCCGACGCAAGGGAGGCGATGGTCGCGGCGCTCGCCGAGGTGGCCTCCTCGGAGCTGCGTGATCTCGTCGCGGCCGCGATGGAGGCCTTCGTCGAGTCGATCGGCGCTGACCCGCGGCGGGCGCAGATCTCGTACGTCGACATCGTCGGTGTCAGCCCCCGCGTCGAGCAGCATCGACTCGACCAGCGGGTGGTCTGGGCCGGATTCTTCGAGTCGACGCTGAGGGGGGTCGTCGGCGAGGGTTTCGAACCGCCGGGCGGGTACCCGTTGGCCGCGACGGCCTTCATCGGCGCGCTCACTGCGCTGGTGCACCAGTGGAGCACCACCGACCCGCGGCCCCCCGTCGCCGGCCTCGTCGAGGTGATGACGACGTTGCTGAGCGCGCTGGCGCGCGACGCCGCTGAGACCTAGGTCATTTCACTCCGACCGTTGTCATCCGGCACACAGCGCTCTACAGTCGTGCGGACAAAGTTAGACACAGGTATCTAACTTTCGGTGGTTTGCTCGCGAGACCCGGGCCGGGGCGCTGACCACGATCACGGACACCGGCACGGGGAGGGCGCGGTCATGGCAGGGGACAGGATGTTCGGGCGAGGGCTGCGCCGGGTGTGCGTGGTGGCCGCGGTGGCGGCGATGGGGCAGGTCGCGTTCTCCGGGCCGGCGCTCGGTGCGCCCGCGGGCGCAGATGCGCCCGGGGCATCGGCGGAGGTGGCCGTGCAGCCGCCCCTGCCCTTTCCGGTCCCGCCGAAGATCCCCGAGTTCGACGCGGAGTTCTACAGCCCGCCCGCCGAGGTGGTGGCGTCGAAGGCGCCCGGCGAGATCATCGCCGCCCGGCAGGTCCATCTGGCGAACTTCAGTGTGATTCCGCTGAACGTCGATGCATGGCAGGTCTCGTACCGGTCGAACAACGGCCGGGACGAGGCGATCCCCGCGGTGGCCACGGTGATCAAGCCCCGCGGCGGAACCAAGGACGGCGCGCCGCGCCCGCTGCTGTCGTTCCAGATGGCGGAGGACTCGCTCGGGCGTTACTGCGCTCCGTCGTATGTCATGCAGCAGGCGTCGGTGCCGTGGATGCTCACCGGTGCCGTCACCTCGGGCGCGCAGTTCCTCGAGGTGCAGGCCGCGCTGGCGCAGGGCTGGGCCGTGGTGGTCCCGGACCATCAGGGACCGAACTCGTCCTTCGCCGCCGGTCCCGTGGCGGGGCGGATCACGCTCGACGGCATCCGGGCCGCGGAGAACTTCGCGCCGATGCAGCTGAACGGCCGGTCGACGAAGGTGGGGATGGTCGGCTACTCCGGCGGATCGATCCCGACCGGGCACGCGGCCGAGCTCCGCAGGTCCTATGCACCCGAACTCGACATCGTCGGCGCCGCCGCCGGTGGCGTCGCCGCGGACCTCGGCGCGCTGGTCGAGAACGCGAACAACGCGCTCGGCGCGGGCATCGTGGCCTCGGGCGTGATCGGTGTCAGCCGCGAGGATCCCGAGCTCGCGGCGTTCGTCGACGAGCGCATCAACCCGGTCGGCCGCGCGCTCTTCGCGGCGAAGGACAACCTCTGCGTGGCGTGGAACTCGTCGCTGGCGCCGTTCCTGAACCTGAAGGGATTCTTCGACGGCGGCGATCCGTTGCAGGATCCGGTCGCGAAGAAGGCCCTCGCGCGGACGGCGATGGGGACGTCGGTGCCCGACATGCCCATGTACATCTATCAGTCGAACCCGGATTGGCTCGTTCCGGTCGGCCCGGTGAACAAGCTGGTCGGGACCTACTGCCAGGACCCGTCGGCGAGCGTGACCTACACACGCGATCATTTCAGCGAGCACCTGAGCCTGGAGGTGGCCGCCGTCCCGAGCGTCATCCTGTGGATGCGGGACCGGTTCGCCGGAGTGCAGGCCCAGAAGGGGTGCAGCACCACCGACGTCGGATCGATCGCGCTGGACTCGAAGACGTGGCCGGTGTGGGTGCAGGTCGTCGGTGAGGAGGTCGCCGGCCTG
The DNA here is from genome assembly GCF_053607505.1 of Rhodococcus sp. NPDC055112. Lineage (NCBI taxonomy): Bacteria > Bacillati > Actinomycetota > Actinomycetes > Mycobacteriales > Nocardiaceae > Rhodococcus > Rhodococcus sp. NPDC055112. The sequence goes on from NZ_JBSGTR010000001.1 coordinate 299,925, forward strand.
TTCGGAAAGCCGATCGGGGCCTGAGGAGTTCGGCCCGCTAGTAGGGTGCGAACTGCCGAGAACGGCGACGGCCCGACGCAGCGGCCCGCTGCCCGTCGCCTGCTGGGGAGGAACGAGAATGGGGCAGCTGACGCACCGGACCGTCGCGGTCAACGGGATCGACCTGCATTTCGCCGAGCAGGGCGAGGGCGAGCCGGTGGTGCTCTGCCACGGATTCCCTGGACTCTGGTTCAGCTGGCGTCACCAGCTCGAGGCGCTGTCCGCTGCGGGCTACCGCGTCATCGCCCCGGACATGCGCGGGTACGGACGGACGAGCGCGCCCGCCCAGGTTTCCGAGTACGACCGGCCGCACACGGTCGGTGACCTGGTCGGCCTTCTGGACGCGCTCGGCATCGAGCGCGCGGTGTTCGCAGGCCACGATTTCGGCGCCCACCTGACCTGGGATCTGCCGGCCTGGGCGCCCGACCGGGTGTCCGCGCTGATGCAGCTGAGCGTCCCCCGTGCGCCTCGACTGCCGGTGCAGCCGAGTGTCGGGTTCGAGTACCTCGCGTCCAAGCACTTTGCGCACGTGCACTACTTCCAGGCGCCGGGCGTCGCGGACCGGGAGCTCGGCGACAACACAAGGGCGTTCCTGGCCAAGATCTTCCACGCGCTCAGCGGTGCGAACCGCTACCTCGACTGCTGGGAGTTCCCGTCCGAGGGCAACGGCTACCTCGATGTGCTCCCGGAGCCGCCCGCCTTGCCGTGGAGCTGGCTCGATGAGGGCGAATTCGACTATTACGTAACGGAATTCGAGCGGACCGGATTCACCGGCGGCCTCAACTGGTACCGCGCCGAGGACGCCGTCTGGGTGCAGAACGAGTCGCTGCACGCGAAGCCGGTGGAGGTGCCGGTCACCTTCATCGCCGGCGCCAAGGACCCGGTGCTCGAGATGATGGGCAGCGACCCGTTCGCGACCATGGGTCGGTTGGTGCCGGGGCTGGTCTCCACCCACGTGATCCCGGACGCCGGGCACTTCGTGCAGATGGAAAAGCCCGCCGAGGTGAACTCGGCGATGCTCGAGTTCCTCGGCGGACTGACTACTTGATCGTGTCCAGCGAGGCGAGGGTGAGGGAGCAGGCCTGAGCGACCTCCGCGCCCTTCTTGTCGAAGTGGTTGGCGAAGAAGACGGCGTGATCCTCGTGCTCGTGGAAGTGGTGCGGGGTGAGCACGGCGGAGAAGACCGGGACATCGGTGTCGAGCTGGACCCGCATCAGTCCGTCGATGACCGCGGAGGCCACGAACTCGTGCCGGTAGATGCCGCCGTCGACGACCAGCCCGGCGGCGACGATGGCCTGGAACCGGCCCGTACGGGCGAGCCGCAGCGCGTGCAGGGGGATCTCGAAGGCGCCGGGGGTCTCGAAGAACTCGATCTCGCCGGAGGTGTGGCCCAGTGTCCGCCACTGCGCGACGAAGGCGTCTCGTGCTCGGTCGACGATGGGTCGGTGCCACGTGGACTGAACGAAGGCGATGCTCATTCCATGATGCTAGTTCGGCGCACCCCGGCGTGGCCATCCGGACATGCGTTCAGTTCGATTCTCCTCAAGTCATCGCTGAATTCTCTTGTCATGCAAGGGAATCGCTGTAGTGGGCGCGGTACGCGTTATCTCCGTACAGTGTGGACATGGACAAGCCCGAGGTTGCCCTGGACAACTGCGACGAGGTCTACGACTTCTACCTGCGTCACCAGCAGAACCGCCTGGCCGCGCAGGCCGCCTACGGGTTCCTCGCGCTGAAGTTCCGGCCGAGGGTGACCTACGCGGATGGGGCGAAGGAGCAGGTCCGGGCGCTGGTGCGGTCGGATTCCCGGCTGGTTCTCGCCGTCAACCACCTGAGCCAGCGCGACCCGTACACGGTGGCCGCGGCGGCGTCGGCCAGCGCGCTGCGCCCGGCGATCGGCCGGACCCGGGTGCTGGCGAAGGACGAGCTGTTCCTCGAGCCGAAGCGGCGCGAGCGGGTGGACCTGATGGGCGGGATCCCCGTCTTCCGTGGCAAGAACCACGGGATGCGCGCGGTCAACGCGGCCGGGCAGCGGATGATGGACGTCTGCGCCGAGCGGATGCGGCGGGGCGATGACCTGGCCATCTTCCCGGAGGGGACCTGCAACCTGGAGGATCCGACCCGGCTGCAGAAGATCGGCAGCGGGATCGGCCACATCATGAGCAGGGCGGTGAAGCTCGGGGTCCGGCCGGTCCTGGTCTACATGGGGATCAGCTACGGTCCGGTGCCAGGCAAGGAGGCGCGGGCGAGCGTGTACCTCGACACCCCGGTCACCGAGATCCCGGAGAAGCCGGCCGACATCGCGCGGCTGGTGGCGGCAGGCCTGCAGCGCGCGGTGGACGGGGCGGTCGCGCGTTACTGAGCCCTCCCTCGATACCCCCTTGGGTATGATCTGGGTATTCGACGAGGAGAGGAACCTCATGCAGGAAGTGGATCTGGTGGCGCTCGACGCCGCACTGGCCGCAGGCGCGCCGGTGATCGACGTGCGCGAAGCCGATGAGTACGCCCGCGGGCACGTGCCTGGCGTCCGGCTGATCCCGCTCGGCGAGCTGGTGTCCCGCATCGACGAGGTGCCCGCTGCGCCGACCGTCTACGTGATCTGCGCGATGGGTGGCCGCAGCGCGCACGGCGCCTCCCTGCTGGGCGCCGCGGGCATCAACGCGGTGAACGTCGCGGGTGGCACGGACGCGTGGATCAGCTCCGGTCGATCGGTGGAGTCGGGCGCGTAACCCGTCGGGCGCCTACCGAGCCCACAGGCGGCGGTAGGCGTCTTCCTCCGCCTCGCGGGCGGCCTTGCGTCGGGGGTTGTCCAGGTCCATGGGCAGGCCGTTCTTCTGCAAACGTCGCGCGCGGTTCTGGTGGATGTAGACCACCGAGTAGAACAGGGCCAGCAGGATCCCGAGCAGGACCATCGACCCCCGCAGCCACAGCGGCCCCGGGAAGAGCATGAAGATCACGAACAGCGGGATGAACGGCACCATCGCGCGGACGAGGTGCCGGGCGACGTAGTGATCGCCAGTGATGTCGTTGAGCACCCACTCGTTCATGGATGCGGGCAGCTTCGCGCCGCAGGCATAGGCGATCCACTGAATCGGGTTCGGTCGGGTGGTGCTCATTGATTCAGTGCTCCTGCCGTGAGTGCGGCCCGGTTGATCCGGGTGAGAACGTCGTGCAGTTCCTCGAGCTCGGGTAGCCCGACGCCGAGGCGCTCGACCACCGCGGGCGGAATCAGCTCGGCCTTGGCGCGCATGGCCCGCCCGGTCTCGGTCAGGTCGACGACCAGCTGCCGCTCGTCCTCGCTGCTGCGGGACCTGGTGATCAGGCCCGACGCCTCGAGCCGCTTGAGCAGCGGCGAGAGGGTCGGGGAATCGAGCTGCAGGGCGCTGCCGATCGCCTTCACCGACATCGGCGCCTCGCCCCAGAGCGCGAGCATCACCAGGTACTGCGGGTGCGTCAGGCCCATCGGCTCGAGCAGTGGGCGGTACACAGAGAGCACCGCGCGATTGGCGACGGCCAGCGCGAAGCAGACCTGGCGGTCGAGGGCGAGCGGGTCGACCCCGGTCTCCGGTGACTGTTCGACGGTGGACATGCAGTAGAGCGTACACGAATAGATCGCGCACTAACTAACTTCGCCGAGTGTGCACTTGCCGGCACGCCCTCTCGGGCGATGCCCCGGCAGGTGCACAATCGGCAATCCGGGGGCGGGCCGTCAGCCGCGTGGGACCGCGAACCCCCATGGCAGTTCCAACCGGTGCCGGCCCAGCAGCTCCGCGTCCGCGAGCAGTTCGAGCACCGGGCCGTCCGCGACCAGCCTGCCGCCGTCGATGATCACCGCGCGGTCGCACAGTTGCGCGGCGTAGGGCAGGTCGTGGGTGACCAGCATCAGGGTGGTGTCCAGCCCGAGCAGCACCTCGGCCAGCTCGCGGCGGGCCACCGGGTCGAGGTTCGCGGACGGCTCGTCGAGGACCAGCACGTCCGGCCTGCACGCCAGCACCGTGGCCAGCGCGACCCGCCGACGCTGCCCGCCGGACAGGTGCGACGGCGACCGTTCGGCGTGCTCGCTCATGCCGACCGCCGCCAGCGCATCGGACACCCGTGCGCGTAGCTCGTCGCCGGTGACGCCGAAGTTCGCCGGGCCGAACGCGACGTCCTGGGCGACGGTCGGCATGAACAGCTGATCGTCCGGGTCCTGGAAGACGATCCCGACCCGGCGCCTGGCCTCGCGCAGCGTGTCCCGCTCGACCCGGGTGCCGCCGATCTCGACGTGGCCCGCGGTGGGGGAGAGCACCCCGTTCAGCTGCAGCATGAGGGTGGTCTTGCCGGCACCGTTGGGGCCGAGCAGCGCAATCCGCTCACCGACACCGACTTCCAGGTCGATTCCGCGCAGCGCAACCCGGCCGTCGGGGTAGGTGAAGCCCAGGTCGTGCACCCGCACCGCGGCGGCCGGGCTCATCCGGCCACCGCCAGCGCCGTCAGGCAGACGGCCACCGCGCCGAGGGTCGGGGTGAGGCCGAGCAGCCAGCCGCGCGCAGTGGCCACAGGCGCGCCGAGATCGGGCATGGCGCCGGTGAACCCGCGCGATGCCATGGCCAGGTGGACCCGCTCGCCGCGCTCGTAGGTCCGGAGGAACAGTCCGCCGACCCCGCGTGCGGTGGCGCCGATCTGGCGCAGGGTGCGGGCGTCGTCTCCGCGGGATATCCGCGCGATCCGCATCCGGTTCGCTTCCGCGGCAAGCAGATCCACGTAACGCAGCATCAGGACTACGACGGTGGTGACGAGGGCGGGCATCCGCAGTCGGGTCAGCCCGAGCGGCAGGTCCGCGGTCCGGGTGGTGGCCGCGAGCGTCAGCGAGATGAGGACCCCGAGGGTGCCCTTGGCCAGGATGCCCCAGGCGGCGTACAGGCCGGCGACGGACAGCGAAAGCCCAGCCCACCGCACGCGCTCGCCGCCCTCGCCGAACGGGAGCAGCGCCGCGAGCACGACGAACGGCGCCTCGATCAGCATCCGTGGCGCGATCCAGTGCAGCGGTATCCGGGCCATCTGCCACACCGCCAGCAGGACAATGGCATACAGGCCGAAGGCCCACATCTGTTCGCGCGGCGTCGCGACCACCGCGAAGACCCCCGCCGTCGCCGCGACGATCTTCACCTCCACCGGCAACCGGTGCACAGGGGAGTCGTCCTCGCGGTACAGAGGGTGGGCGTGACCGGCGCCCACCGTCAGGTCCTGCGGGTGCGGCCCGAGCGGGCGATCAGCCAGAACAGGCCGCCCGCAACTGCGAACGTCGCTGTAACGCCAAGGATCCCGGCGATTCCGGACAGGTTGTCGTTGCCCGCGACGGTGTAGTCCGCGAGCGGGCCACCGGCGAGGTGGTGCTCCCCGGCGCTCTGCGCGATGCAGTTGCCGGTCAACTCCTCGCCCGCCGCCGTCTCGATGACGGTGCAGCCGCGCAGGGTGGTGGAGTCGAGGCCGTCGGGACTCGAGCTGGCGAGGTAGCTGACGACGCCGGCGACGAACAGGGCGACGACGGCGAAACCTAGGAGGAACCAAGACCTTCGGGATGTCATGCCGGTACCTCCGTGGCCGGTCGGGGCGCGGTACGCAGCAGGTAGACCAGGTCGGGCCGGGCCCTGGCCACGGCGACCACGGTGAGCGCGGTGATCAGCCCTTCGCCGATCCCGATCAGGGTGTGGGTGCCGAGCATGTACCAGGCGACGGTGTTGAGCGACGTCTCTCCGGCGCCGCCGAGCGCAAACTCGAGCAGGAATCCGGACGCGGCCGCCAGCGTGTTCGCCAGCGCGGCAACGAAAGCCAGCGCGGCGAGGCCCGCATCGCCGAACCGGCGGCGCAGCGGTCGCAGGGCGACGGCCACCGCGTAGCCGACCCCGACCCCGATCAGCGCCATGTTCGTGATGTTGGTGCCGAGCGCGGTGATGCCGCCGTCCGCGAAGAGCAGCGCCTGCACCACGAGCACGATGGCCACGCACAACGCACCGCTGTAGGGGCCGACCAGGATGGCCGCGAGGGCGCCGCCGAGCAGGTGGCCGCTGGCGCCGGGCAGGATCGGGAAGTTCACCATCTGCACCGCGAAGATGAACGCGGCCACCAGGCCGGCCATCGGCGCGGTCCGCTCGTCGAGTTCGGTTCGGGCCTTCCATGCGGCCACGGCGATGCCCGCGACCGCGACGACCCCGAACAGCAGCGAGGTCGTCGCGTCCACCAGGCCATCGCTCATGTGCATCGCGAGGACGGCGTCGTTCGGGCTGTTCACGAGCGGAGCATATCCAGTCATCTCAACAATTGCTCAGTTGTTCAAATGAACGTAACAAGAGCTCGAGGCCTGCTCACTGCAGGTCGACCACCGGCGTGGAGGGCTCGATCTCGATGCCGAGCCGACGGAGATTGCCATCGAGCACCTGCCAGATGGACACCTCGAGGAAGTCGGCGAGTTGCTCCGCGGTCAACGCGTGTTGCGGGTTGCTCAGCCACCGGTTGACGCTGACATCGACCAGGCCGATCAGGCCGAAGGCGAGTGTCTCGGACAACTCCGTCCCCTTGCCCAGCTTGGTGAGGATCGCCTCGAGCAGCGCGGTGAGCCGCAGGGCGATGGCGGTCTTGGTGCCGGTGACCACCCGGGAGCCGGTGGTGCGGTGGCTGGGGGACCCGGTGCCGAGGAACTGGTGCAGCCGCGGGAAGTCGACGATCCAGCGGAGGTAGGTCTCGACGGCGTGCGAGATGGTCTCGCCGACGGTGCCCTCGGGCAGCAGCGCGGGTGCCACGTACTGCATGAGTCGCTCGATGATCCGCGCCCGCAGCTGTTCGTCGAGGTCGCCGCGGTCCTTGAAGATCCGGTACACCACCGAGCGCGGTACCCCGGCTCGCTCGGCGATCTGCTTGACCCCGATGTCGGTGCCGCCCTCGTTGATGGCGTCCATGGCGGCCTCGAGGATCCGATCGCGGCGATCCGCCTTGTGGTCGTCCCACCGGGTGGCGCGACCATCCGGCCCTTGGCGCGTGACGGCGTCGACTCGTTCTGGCATCGGCCTCACGATACCCACCGAGTGATTGACGGGACAGCATGTCTCACTTACTTTAGTGAGACATCGTGTCGCAGACAGATTTGTCACTCTCACTCAGGAGTTCAGATGGGCAGCAGGGTTTTCGTCGTCGGAGTCGGCATGACGAAGTTCGAGAAGCCGGGCGCGCGCGAGTGGGACTACCCCGACATGGCGCGCGAGGCCGGGACCAAGGCGCTCGAGGACGCGGGCATCGACTACCGCCACGTCGAGCAGGCCTACGTCGGTTACGTCTACGGAGAGTCCACCTCCGGCCAACGCGCCGTGTACGAGCTGGGCCTGACCGGCATCCCGATCGTCAACGTCAACAACAACTGTTCGACGGGCTCGACGGCGCTGTACCTGGCGACCCAGGCCGTCAGGAGTGGGCAGGCCGACTGCACCCTCGCGCTCGGCTTCGAGAAGATGCAGGCAGGCTCGCTCGGCACCACCTACGACGACCGCGAGCAGCCGATGATGCGGCACCTGCTCGCGCTGGCCGAGCTGCAGGAGTTTGCGATGCCGCCCGCGCCGTACATGTTCGGGGCCGCGGGCAAGGAGCACATGGAGCGCTACGGCACCACCGAGGAGCACTTCGCCAAGATCGGCGTCAAGAATCACAGGCACTCGATGAACAACCCGTACGCCCAGTTCCAGGACGAGTACACGCTCGAGGAGATCCTCGCCTCGAAGCGGATCTACGGCCCGCTGACCAAGCTGCAGTGCTCGCCGACCTCGGACGGCTCCGGCGCGGTGATCGTGGCCAGTGAGGCGTTCGTGGACGAGCACGGTCTCGCGGGCCAGGCCGTCGAGATCGTCGGCCAGGCGATGGTGACCGACATGGAGTCCACCTTCGCGGACAGGAGCGCGATCAGTCTCGTCGGCGCGGACATGACCCGGGTCGCAGCCCGAAAGGTGTACGAGCAGGCCGGCATCGACGCAACGGATGTGGATGTCATCGAGCTGCACGACTGCTTCTCGGCCAACGAACTGCTCACCTACGAGGCGCTCGGTCTGTGCCAAGAGGGCGACGGCGGCAAGCTCGTCGATGCAGGCGCCACGACCTACGGCGGCCAGTGGGTCGTGAACCCTTCCGGCGGTCTGATCTCCAAGGGTCACCCGCTCGGCGCCACCGGCCTTGCCCAGTGCAGCGAGCTCACCTGGCAGCTGCGTGGCACCGCGGACAAGCGTCAGGTATCGGCCGCTGCCACCAAGTCCGGGGTCGCGCTGCAGCACAACATCGGTCTCGGCGGTGCTGTCGTCGTCACCGCGTACAGGCCTGCCGACCGCTGACGCCTTCGTTTCCCCCCTCAGGAACAAACCCACTCACCCGCAAGGAGTTTCACCATGGCTTCCGTTTCCGTCTCCGCCGATCTGCCAGCAGCGCCCGAGAAGACCTGGGTGGCGCTCTCCGACCTGTCCCGCTGGGAAGAGTGGCTCACCATCCACCAGGGCTGGAAGAGTGAGCTGCCCACCGAGGTCGAGCTCGGCGCCACCTTCACCGAGGTCGTTTCCGTGATGGGCATGGCCAACAAGATCGAGTGGACCGTCACCGAGGTCGACGCGCCGAACCTGGTCAGGATCGCAGGCACCGGCATGGCCGGCGTGACCGTCGAGTTCACTCTCAAGGTCGAGGACACCTCGGACGCGGGTGTGGTGTCCTCCAAGGCCATTGTCGACGCGAGCTTCAAGGGGGCCATGATCGTCGGCCCGATCGGCAAGGCCGTCGCCAAGAACGCCGCAGCGGACCTCGAGGCCTCCCTGGCGAAGTTCGCCGAGCTGGTCGGGTGAGACGCCGATGACGAAGCCGGTCGACAGAGACAACGCAGTCCGATTCGACAGGTCGGGCCTCGGCGTCTGGACCGACGAGGAGCGGTTCGAGGTGACCGCCGAGCGGATCGCCGAGTACGCGGCGGCCACCAACGACCCGATCGAGCGGCACCTGCGCGGCGAGATCGCCCCACCGGTGTTCGCGGTGGTGCCCGCCTTCTTCTCGATGGCCCCTGCGGCGCTGTCGGTGGCACCGGTGGAGCTGCTGATGAAGCTGGTGCACGGCGAGCAGGACTTCCATTTCCACCGCCCGATCTACCCCGGCGACACCCTTGCGGTCCGCGCCAAGCCGATCGGGTTCGAGGGCATGGAGAACGGATCGACCGTGGTCGTGTACGTCGAGACCCGCACGGAAACCGGCGAATTGGTGAACGAGCAGTGGATGACCGCTTTCTTCCGGAAGGTCGATGCTGGGCCCGGACTCGGAGACAAGGCGCCCGGCCACCGATTCGACGAGTCGCTGCGCGAGCGGACCCCGGCGGCCCAGGTGTTCCAGCACGTCGACAAGGACCAGACGTTCCGGTACTCGCCTGCCTCGGGCGACCCGATGCCGATCCACCTGGACGACGAGATCGCCAAGATGTCCGGTCTGCCCGGGATCATCAACCACGGCCTGTGCACGATGGCCTTCACCTCGTGGGGCGCGCTGACGGGGCTGGCGGACGGCAGGACCGAGCGGCTCAAGCGGCTCGCGGTCCGGTTTGCCAAGCCGGTGCTGCCCGAGCAGGACATCGCCACCAGGTACTGGGCCGTGCGTCCTTCTGGCCCTGTGGCGGGCCACAAGGACGCACGGGCGTACGCCTACGAGACCACCGTCGGCGACGACCTGGTGATCAAGGACGGCCTGGCCGTCATCTCCGACAACTGATTCGGGACAACGACTTTCATCGACCAAGGAGTGAGTAGCTGATGGGAACTGGTTCGATTAGAAGCCTGGACGGACGGGTGGCGATCGTCACCGGCGCGGGACGCGGGATCGGCAGGGAGCATGCCCTGCTCTTCGCTGCCGAGGGGGCGAGTGTCGTGGTGAACGACCTCGGCGGCGCCAACGACGGATCCGGGTCGGACGCCGGACCGGCGCAGCAGGTCGTCGAGGAGATCGTCGCGGCAGGCGGCAAGGCCGTCGCGAACACCGACAACGTGGCGAGCTGGGAGGGTGCCAAGGCGGTGGTCGATCAGGCCGTGAGCGAGTTCGGCGGTCTCGATGTCCTGGTGAACAACGCGGGCATCCTGCGCGACGCCTTCATCGCGGGCATGGAGGAGAGCCAGTGGGACGCGGTGATCGCCGTGCACCTAAAGGGTCATGCCGCGACGCTGCACCATGCCGCGGCGTACTGGAAGGCGCGGACCAAGGCGGGTGAGGCCGTCAACGCCTCCGTCGTCAACACGTCGTCGGCCTCAGGGACATTCATGCCGAACGCCGGTCAGGGCAACTATGGCGCGGCCAAGGCAGGCATCGCCGCACTGACATTGGTCGCAGCGGATGAGCTCGAGCGCTACGGCGTGCGGGTCAACGCGATCGCGCCGATCGCGCGCACCCGGCTGACCTTGGCGACCCCGGGAATGGGTGCATTGTTCGCCGCCGAGGTCCCCGAGGGCGAGTTCGACGCGTTCGCCCCGGCGAACATCTCCCCGCTGGTGGCCCGCCTCGCCTCGGCCGAGTGCAAGACCACGGGCAAGGTGTACGCGGTCCAGGGCGGCGGCATCACCGAGCTCGGTGGCTGGCACGACGTGAGCACCATCGAGTCCGAGGGCCCCTGGACCATTGCGGATCTCGCGAACCGACTCGGCTGAGGGCGGGAACATCATGGTGCGCAACAGTTATGAGCTGGGTCTCGGGCTGAGCGAGGAGCATGGGGCGCTGGCCGATTCGGTGAGTGCGTTCGCCGAGCGGACCATCACCGCCGAGCAGGTCCGCGCCGCGGTCGATGCGAAGTCCGAGGCCAAGTTCCCGGAGTTCTGGCAGGCGCTGGTCGGCCAGGACCTGTTGGGGCTGCACGTGCCGGAGGACCGGGGCGGGCAGGAAGCCGGCCTGCTCACCCTGGCGGTGGCACTGGAGGCGTTGGGCCGCAACATTTCCCCCGGCCCGTTCGTGCCCACCGCGCTCGCCTGCGCGGTACTCGCGGCCGCGGATTCGAAGATCGGCATCGAGGTGCTGCCCGGCCTGATCGATGGCTCCCGCACCGCGGCGCTCGCACTCGGCGCTCCCTTTCACGTGGAACTCGAGCACGTGGAACCCGAGCACGTGGAACCGGGCCCGGGCGGCTACCGACTGACCGGCAGCACCGATGCGGTGCTCGGTGGGCAGCACGCCGATGTGCTCCTGCTGCCTGCCGTGATGGGCGACGAGATCCGTTGGTTGGTGGTCGATTCAGCGGAACTGACCGTCGCCGGGCAGGACAGCATCGACGTGCTCCGAGGATCGGCGCGGGTCGAGGCGGATGGCGTGCTGATCGCGGCCGAGCGGGTGCTCGACGGGCTGAGCGAGCAGGGGGTGCGCGCCATCGCGGCGGTGGTGCTCGGTGCGGAGGCCGTCGGGATCATGTCCTGGTGTGTGTCGACCGCGGCCGAATATGCCAAGACCCGGGTGCAGTTCGGCAGGCCGATCGGTCAGTTCCAGGGCGTCAAGCACAAGTGCGCGCACATGGGTATCGCCCTGGAGAAGGCCCGCGCGGTGGTGTGGGATGCGGCGTCGGCGCTCGACAAGGGTGACGACACAGCGGACTTCGCGGCCGACGTCGCGGCGCTGATCGTGGCGGACTCCGCCGTGCAGGTGGCGCAGGACTGCATCCAGGTGCACGGCGGCATCGGGTTCACCTGGGAGCACGACGCGCACCTGTACTACCGGCGCGCGTTGGCTCTGCGGGGCGTGCTCGGCACTCGTGAGGAGCGGGCGATCCGGGTGGCGGAGCAGTCGCTGGCCGGGGTGTCCCGGACGTCGGTGCTCGAGCTGCCTGAGGAAGCCGAGACCATCAGGGCCGCGGTGCGGGCCGAACTGGCCCCCATCGCGGCGATCGAGGACGAGGACGATCAGCTGATCGCGCTCGGCGACGGCGGCTGGGTGCAGCCGCACCTGCTCAGGCCGTACGGCCGCGGGGCCGGACCGCTGGAGCAGATCGTCATCTCGCAGGAGGTCAAGGCCGCCGGGATCGCGATGCCGCAGCTGCTGATGGGCGGCTGGGCGGTGTCCGCCGTGGTCGGGCACGGGTCCGAGCAGCAGAAGCGGGACCTGGTGGTCCCGACGCTGCGCGGCGACCTGGTGTGGTGCCAGCTGTTCTCCGAGCCGGGCGCAGGCTCGGACCTCGCCTCGCTGTCGACCAAGGCGGAGAAGGTGGACGGCGGCTGGAAGGTCACTGGCCAGAAGATCTGGACCACGGTGGCGCAGTTCGCGGACTGGGCGATGCTGATCGCCAGGACCGACCCGTCCAGGCCGAAGCACGAGGGCATCACGTACTTCGTGCTGGACATGTCGACCCCGGGCGTGACGGTGCGACCGCTGCGCGAGATGACCGGCTCGGCACTGTTCAACGAGGTGTTCCTGGACGACGTCTTCATCCCGGACGCGAACGTGATCGGCGAGGTGAACGACGGCTGGCACGTCGCGCGCACCACCCTCGCGGGCGAGCGGGTGGCACTGAGCCAGAAGATGGAGGCCTACGCCAGCGACTCCGACCTGATGCAGTTCGTGCGCGGTCGTGAGCTGGGCCCGGTCGGGAAGCACCACTTCGGGGAGCTGATCGCCGAGAGCCAGGCCATCGACCTGATCGGCTCGCGCGTGGTGCTGGGGCAGTTGTCGGGCGCGGACGTGAGCACCACCTCGTCGGTCGGGAAGCTGCTTGGCATGGGGCTCGGTCAGGCGATCTCGGAGTTCGTGGTCGCCGAGTTGGGTGCCGCGGGCACGGTCGCGGTGCCGGGGGAGCCGAGCGACAAGGCGATGGAGCAGCTCATCGCCGGCCGTGCGACGACCATCTACGGCGGGACCACCGAGGTGCAGCTGAACGTGATCGGCGAGCGGATGCTCGGGCTGCCGAGGGACTGACGGGTCAGGGAGTCCGGCCGAGGAGCGCGGCCAGTCGGTCGAGGGGCGGAGCGTCCTCGGGCACCGGTCGTGGCGGGGCGAAGGGGGTGCGTCCCGCCGGGAGGTTCTGCAGCAGCGCTCGGCTGAAGGCGATCTGGTCCTCGACCACCGCGTCTTGGTAGCGCGGGGTCTGCCCCGACGCACGGGCGAGATCCCAGCCGTGGGCGAGCATCTCGGTGATGCGCATGTTCAGGGCCTGCACGGCCGGAACCCGACCCATCGGCAGGGTGATCTCCTGGTCCAGCGCGCCCGGCAGGGCGAATGCCTGCACCAGTGCGTCGGCCGAGGCGTGAAAGGAGCCCGCGGGGTCGGGGCCGAGCAGGTCGGGCGGCGCGCCAACGGTGGTGACGGGCAGTGGGTGCCCCCGCAGGGACGCGGCGAACAGGTGGTTGCCTGCCGTCACGTGGTTGACGAGGTCGCGGACCGACCACCCGGTGCAGGGGGTGGGTCCGGACCACTGGTCGTCGGCGATGCCGGCTACCAGCGTGCCCGTCGCGTCGAGTGCCCGGTCGAGGTCGTCGATCGTCGCGGTCATGGTTCCGGCATACCACCGCGAGGACGGTTGGCACCCGCTTTCGGCCCAAGAGGGGGCTGTCGCCGCGACGGAAAGTGCGTGATACTGCATGTAACGCACATCGGCGAAGGGGTGGACCTGTGGACCAGAACGTGCAGTACGACGCGGTGATAGTCGGTGCCGGATTCGGCGGCATCGGTGCCGCTATCCAGCTCAAGCGGCTCGGCCTGACCAACCTCGCGATCCTCGAACGCGAGGACGACCTCGGCGGCACCTGGCACGTCAACCGCTATCCCGGTCTCGCCGTCGACATCGCCTCCGTGACCTACTCCTACTCCTTCGAGCCGAATCCGTACTGGTCGCGGCTGTTCGCGCCGGGCGCCGAGCTCAAGCGGTACGCCGACCACGTCGCGGACAAGTACGACCTGCGCCGCCACATGCGCTTCGGCGCGGTCGTCGAGGGTGCCCGCTGGGACGAGGACGCGCAGAGGTGGGAGGTCGCGATCGAGGGCGGCGAGCTCGTCACCGCGAAGTACCTGCTCACCGCGACCGGGTTCCTGTCGCAGCCGCACAAGCCCGACATCCCTGGGATCGATTCGTTCGAGGGCAAGGTCATCCACACGACGGCCTGGGACGACACCTACGACCTGAGGGGGACACGCACCGCGATCATCGGCACAGGGGCGACCGCGGTCCAGCTCATCCCCGAGGTGGCCCGCAAGGCCGCCGCACTGACGGTGTACCAGCGGACCCCGATCTGGGTGCTGCCGAAGGTGGACACCCCCATCCCGGGTCCGGTGCAGCGGCTGTTCGCCCGGGTGCCCGCGGTCCAGCGCGCGGCCCGCGGGGTGAGCTCGGGGATCCTCGAGGCCGTGATGGTGAGCGCCGTGCTGCACTACCGGCAGACCAAGCTGCTGAACAAGGGCGCCGCCGCCCTCTCGCGAGTCTTCCTTCGCACGAAGGTCCGTGACCCGAAGCTGCGTCGTCAGCTGACCCCGGACTACGACTTCGGCTGCAAGCGGCCGACCTTCTCCAACAGCTACTACAGCACCTTCACCAAGCCGCACGTGCACCTCGAGACGAACTCGATCGAGCGCATCGAGCCCGACGGCATCGTCACCGCGGACGGACGCAAGACCGGGATCGACACGCTGGTCCTGGCGACCGGCTTCAACCTGTGGGACGTGAACTTCCCGGCCATCGAGGTGATCGGTCGGGAGGGCCGCAATCTCGGTAAGTGGTGGCGGGACAACCGGTTCCAGGCGTACGAAGGTGTGGCGGTGCCACACTTCCCGAACTTCCTGACCCTGGCGAGCCCGTACTCGTACAGCGGGCTGTCGTACTTCACCACCATCGAGTCGCAGATGGCGCACATGAACCGGCTGTTCGGGGAGTTGCGGCGGCGCGGCGCGGACGTCTTCGAGGTGACCGAGCAGGCGAATGCCGGCTTCCTGGACCGGATGACCGAGAAGCTGGACGACTCCGTGTTCTACGGCGGCAGCTGCCAGACCGCGCGCAGCTACTACTTCAACCAGCACGGAGAGGCGGCGATCCTGCGGCCGACCTCGACGGTCAACGCGTTCCGGGAGGCGAAACGCTTCCCGCTGGACGACTACACGATGCGGCCGTACGTGGCGGCGGAGTGATGTCGGGCGAGTGACGCAGACCGCCCCGGATCGCGGCCCCTTTGTGGGGGTCGTGGTCCGGGGCGGTGCTTGTTTGGGAGTGGGGTCAGCAGGCGAGTACCAGCTGACTTCGGTTGTGGGCGGGGATGGGTTTTCGCTTGTTGTCGATCCAGTTCGGGGGTGTGAACCATGGGTGTTGGTCGTTGCCGATGTGGACCTGCCAGTCGCCTTTGTGGATGAGTGTGTGGTGGAACCTGCAGAGCAGTACCAGGTTCGAGAGTTTGGTCTCGCCGCCGTCCGACCAGTGGTGGACGTGGTGGCCGTCGGTCCAGGCGGCGGGGCGGCCGCATCCGGGGAAGGCGCATCCGCAGTCGCGGGCGTCGAGTGCGCGGCGGAGTCGGCGGGGGATGGTGCGGGTGGTGCGGCCTACGTCGAGTGGGTTGCCGTCGTCGTCCATGACGATCGGGGTGATCGAGGCGTCGCAGGAGAGGGTGACGGCGAGGCGCAGGCCGATCGGTCCGAGCCAGGGCATCCATGCGGGGCCTCGGCGGATGAAGGACGAGCCGGGTTGCCCTGAGTGGTCGTGCTGTTGGACTCGGCGCTGCTGGCCTTGATGCGGGTTGTCCGTGTCAAGGCGCGCTCCGCCCGGCGGCATCTTGTCGGGTTCGGCGTCTGCGCCGCGGGTCGCGTTGGCGAGGTCGCCCAGGCCGACGAAGACGGTCATGTGGGGCCGCTCGCCGCCCTCGCCGGGGGTGGCGCCGGAATCGAGGTAGTGGCGGACGATGTCTGCGAAGGCGTCGGCGCGTCGCTGGGGTGCGGAACGGGAGTCGGGTTCACGATCGCCGCTGGTGGTGTTGCGGCCGGGCTGTGGCTTGGACAGTGCGGACAGGGCGGTCATCAGTTGCTCGCCGGTGGCCTTGTCGAAGTGTCCTTTGACGCGTAGTCGGCCACCGGCGGTGCGGGAGGCGAAGAACTCGTTGAGTCTCTCGTTCTCGTCGTCGGGCGGATTCGTGTCGTCGGGTTGGAGCATCGAGGCCAGTCCGGCGACCCGCCTGCGGGTGTCCTCGGCGTTCTCCCGGGTGCCGTTGGTGAGGAGGTACTTGGTGCACTGGTCGGAGCATTCGGCGGCGGGGTCGTCGAATGTGCCGCCGTTGGCGGAGTTCTTGATGTCGGAGGTGTAGTCGGGGATCTTGTGGAGTAGTCCGATGATCGATCGGGCCTGCTCGGTGTCGATGTCGCCGTTCTCGAACGAGGCTTTGACGTCGGGGAAGTGATCGAGGTCGGCGCCGAGCGACATCACGCGCTTGGCGTGGCCGGGGGTGAGTTTCGACGACTCGGCGAGCCAGCCCACGGCGGATGACGCGCCCGTCAGCGTGACCACTCCGCGGAACGCGGCCTCCTGCGCCAGTCGCACCCGAAGCGCCTCGAGCTGGAGAATTCGCTTCGACAGTTCCGGCACCAAGGTTACGAGTTCGCGCTCGTCGATCCGCCACGCGACCACGTCCTGTGGTCGGTTGAGCAGATCGCTGAGGTCCATATGTCGATTTTACCCGAACACTTGTTCGAGTATGGCGATTTGGCTGGATTGGATCGCTGACTCGGGGGACTGTATCGATCGGTGCCGCAGCCTGCTCGTATGTCGCGGTTTGCGGAGGTGTCGGTGGGGCGGTCTATACAGTTTTGTTGGTCTTCGTCGAGCGGTAGAGGCAGGTAGCGGTAGCTGTGATCACAGGTGACACCAAGAGCAAGGTCGACGCGGTTTGGGACGCGTTCTGGACCGGCGGCATCTCCAACCCGCTCGAGGTGATGGAGCAGATCACCTACCTGCTGTTCATCCGCCGCCTCGACGACGAGCAGACGAATGCGCTGAACAAGGCGAACCTGCTGGGCACCCTGATCGAGGGCAATCCCTTCCCTCTCGGGAAGGACGAGGAAGGCCGCGACTACGACGACCTGCGCTGGTCGCGGATCAAGGACATGCATGCCGACGAGGCGTTCGCGGTGGTCGAGCAGCGGGTGTTCCCGTTCATCAAGTCGATGCGCGGCGACGACTCCACGTACGCGCATTTCATGAAGGACGCGCGTCTGACCATCCCGAATGCGGGGATGCTGCAGCGGGTGATCGACCGCCTCGACAAGGTGCAGATGGGTGATCTCGACACCAAGCGCGACATCTACGAGTACCTGCTCGCCAAGATCGCCAGCGCCGGGCAGAACGGGCAGTTCCGCACGCCGCGGCACATCATCCAGCTGATGGTGGAGATGATGGAGCCCAAGCCAGGCGACCGGATCGTCGACCCCGCGTCCGGCACCTGCGGCTTCCTCGTCGGCGCGACGGAGTACATGCGGGCCAACCATGCCGAGTCGATCAACTCCGGCGCCGGCCGCGAGCAGTACCACCACGACATGTTCCACGGCTTCGACTTCGACAACACGATGCTGCGGATCGGCTCGATGAACATGCTGCTGCACGGCGTGGACCAGCCGGACATCCGGTACCGGGACTCGCTGGCGGAGACCAACACCGGAGACGCCGAGGCGTACTCTCTGATCCTCGCGAACCCGCCGTTCGCAGGGTCGCTGGACTATGAGAACACCGCGAAAGACCTGCAGCAGGTAGTCAAGACCAAGAAGACAGAACTGCTGTTCCTTGCACTGTACTTACGTCTGCTCAAGCCGGGCGGACGGGCGGCAGTGATCGTGCCGGACGGTGTGCTGTTCGGAAGTTCGAAGGCGCACAAGGAGCTTCGTCGAATCCTGGTGGAGGAACAGAAGTTGGACGCGGTGGTGAAGCTGCCTTCCGGGGTGTTCAAGCCGTACGCCGGGGTATCGACGGCGATCCTGTTCTTTACCAGGACCGATTCAGGCGGCACCGACACCGTTTGGTTCTACGACCTGCAGGCGGACGGGTGGTCGTTGGATGACAAGCGGATTGCACTGCTGGATGAGGAGAAGCGAGGGCCCTTGGCCTCGTTGACCGACGAAGAGCACGCAAAGAACAACCTGCCGGATGTGCTGCGTCGCTGGCGATTACGAAGCGGCTCAGAATTGGAGCGAGCTCGGACCGAGCAGTCATTTAACGTGCGGAGTACGGAAATTGCGGCGCAGGGTTACGACCTTTCGCCTAATCGATACAAGGAATTTGTGCACGAGGAGGCCGAGCATCGTGCTCCAGCAATCATTCTCGATGAGCTGGACCAGTTGGAAAAGGAGATCTGCGACGGCACTGTGCAACTTCGGGCGATGCTGGCCGGGGGTGCGCAGTGACGGTGTGGCCGATGGTGGCGCTAGGGGAGATTTGTGAGACGGTGTCGACTTGGGACCCTTCCGTCGCCGCGCCGAGTTCTGAATTTCTTTATGTCGCCCTGAGCTCAGTTGATCAGTCCTGCAAAGCAATTACTGCCCACCAGGCACTGACTGGTTTAGACGCACCCAGCCGGGCCAGGCAACGATTGGCGGCCGGTGATGTACTGGTCGCAACCGTCCGGCCAAGTCTCAACGCTGTCGCTCACGTGCAAGATGAGCTTGATGGCGCAACTGGCTCGACGGATTTTAGCGTTCTGAGAGCATCGCCCGCGATAGACAGTCGGTATCTGTATCAGTGGGTCAGGAACCCAGCTTTTGTTGCTGACATGGTGAGCAAAGCGACGGATTCGAGGTATCCTGCGGTGTCGGATCAGATTGTGAAGGCATCGACTATCCCGCTCCCGCCTCTCTCTGAGCAGCGCCGGATTGCAGCGATCCTCGACCAAATCGACGCCCTGCGTACTAAGCGCCATGAAGCCATGGGTCGATTAGATGAGCTAACGCAGTCGATCTTCATTGATATGTTTGATCATCCGATGGCTGGGGCCGCGCGCTGGTCGAAGATGAAGCTCGCAGAATGCACGACAATGTTCGGCGGTTCAGCCCTTCCAGACGGTGTTCCGTTTCATCGGCAAGAAGGCGGGTACCTACTGATCAGAGTATCCGATATGAATTCGCCCTACAATCAGGAGGTAGTCGTTTCCAGCGCTCAATGGTCCCCAAGCCCGGGATCTATTGCGTCAACTGTGCCAGCAGGTGCGATCCTTCTTCCGAAGAGGGGGGGTGCGATCGGCGCAAATGAGAAGCGAATAATCTTCCGTCCTGCCATTTTGGACCCGAATATGATGGGTATAGTGCCAAATTATGGGCAGCTGACTACTGGGTACATGTACTGCTGGTTATCCTTTTTGGATTTGGGTAGCTTATCTAGCGGTAGTTTGATGCCTAGGATCAGCAAGGAGGATCTAGCGCGTTTGGACGTCTACGTCCCCCCGCTCGATGAACAGGTTAGGTTTGATGCGAAGGCTTCGGCTGTTCGGATAATGAGAGGCCTCATGGATAAATCGCGTAGAGAGTTGGATGCTCTATTTCAAAGCATTCAAGCCCGCGCTTTTGCTGGGATAATGCCGTGAGGGGCGGCTTCTTGCCGGTTTGGAACCACATGATTCAAGAAGTGTGGTTGCCTTTGTCGTCGTCCGACGACTCTCCAGATGACCTCTATTGCGAACTCTATCGTGAAGTCTCGGGATACCTTGTCCACCATGTGGACGAAGGGGATTTTGCTAGTGTGGTGGCGGATCGACTCCTAAGTCAAGATGCGTTCATTTCCACTAGTAGTGGCGATTTCTCCGGCGAAGAATCCGCAGCACGGTTCCTGAGCGCAGTTTGGGGAGTGCTCGATGATAGCTTCGAAACGGATGTGGCACGCACCTACTGCGGTCTTCTCAACTCCTTCATTGATCGTCACAACCTCAGGTACTCAGTCGATGAATTCGGAAGACTCTATCCTTCGCTTGAGGGTCTATTTGTAGGGGCGCTGGGTGATCTTCGTTCGACTGCACGGCTAGATTCGCATCTCGAATCGCTGATGGTAGACCTGGAGCAGTCGCTCTTCGACCTATCGACTGGAGAATCTGACGGCAGGATCCGGACTTGCATTCAGAAGCAAATGAACCTGCTCGAAGCGCTTGGTCAAACACATCCGAAATCAAAGGGATCGACCCTTGGAAAAATCTGCGATGAACTGGACTCTTGGCCGCATGCCAAGGTGCGTGACGCAATGAAGAATCTATACGGCTTCGCCTCGGACTATCCTGGAATACGCCACGGTGGCACGCCTGGGAATGCGCTGAGACGCATGGATATGCGAGATCTTATCTCTTTGTCAATCTGCATACTTGGCTTCACGCCATATCTGAGTTCAAACTTTGACGCGGCGGTTGCGTATAGGGGGCACTCCGGCGATTAGGGAACGCTGTAGCGAAGATGTGACAAGAGTGGCATTGAAGGGTGAATTGGTTCGGTAATGAAGGAGTTGCCGAGGTGTTGTTCTAATGCATTCTAATGCGCTAGGCGTTGGGCCGCGTATTTCAGGCGTGCCGTTGTGGTACGAATGAGGGTTCATGTCCTCCTCGCGGTCGATTATTCACTGACGAAGTGTCAAGATAACTGGCCTCTTGGTGCGGCTGAAGTTCCCTGAGTTCGGGCAGAGAATTCCGTGCTGTGCCAAGATCAGCAAACTGTAGACATCACAAGGGGAGGGCCCGTGGGTGTTGGCAACTTAGACTTCCTGCAGGCCTCGTGTCGATCTGCTGATGCGCGCCAACCCCAACCAGGCACGGGCGATGGATCCGAAGCTGCTGTTAGTGGCGACCCTTCACATACGCCGCGCGACTGGGGCTGACGCGGCTGGTCGGTCAGGTCCAAACGATGAACTGGTCACGGTGATCCGGGAGATCAACGGGTCGGTGGAGGCAGGCAGTGCATAGTGCTGGCGGACTCCTACCCGAGGTACTGCGCCTGCCAGGCCAGCACCCCGGTTCCGACCGCGACGGCCACCAGCAGGATCACCCAGATGAACCGCGGTAGGTGGCTCAGCGACCGCAGCTGGTCGAGATCCGAACGGCCGGAGCGGGTGCGGGCGGCCTCGACGATGGTGTGCAGGTTGCCGAACAGCAGCAGCCAGATCGCGGTGTACGCGAAATGTAATTGCAGCGTGGGGGATCCGTAGTAGGCGACGACGCCGATCGCCGACCCGCAGACCACCAGCACCAGCAGCCCGAAGATGTTGCGGATGAACGGCACCATCGCGACGATCAGCGCGACCGCGCCCCACAGCAGCACCGGGAGTTGGCCTGCCGCGATCAGGAGCGCGCCTGCGAGGCCGAGCAGCGAGGGCGCCAGGAAGCCTGCCGCCGCGGTGAGCACCATGCCGGGGCCGCGGGGCTTGCCGCGTGAGAGCGTGAGGCCCGAGGTGTCCGAGTGCAGCCGGATCCCGGTGAGCCGACGGCCCGTCACGACCGCGGCGATCGCGTGCCCGGCCTCGTGCACGAGCGTTACCGCGTGCCGGGTCAGAGACCACAGTGGGCCGAACAGGACCATTGCGGCGGCGATGGCGATGGGGAGGTAAGCCGACCACTGCGCCCAGTACGAGTTCACCTGACCAGCGTGCCAGGCCGCAGCGGCCAACTAGCATCGGTACCGGGTCACGATGTCTGAGGGTGGAGGGACTCGATGGAAGCCGTCACGGATTCGACCGGAGCAGAACCCGACCATGGCCGAGTCATGGTGCGCAGTGAGTTCGCGCCCCTACGGACTGTCGCCGTTGCCCGGTCACAGTTCTGCGCTCCCGACGAGGTGTCGGCCGGCGAGGTGTCGTTCCTCCCGCCCGAGGCGCGCCCGCTCCTCGAGCGCATGCTCGGACGCGATCACGGCGATGTCTATCCCGACCGCCAGCGGCTCTGGGAATCCGAACGCGAGAACCTGTGCTCGGTGTTCGAACGCCATGGCGTGGAGGTCCTGCGCCCGCGCTTGCTGACCGATGCGGAGAAGGCGGCAGGCGGCTCGAACGGCTACGCGAACTTCTTCGTCCGCGACCCCTGGTTCACCATCGGCGACATCGTCGTCGAGGGGAATCTGAGGCTGCCCCACCGCAGGCGGGAGGTGCTGCCAAGCCGCGACATCCTCACCGCCAGGGCGCTCGAGGGGCGCTGTTCATACCTGGCGCTGCCGCAGCCCGCGGTGCCAGACGGGGCGCCGGGTGATCTGGGCGCCGGGCCCTTCCTCGAGGGCGGTGACGTGCTCGTGCACGAGAAGCGGGTCTTCGTCGGCAACTCCGGGCTGGCGTCCAACGCCCTCGGGATCCACTGGCTGGAGAAGCTGCTCACCCCACTGGGCTACACCGTGGAGACCGTCCGCCTCGCGCCGAACTTCCTGCACCTCGACTGTGCCCTCGGCCTGATTCGGGAGGGGCTGTTGGTCGCGTGCCCGGACGCGCTCCTCGACGGCCTGCCCGCCGCGCTACGCGGCTGGGAGCGGATCGAGATCAGCGAGAGCGACGGAATCGACCTCGGTACCAACGGCCTGCCCATCAGCCCGGAGGTCTACGTCACCGATCCGGCCTTCCGTCACATCGGTGACCGGATCGCCGCGCACGGCGTGACCGTCGAATACGTGGACTTCGCGATCACCCGCGGCTTCGGCGGGTCGTTCCGGTGCACCACCCAACCGCTGCGGCGGGAGTGAGCCGCGACCCGTCGGTCGCCGTCAGTCCTGGATCCGCCGCCACGGGCGGGCCTCCTCCAGCTCGAACGCGAGCTCGAGCAGGGTGCGCTCGTCGCCGTGGTCGGCCGAGAAATGCGAGGCCAGCGGCAGCCCCCCGGCGGTCTCGTGCAGCGGCAGCGAGATGGCGGGTCCGCCGGACGCGTTGTTCAGCGGGGTGAACGCGGTGTAGTTGACCAGCTTGGTGAACAGTTCCTCGAAACTCTGTGCAGGAGAGAGATATCCGAGACTCGGGGTGGTGTGCGCGAGGACGGGTGAGAGCAGTACGTCGTACTTCTGGAACACCTCCGCGTACTGCCGGTGGGTGCGCCGCAGCCGATACAGCACCTGCGGAGTCTTCGCGATGTTCTTGCGGTACATCGCATCCAGCCCGCGGGTCAGGTTGTCGGTCTTGGCCTTGTCGAAGTCCGGGCCGAGCATTCGCTTTCCGCCCGCACAGATCGCGAACGACAGGAACCCCCAGTAGTTCGAGAAGTCCTCGACGAACGACCGATCGACCGGCAGCGGCGCCTCCTCGACATGGTGGCCGAGCCCGTCGAGCAGGTCCGCGGTCGCCGTGACGGAGGCACGGGTCTCGTCGTCGGTGGGGATGCCGGTGATCGAGTCGATGATCACGCCGATCCGCAGGCGGGTGCGTCCCGGGCCCTCGACCAGCCGGATGGGCGGGAGTTTCGGGTTGCGGTAGTAGGTTTCGGCCGCGGCATAGAACCGAGCGGTGTCCCGGACCGATCGCGACAGCATGCCCTGAGCGACGATGCGGATCGGCATCGCGCGGTCCGCGGGGTCCGCGACCGTGCGCCCCCTGGTGGGCTTGAGGCCGACGAGACCGCACGCGGCCGCGGGGATCCGGATCGATCCGCCGCCGTCGTTGGCGTGCGCGAACGGGAGTACCCCGGACGCGACCAACGCCGCGGATCCCCCGGAGGAGGCTCCGGAGGAGTACGCCGGATTCCACGGGTTGTGCACGGGCTCGGCCGTCGCGTACTCGTTCGAGGCGCTGAAGCCGAACTCGGGCAGCCGGCTCTTGCCGATCGGCACCGCGCCGGTGGACAGGAACTGCCTGGCGAAGTCGCTGTCCGCGCGGGCGGGCCGCCCAACGAACGCCGCGCTGCCGTGATTGGTCGGCAGGCCCGCGACGTCGACGTTGTCCTTGACGATCGTCGGGACGCCCGCGAAGACGCCCGTGTGCGGCCCCGCGGCTCTGCTCAGTGCCCGATCGAAGTCGGTGAAGGCGATCGCGTTGAGCGAGTCCCGGACCGTCTCGGCGCGTTCGACCGACGCCAGCACCGCCTCATGGGAGGACAACTGCCCGGAGGCGATCAGCTCGGCGATGCCGGTGGCGTCGAGGTCGCCGAGGGCGTCGTCGCGGAAGGCGTGGATGCGTACGTCGTCGGTCATCGGTGTCCTCGGATCGGGTTGCAGGCACAGCCGGCCGGCGGTGTGGCCGGCCCGACTCCGAGATTAACGCGGATCCACCTCCCGCAGCCCGTCCTCGGTGAGTTCGAGCCACCGGGTCGCCCCGATCTCCCGGAGGAAGGGCAGGTCGTGGCTGGCGACCACGAGCGCGCCGCGGAACTCGGACAGCGCCGACGTGAGGTGCGCGAGGCTGGGCAGGTCCAGGTTGTTGGTCGGCTCGTCGAGCATCAGCAGCCTGGGTGCGGGCTCGGCCAGCAAGATCATCGCCAGCGCCGCGCGCAGCTGTTCACCGCCGGACAGTGCCGAGGCCTGAGCGTCGGCCGCGTTGCCGCGAAACAGGAACCGGGCCAGCCGCGCCCGGATCTGCTCCGGGGTCGCGTGCGGTGCGGCGTCGGCGACGTTCTGCGCAACCGTGCGGTCGCCGTCGAAGATGTCGAGCCGCTGCGGAAGGGACCGCCATGGCACCCGCGGGCCCGCATCGGTGATCGCGCGAAGCAGGGTGGTCTTGCCGATACCGTTGCGCCCGACCAGCGCGATGCGCTCCGGCCCGGACACGGTCAGCGACACCGTCGGACCGCAGGCCAGGGTGACGTCCTCGAGTTCGATGACCTGCTGGCCCGGGTGGACGGCGGTCTCCGGCAGGTCGATTCGGATCTCGCGGTCGTCGCGGATCAGATCCTCGACCTCGGTGAGGGTCTGCCTGGCCTCCTCCAGCTTGTCGATGTGGCTGCCGCGGAGTTTGCCCGCCGACACCTGGGCCTGACGCTTGCGCTCGTGGGAGATGATCTTCGGCACCCGCTTGTTCGTCTCCATCTTCTTGCCGAAACGCAGCCGACGATCCAGCTTGGTCTGCGCCTCGACCAGCTCGCGGCCCTGCTTGCGCACGTCGCTGCGGGCGTCGCGGACCGCCGCGCGGGCCGCCTCCTGCTCGGCGTCGATGGTGGCTCGGTAGGCACTGAAGTTGCCGCCGAACATCCGCACCTCCCCGCGGCGTAGCTCGGCGATGGACCCCATCCGCTCGAGCATCTCGCGGTCGTGGCTGACCACGATCGCGGTGCCGGGGAACTGTCCGACCGCCGCATACAACCTGGCCTTCGCGGCCAGGTCGAGGTTGTTGGTCGGCTCGTCCAGCAGCAGCACCTGCGGGTCGCCGAGCAGCGCGGCGGTGAGGCCGAGCAGCATCGTCTCTCCGCCGGACAGCGTGCCGACGGTCCGGTCGAGCGCGTCCGTCGAGGGGGCGATATGCGCGAGCCCCAGCCGGTCGAGCGTGGCGACAGCGCGTTCCTCGATGTCCCAGTGTCCGGCGGCGACGGCGAAGTCCTCGTCCGTTCCCGCACCGGATTCGATGCGGTGCAGTGCCTTTCGCGCCGACTCGATGCCGAGAATGGCGTCCACCCGTCGGCCCGGGTCGAGGGCGAGGTCCTGGCGCAGGTACGCCAGCGACCCGTGCACGGTCACCGAACCGCGGTCGGGGGTCAGCTCGCCGGCGATCAGCCGGAGCAGCGTGGATTTGCCTGCGCCGTTGAGGCCGACGAGTCCGGTTGTGCCGCTGCCGAACACGGCGTCGAGGCCGTCGAAGACGGGGTCGCCGTCCGGCCAACTGAAGGCGAGATCGGAAAGGGCGAGATAGGGCTGGGCCATGGGTGCTCCTAGAGGTGGGTTGCTGTGCGACGGCGTGCACGAGCACGCGACGCGATGCGTTCACTACCTCTGAATGAGCAAGGGCCCTTCTCCGATCGTCGACGACAAGACGTCCACCACGATAGGACGACCCCGGCGGTTCGACAAGGGATTTATGAGCGGCGCCTCAGATGTTCGGTCCCTCGGACCGCAGTTCGTCGACCCGGCCCATCGCCTCGCGCAGTTCGGCGAGCCACTGTTCGCTGTGCTCGCCCGCGAGCTTGACCGCCCAGGTCAGCGCGTCGGCCCTGGATCGGGCAACCCCGGCGTCGACAAGGGTGTCGAGCACCCGCCGCTCGGGCTGGCGCAGCCGGGTCATCACCGGCACCGCCAGATGGGTGAACAGCACGTGCCGCTCGCCCACGGTGACGCCCCACGCGACCTTGCGCCCGTAGCGGGCCTCGGCCTCGTCGGCGATCCGCATCCGGTCCGCCCTGGTTGTCTCCCGGAACCGGGAGATCCGGCCGTCGACGGCGGCCTGGGAGGTCTCTTCCGGTGCGGGCAACTCGCCGGTGACGACGATCTCCTCGCGGTCGACCACCACCGTGGCCGGACCGGTGAACCAGTCCTCGGGTAGTCGTCCGGCGAACCACTCGCTCGCGTCGCTCGCGTCGGGGGTGTCCGCCTGCTGCCAGCCGCCGGGCCGTCCGAACCTGCGGCCGCCGTGTCCCGTGTATCCCATCGAGCTCACCTCTAAGGTTGCGCTGATTACTTGATTACAGTCATACGCTCCTTTCGGCGATAGCGCTACGCGGGTGCTGCCGGGAGGGTGCCCCGGTCTAGGCCGCATCGGCGAAGCCTGGCGATCCCGGCGAACGACTTTGCCCACGGCGGCCAGGATCAGGATCGCCGCGGCGCCCGAAGTTCCAAATATTCTCCGCGCCATCTTCTGGTTATTGGTGCGCAACAATTTGGTTGAAATTGGTCGGATTAATTCCACTTTTGGGCGCCAGATAATCAACGTCGACGGGCATGTTGGGCGTGCGCCCGCCAAGTCGGAAGAGTCATCAAAATCGGTCCGGTTCAGCAACTCTGGAGGGTTATGTTTGACATCCGCTGATTGGCATGCCAGCCTCGATTCGACGCGCGTCCCGCCATTTCAATCCCAATTCAGTTCTCCTGCCGAGCCCATGTTTGGTTACTGACCAGCGGAGGTTGCCGTGGAAAATCTGAACAGCACCGTCAAGTTCTCGCCACTCTCAACGTCTTTTGTTGATGAAGGTGTCGATGCACTGTTGAATCGGATTTGTGTTCGGGCGCCATATTTTGCGTTACAGGACCTCGCTATCCTCTCCGAGGGGACGGTGACCTGCACCTTCCCGACGGAAGTCGACCCGGGCGATGACGGGCCGATCACGGTGGCTGAACTCGCCCGGCATTCGGCCATTGCGGGTTTGTGCGCCGTCGCGAGTTCATTTGACGATGGCGGTCGACGCTACTACCTCGCGCGAACCGGAACCATGACGCCCCTGAGCGACACAGGGTACGTACCAGGGGCGATCATCTCGGCCGAGGCAACCGGCGCACTCACTTCCCAGCGAACCGCGAAAGCGCAGTGCACGGTGACCATTGGCGGGGGCTCCGCGATTCACATGGAGATCGGCTACAGCGTCTTCACCGAGTCGGCGTTCGGCAAGTTCTTTGGGTATCTCAGACGTGACACAGATGATGATCTGCCTTCGAACCCGTACACGGCCCCGATGCCGATACACGACGTGCGTGTCGAAACAGGTTCAGCGACAGCCTTTTCGAGTGTGTCCCCTGAGCAGTGCATCGGCCACTTCTCGGGTTACCCAGCGATGCCGATCGCTTACCTGTTGAGCGCGAAGTTCGAGCTCGGGGCGATCCTGGCGTCCGAAATTCTGGCTGGACGGAAGGCAATCCTGACATCGTCCGAACTGATTGACTCGCTCGCACTGATCCCGTCGAACACTCGAGTGGATCTGTCCGCGGTCGTCGAACAGGTTGCCGAAGACTCCTGCACGATCAATCTTTCAGCAGCGGTCGCAGGAGAAGTTGCAGTGCTTGCACGCGCGAGCTACCGGTCCGCCTGACCGCTTGGCCTCGACGGGATCGGGAGGCAACGCGGCCCCCGGCGACAGTGCCCCGCATCGGTATCGATGCGGGGCACTCGCCATTCGGGCAAGAGGAACCCGGCTCCTAGCCCTGCGACAGCCCCGGCTGCGTCTGGATCTTCCCGGGACCGCTGGCGCCGCCGGCCTTCGCAGGCATGTGCCATTCGCCGTCCGCGCCGCACACCAGGCCGTGGCTGACATCGCCGGGCTTCTTGTTAATCACCGTTTCATTGCCCTGGTCGTCGGTGTTCACGATCGGGCACGGCCCCGTCGGACCGTTTGGGCCGATGGGGGTGCTGGGCTCGGCGTTGGCGACGGACGCCGCCCCGAAGGCACTCAGGATCGGAAGGGCTGCGATGGCGACGACGGCAAAGGTGCGACGGGCGTTGAACATTCAGTATCTCCTGGGGTGATGGGGGTGAGGTGCGTTGGTGACAGGGACAACTCTGCCCAGTCCGGGCACCGCTCAGAAGCAACCCAAGGGTGCGGCTCGGCCACCCAGGGAATGGATCCTCGCCACCCCGGGATCGGCGCCACCTTGGTGGCGCGAGGTGCGGAAACTGCGCGCCGGCGGCCGGGCCGCCTAACCTCGAGGCCATGCGGATGAAGCTGAGTGTGGCGGGGATCGCGGTGTCGGCACTGGTGCTGGGCGGATGCACCATCGGGCAGACCGAGTCGGAAACGGAGATCGCAGCGCAGCAGTTCGCCGACGCGCTCACCCAGCGGAACGCGCAGGCGGCCGCTGACCTCACCAGCGACCCGGCGGCAGCGGCGGCTGCGATCACCCAGATGTTCGACGGCCTCGCCGCCAGGGACGCGACCTTCGTAGTCGCGGGCACCGACAGCGATGCGGGCACCTTCACCCTCGACGCGGACTGGATCCTCGGCGCCGAGCCCGAACCCGAGGCGGAGTCCACCACGACGCCGACGGCCGGGACGACGAGCGCCACCCCGACCGCCGAGACCGACTCGGCACAGACCTGGAGCTACACCACGACCGGCGGCGGCCAGGCCGTCGCCGACGGCGGCAAGATCCCATGGGACCCGCAGCTGCTGGCCCCGGGGCTGACGGCGGACAGCACGCTGCGCTACACCACCCTCGCCGGTGGCTCCCCGCAGGTGCTCGACGCGGCCGGTCGCCCGCTGATGACCGAGCAGACCGTCACCCTGGTCAATCTCGACCCGGCGACCATCGCCGATCCGGCAGGCACCGCCGCCGCGGTCGCGCAGTTGGTCGGCCCGGTGGCCCCCACGGTCACCGCGGCCTCGCTGCAGGCAGACCTGGCCGGCTCCCAGGGCAAGACCGTCACTGCGATCACACTGCGGGACGTGGACTTCCAGCCGATCGCCGATCGGCTCGCAGCGGTCCCCGGCGTGCAGTTGGTCAAGCAGGCCCGGCTGCTCACCGCGGACAAGGCCATGACCTCACCGACCCTCGACGGACTCCGGGGGCTGTGGCAGCAGGGCCAGGACGCCTCCGCGGGCTGGGCGGTACAGCTGGTGTCCGCCAACGGATCCGCGCAGCGGCTGGCCGGTGAGGACGGCACGATTCAGCCCGACATCGCCACCACCCTCGACCCCGCGATCCAGGGCGCCGCCCAGGCGGCCATCGCCGATCTCCCGCAGCAGTCCGCGATCGTGGCACTACGGCCGTCCACAGGGGCGGTGCTCGCGGTGGCGCAGAACCCGGCCGCCACCGCGCAGGGCCCGATCGCGCTGACCGGCCTGTACCCGCCCGGGTCGACCTTCAAGACGGTCACCACTTCCGCAGCGCTGCAATCGGGTTCGGTTACCCCCGACACCGTGCTGCCGTGCCCGGGCAGCGCGAACATCGAGGGCCGCACCATTCCCAACGATGACAACTTCGACCTCGGTTCGGTGCCGTTGCACACCGCGTTCGCGCGTTCCTGCAACACCACCATGGGCGCGCTCGCGGTCGCCCTGCCGCCGTCCGCACTGCCTGATGCCGCCCTGCAGTTCGGTCTCGGGGTGGACTACGTGACGCCGGGGCTGACCACGGTGACCGGCAGCGTGCCGCCCGCGGACACCCCGGCGCAGCGCGTCGAATCCGCGATCGGGCAGGGGCAGGTGACGGCGACGCCGTTCGGGATGGCGCTCGTGGCGGCCTCTATCGCCAAGGGCTCCACGCCGGCTCCGACACTGGTCGCGGGGATGCCGGGCGTCGCGAACGCGACACCGGCCCCGGCGCCCCCGCAGGTCACCGAGCAGCTGCGGACCATGATGCGCGAGACGATCACGTCGGGCACCGCCACCCAGCTCGCGGACATCGCCGACCTGCGCGGCAAGACCGGCACCGCCGAGGTGGGCGACGCCCCCGCGCACGGCTGGTTCGTCGGCATCGACGGCGACGTGACCTTCGCGGTGTTCGTCGCGGGGGCGGACAGCTCGGCCCCAGCGGTGGACGCGGCCGGACGGTTCCTGCGACCGATCCAGGCCCAACTCCCGCGGTGACCCCTCGGGCGGTACCTCTTAGTGCTCGCTCATCTGTGAATCCGGAGTTGGCAGGGCTGGGCCTGTCCTGTCCGATTTCCGAGACCGCATGACACCGAGTGCCGTATCTTCACCAGTTCATTCACGTTTTGGGGGGTTCGGGAAAGATGCGCACATTGACAGGCGTCAGCTGGGCTGTCGCGGCGGTCACCGCGGCGGCGCTGCTCGCCACCTCTGCGCCGGCAAGCGCAGGGTCCACAGACGCCCTTCTCGGCGTCACCGGGTCCGCGAGCACCGGGTCATCGGACACCGGGTCCGGGGGCGCACAGTCCACGACGCCCCTCGAGCTGCCGCCCATGGTCGCCGCCGGTAGTGGCTACGCCGCGGAGTTGAAGGCCGCAGTCGACTATTGGACCGTCGACCGGCTCGCGCAGGGCGGTCTCAACGATGACAACCTCGCCAACGGGCTCGACGGCCAGGGCAGCGACGTCATCGTCGAGCCGACGGCAGGAGGCGACGCCCTCGGCGCCACCTTCACGGGCCAAGGCCAGATCCGCAAGAC
Source organism: Rhodococcus sp. NPDC055112 (assembly GCF_053607505.1). Taxonomy (NCBI): domain Bacteria; kingdom Bacillati; phylum Actinomycetota; class Actinomycetes; order Mycobacteriales; family Nocardiaceae; genus Rhodococcus; species Rhodococcus sp. NPDC055112. Next base: position 330,837 of record NZ_JBSGTR010000001.1, read on the forward strand.
CGCCGGGAAGTTGTTCCTCAAGCGCACCAAGCCGAGAAGCGACGACTTTGTTCTGACCAGTTGCTCGGCGAACGTCGTCAGCAGTGCCAACCAGAGCGTCGTGCTCACCGCTGCCCACTGCCTCCTGATGGACTCCTCCAACTGGGACTTCGGCACGGGGATCGAGACCACGCAGACGGTCGGTGCGGTCTTCATCCCGGGCTTCGACGGCGCCGCTCTTGCCCGCCACGTCCCTGGCAGCGATGGCGGGACCACGATGCCCGGCACCGACATCGCGCCCTACGGCGTGTGGGGGGTGACCCGTGCGTGGATCACCAACGGATGGGCTGCCGACGCCAGCCAGTTCGGCGAAGGCCCCGGGCACGACATGGGGGCGTTCCTGGTCGACAGCCCCACCGACAGCCGGCCGATCCAGCAGGTCACCGGCGGTCAGCAGGTCGGCTTCAACCTGCCCCAGGGCAAGGTCCTGACCGGCTTCGGATACCCCTCCGACAACATCAAGAGCTGGTACGCGCCGCCGATGGTCGACGGCGTCCCGACCCGCACGGGCGCGGCCAACCGTAACGGGGTGCCGTCCGAACTCCAGCGCTCCTTCGACGGCCGCACCCTCAAGGTCAGCTCCGGGCAGACAACGGGCATCGCCGAGAGGTACCTCGACGTGCTGCCGGCGGCCATCAGCCCCGGCGCGAGCGGCGGGCCGTGGTTCGAGCAGTACGACCCGGCCACCGGTACCGGCATCCAGGTCGCCGTCACCTCCCACTTCGTCAATGCCGATGGTGGCCTCCCGGTCCTGGAGACCGTCCTCGCCAACATGAACAGCGCCCGTCCCTACATGTCGGCCACCCACTTCGTGGATCAGGAGAAGGCCGTCTACGACCTCGCGCAGGCGCAGGTCGCACCGAACTGACACGGTGACGGGTCTCGGGCGCGGACGAGGTCCGCGCC